>NZ_JACAQY010000013.1:289443-540538 GCF_013386835.1 Pseudomonas sp. IPO3774
GGAGCCGGTTCCTACAGTTATTACGCTATTTACGGGTTAACCGATGTTATTCAACCAAGCCTCACGCCTGGCCAAGATCACCAGCCCCCTGGGGCCGGATGTGCTGCTGCTCAATGAAATGGGTGGCGGCGAAGAGCTGGGTCGGCTGTTCAATTTCGAACTGCAGCTGACCTCGCTGGACGCCAACATCGACCTCAACCAGTTGCTGGGCAAGCCCATGAGCCTGAACCTGCAAATGGCGGACGGTGGCGAGCGGCACTTCCACGGCATCGTCGCCCGCTGCAGCCAGAACATCGACCAGGGCCAGTTCGCCAGCTATCAAGTGACTTTGCGCCCGTGGTTGTGGCTGCTGAGCCGCACCTCCGACTGCCGGATTTTCCAGAACCTGAGCATCCCGCAGATCATCAAGCAGGTGTTTCGCGACCTGGGTTTTTCCGACTTCGAAGACGCCTTGAGCCGCCCGTACCGCGAGTGGGAATACTGCGTGCAGTACCGCGAGACCAGCTTCGATTTCGTCAGCCGCCTGATGGAACAGGAAGGCATCTACTACTTCTTCCGCCACGAGCAGGACCGCCACGTGCTGGTGCTGGCCGATGCCTACGGTGCCCACGCCAACGTGCCCGGCTACGCCTCGGTGCCTTACTACCCCAAGGACGAGCAGCAGCGCGAACGCGACCATATGCACAACTGGCACCTGGCACAGGAAGTACAGCCCGGCTCCCTTGAGCTCAACGACTACGACTTCCAGCGCCCCAGCGCGAGCATCGACGTGCGCTCGGCCATGCCGCGCCCGCACACCGCCGGCGACTACCCGCTGTACGACTACCCCGGCACCTACGTCAAAAGCGAAGACGGCGAACACTACGCCCGCACCCGCATCGAAGCCCTGCAAACCCTGCACGAACAAGTGGAGTTCAGCGGCAACGCCCGGGGCCTGGGTTCCGGCCACCTGTTCAGCCTCACCGGCTTCAGTCGCCGCGACCAGAACCGCGAATACCTGATCGTCGGCGCCCGCTACTACATCTCCCAGGAAAGCCTCGAAAGCGGCGGTGGCGCGCCTTCGGCGCAGTTCGAAAGCACCCTTACCTGCATCGACGCGCAACAGAGTTTCCGCCCGCTGGCCAACACCTACCGGCCCATCGTCAAAGGCCCGCAGACCGCGCTGGTAGTGGGCCCCAAGGGCGAAGAAATCTGGACCGACCAATATGGCCGGGTCAAGGTGCATTTCTATTGGGACCGCCACGACCAGTCCAACGAAAACAGCTCATGCTGGATTCGCGTATCGCAGTCCTGGGCCGGAAAAAACTGGGGCTCGATGCAGATCCCGCGGATCGGCCAGGAAGTGATTGTGAGCTTCCTGGAAGGCGATCCCGACCGGCCGATCATCACCGGCCGCGTGTACAACGCCGAGCAGACCGTGCCTTACGACCTGCCGGAAAACGCCACCCAAAGCGGGATGAAAAGCCGCTCCAGCAAAGGCGGCACGCCGGCCAACTTCAATGAAATCCGCATGGAGGACAAGAAGGGGTTGGAGCAGTTGTACATCCATGCCGAGCGCAATCAGGACATTGTGGTGGAGGTGGATGAGAGCCACTCGGTGGGGCATGACCGGAACAAGAGTATTGGACATAACGAGACGGTGACGATTGGCTCAAACCGCCTGCGGGTCGTGCGCAACAACGACACCGTGATTGTGGGCGGGGCCAAGTCCGACAGCGCCGCCACGACCTACACCGTCGAGGCTGGCGACAGTATTCGCCTGGTGTGCGGCGACAGTGTGATTGAGCTCAAGGCTGGCGGAGACATCAACCTGACCTGTGGCTCGTTCAACCTGTTTTCCACCGGCAGCAGCAAAATCCAGACGAAGGGCAAACTGGATATCAACCTTGGCAGCGACAAGGGCACGGTGCCCGGCGCCCAAGGCGTGCAAAGCACGATCAAGTCCGCCGTCGAATCAAAATTTCCCGGCAAGCCCGGCGCTGGTCAATAACGAGATTTCTCCACGATGAATTACCTGATCAACGAAGCCCAATTCACCCTGCCCGATGCAGAGGTACAGGACACCTCAATCAATATCCTCAAGTTCGCCAAGCTGGGCACCACCCTGGTGGTGAGTCGCAGCCCGTTGGCAGATGGCGAGACCTTGCAAAACAACTTCGAGGGCCAGCTGAAAAAGCTCGAACAGCAGGTCAAGGACCTTCGTTATTCGCCGGCGCAAGCCATCAAGGTGGGGCCGGCGCAGGACATCGACGCCTTTGAAGTGCAGAACCGTTTCAACAAAGGCAGCGACAATATTTACCAATATCAGTTGGCAATGCAGATACCCGGCACACGCAACCTGATCGCCTTGAGCTACGTCAAGACCCAGCCCCTGGGGCCTGCCGAGGCGGCACATTGGGCAACGCTCAAGAACACGCTCAACTTTGCCGTCACCCCCTGAGCAGAGTCTGAACAATGAGTGAAGACCTCTGGGCTGCCCGCGAAGGCGACGCGCTGCTGCACACCTCGGTGATGGCCGATATTCTCGGCGGCGTGCTGGAAGTGGCCGCCTATGCCGCACTCACTACCGTGGGCTGCCTGGCCGTTGCAGGGGCGGTTTTCCTCGCGACCGGTGCGACCATCGCCACAGGCGGCGTTGCATTGGTCTTGGTAGTGGGGGCAGTCGTTGGGATCACCGCAGGGCTCACAGGGGCTGACCTGAAAATATCCAGTTGGTGCGAGTCCGCCGCCAACTGGGTGTTCCCGCCGGTGATCGATGCCTTCATCACCAGCGGTTCGGACAACGTCTTCATCAATGGCAAAAAAGCTGCCCGCGCCGCAGGCAAGATGACTGCGGTTCCGGTCGCACCCAGCGAACCGCCAGCCCCCAGCTTCCTGGACATGGCCGGGGAGTTTTTCTCACAGATGTGGCGCCCGACCGTCGCCTCCCCCGCCCCCGGCACCGAGCCTTGCCCGCTGGACACCGTGGGGTGCAACAAGCACCCGCCAATGCCCCTGCAATTCATTGCCGAGGGGTCCAGCTCGGTATTCATCAATGGCCAGCCTGCGGCGCGCAGTGGCGATCGCAGCACGTGCGACGCCAAGATCGGCACAGCCCCGGGCCTGATCTCGCCGGATGTGCGCATCGGTGGCGGGACCATCGTGGTGCAAGAGATTCGCAGCGGCAAGACGCCGGGCGTGGGTTTGGCGATTGCGGTGGTGATGGCGTTGCGGGGCAACCTGAAGTGTTTCTGGACCAAGCTGCCGTGCCTGGTCGGTGGCTTGGTGGTGGGCGGTGCCATTTCGTATGCAACCAGCAAGGTCACCTCTGCGCTCAAGAGCGCCATGAATGGCTCGCCCAATCCGGTTCACAGCGCGACCGGGGCCAAGGTCCTGGGTGGGGACGAGGAGCTGGACTTCGTGCTGCCGGGCTTGCTCCCGATAGATTGGCAGCGTTTCTACAGCAGCCTCGACACACGCCAGGACGGCCTCTTTGGCGCGGGCTGGAGCGTTGCGTATGAAGTTTCGATCGAGATAGATGCAGACGAAAACCTGCTCTACATCGATGAGCAAGGACGCCGTCTGGAGATCGGCTACATCCCCTTGTCCGGCGGAGCATTCGACCCGGGCGAAGGCCTTGCGGTCAGGCGCAGTGCCGACGGCGCGGTATTGATCGAGAGCATCGACGGCCTGTATCGCCTGTTCGAGCCCGACCCGCTGAACAGCGCGCGGATGCGTCTGCAGCTGCTGGGTGATCGTAATGAAGGGCGGATCTTTCTCGACTACGACGCTCAGGGGCGGCTGTATCGCATGCGCGACACCCATGACTTGATGCACGTCGAACTGAGCTACTCGGCTGAACACCCACGGCGCGTGAGCCACATCGAACGGCGTTATCTGCGCCAGGAACATTTCGATGCGCGCAGCGATGTGCTCGTCAGCTACCGCTATGACAGCAACGGCGACCTGGCTGAAGTGTTGGATGTGCAAGGCACAACCCTTCGACGCTTTGCTTATGACAATGGCCGGCGAATGGTCGAACACCAGTTGCCGAGTGGCCTGCGCTGCTTCTATCAATGGAGTGCAGTGACCGGCCCGGACGGTGAAGAGTGGCGCGTGAGCCGCCACTGGACAGACGCAGGCGATGAATACACCTTCGACTACGATCTCGACGCCGGCATTACCCGCGTGACCGATGGCCTGATGCGCGTCAGTACACGGCATTGGAACCCGCAGTACCAGATCACTCGCTACGTCGACAACCTGGGCCATACGTGGCTGTTCGAGTGGAGCGAAGACCGCCAGTTGCTCGGCGCGACTGACCCGCAAAACGGTCAGTGGCGCTTCAATTATGACGCGTCCGGCAACCTGAGCGCGGTGATCGATCCACTGTCCAGAACCAGCGGCACGCAGTGGCTCGCGCACTGGGCGTTGCCCCAAGTAGAGACCGACCTTGCGGGCAACAGTTGGCACTATCGCTATGACCAGCGAGGCAACTGCATCGAGGAAATCGACCCGCTGGGCAATAGCACGCGCTACGTCTACGACGGGTTCGGTCAACCAGTGCGCATCATCGACGCCACGGAAAAAACCAAAACGCTGCATTGGAACGAATGGAGCCAACTGGTCGAAGCGGTGGATTGCTCGGGTTATCCCACCCGTTATCAATACGATGCCTTTGGCAATCTGGTGGTGCAGACCAATGCGGAAGGTGAGTCGGTTCGCTACCGGTACGGTCCCCAGGGGCTATTGCTGGAATGCCAGCTCCCGGATGGCCGCGTGGAACAGTTCCAACGCAGCGCCAGCGGTTACCTGACGGCCCATGTCGACCCGGCCGGCAGCACCACGCGCTATGCCTATGACCTGCGTGGCCTGGTCAAACAGCGCTGGGATGCGCATAACCGCACGGTCATGTTCGACCATGACGCCTATGGCCGATTGCGCAAGCTGACCAATGAGAACGGTGAAAGCTATCGCTTTGAGTGGGACGCGTGCGACCGCATGGTGCGGCAGCAAGACCTCGACCAGAGTCAGCGCTGCTACACCTATGATCCGCTGGATGATGTTGTCGCCGTGGACTTCCTGCCGGGGACAGAAGGCGAACCGGTAGCGCCGCTGTCACACCAATTTCAGCGAGATCCGGTTGGACGCCTGGTCAGCAAAGTCACCGCGGACGGCACCACCGTTTACGAACATGATCTGAACGACCAACTGGTCGGCGTCACGTTCACCGCGCTTGATGGTCAGCAGCAGCGACTGGGTTTCAGCTACGACGCGCTGGGGCAACTGCTGCAGGAGCAAGGCACAGCGGGCTCCTTGCAGCATCACTACGACGAATTGGGGAACCTGATTCAGACCCAGTTGCCCGACGGTCGATGGCTCAACCGCCTCTACTACGGCAGCGGTCACCTGCATCAGTTGAATCTCGATGGGAAGGTCATCAGCGACTTCGAGCGTGATCGTTTGCATCGCGAAGTGCAGCGCACTCAAGGCCAACTCAGAACGAACACCGCGTATGACCGCAGCGGAAGGGTTCGCTCGCGCCAGCGCCGCAGTATTGACCAACCGTGGCAGTTGCCGCCGTTGGTTGAGACTGACTACAGCTACGATCCCAGCGATAACCTGATCGGGCGTCGGCGTGTTGACCGTGTTCATGATCGTCAAGAGCAGTTGGGTTACGACAGTACCGAACGTATTCTCGTCAGCCACCAAGTAGGCCAGACCGAAACCTTTGCTTATGACGCGGCAGCCAACCTGCTCGACGGCCCACGACAGGGTGGCTTGGTAAGGCATAACAGGCTGCTCACCTACCAAGACAAACGCTATAAATACGATGCTTTTGGTCGAATGATCGAAAAGCGCAGCTCTGTTCGTGGCGTGCAGCGTTTCGCCTACGATGCTGAAAGCCGATTAGTTGAAGTACGCAATGAAAATGGCAACGTGGTCAAAATGGCCTACGACCCTCTGGGCCGTCGCATCGAGAAGACTGAACACGACAGCGTCGGGTACGCATTGGGCATAACGCGCTTCATTTGGGATGGATTGCGGCTGCTGCAAGAATACAAACACAGTCAGACCAGCCTCTATGTCTATGAAGACGAAGGTTACATGCCGCTTGCTCGCATAGATGGCTCCGGCCCACAGCAAAAAGTCCGTCACTATCACAATGACCTCAACGGCATGCCGGAGCAGCTAACCGAAACCGATGGGCACCCCCTCTGGCGGGCAAGCTTTCGAGTGTGGGGCACTGCCATGGAGGAAGTACGCGAGGCCTCGTACATCGAAGATCAGAATCTTCGGTTTCAGGGACAGTACCTGGACCGGGAAACTGGGCTTCATTTCAATACCTACAGGTTTTATGACCCGGACGTGGGACGGTTTACCACGCCAGATCCTATTGGATTGGCGGGGGGCGTCAATCTATATCAATATGCCCCGAACCCATTGGCCTGGGTCGACCCCTGGGGCTGGAAATGTTGGAGCACCGCAAGGAAAGGCGTCTGGAAAAGTGCTGCAGCCAAGGCGCCACCCGGCAAATATTCCTCTAGAAACCTAGCGCGGATGTCGGAAGGTAAAGCGCCCAGGATGAGAGTTGAAGTTCGTTATCGTGACAGTGCGAGGAACAGGCGACTCGGGCGTGTTGGCAAAACCAAAGTCATCGATGTGCCGATGGAGCTGAATCATCAGTACATTCCTCAGCGATCTCGATCAAACGTTGCTCACGGGGAGTGGAACCTGACTAAAGCTACCCCTTGGGGGCACGAATCAATGGATAAATTTCGCCATACCGGCTGGGACTTGGTGAGAGTTGTGAAAACCACAGGGCAATGGTAAGTCACGCCTTGAAGGAGCAGACATGAGTGAGTTGACTGATTTTCACGTTTTCTGGGGCGCGGCGATGGCTGTTGCTGAGAAGAAATCCGCCTCGATGGAGGCTGACGGAGCGGAGGATTTCGCCCGGCTGCTTTACGATGAATATGTTGAGCAAGGCGCGCCGAAGAATAAAAAGAAATGGCTGGCAGAACGACTTGAAAATGAATTCCTGTGTTTGAAGGAGCGCCCGGCATGGGTAGGAGAGCCGGCTTGGTTGTACCATCAGGGCCAACCTATGGTGTTTTTACACCAGTTTTCAGTTTCACCTTCAGCACAGCACATTAAAGAAAAAATCTCTCTTGGTGACACCGTTTACGTGTTTGGCGCAAAACATCGCCTCAAAAGGCCGGCAGGGGATACGTGGACTGATATATATCGCACGGCCGTTCAAACCCTTGAAGGTGAAACCACAGTGGAAGTACTGGTCTAGACCGTACAAAAAAGCGAGGTCAGGTATCTCACGTACGCCTTCGCACAGACACCTGAAACAGATAACGTTCTGACAAGCAATCAAAGTGGAACAAAGAACAATAAAGGGGGCAGATTTATTTAGATAAAAGGCCGTCAGATAAATTAAATAAATCCGTCCCTATTACCCTATCAGGACAAGCGTTATCGCTATGACGCGTTCGGTCGGATGATCGAAAAACGCAGCGCAGCGCGTGGCTTGCAACGCTTCGCCTACGATGCAGAAAGCCGGCTGATTGAAGTGCGCAATGAAAACGGCAGCGTAGTCAGGATGATCTACGACCCGTTGGGCCGACGCATTGAGAAAACCGAACATGGCAACGACGGCTATCCCCTGGGGGAAACCCGGTTTACCTGGGATGGGCTGCGGTTATTGCAGGAGCATAAACACAGCCAGACCAGTCTTTACATCTATGAAGATGAAGGCAGCGAACCCTTGGCTCGCGTTGACGGCACCGGGCCGCTGCAGAAAATCCGCTACTACCACAACGACCTCAACGGACTGCCGGAGCAACTGACTGAAGCTGACGGGCATAATGTCTGGCGCGCGACATATCGTGTGTGGGGCAATACGGTTGAGGAAGTGCGCGAGCCGTACTACATCGAAGAACAGAACCTGCGCTCTCAGGGGCAGTATCTGGACCGGGAGACGGGGCTGCATTTCAATACTTTCAGGTTTTATGATCCGGACGTGGGACGGTTTACGACACCGGATCCGATTGAGTTTGACGGCGGGCTCAATTTTTATCAGTACGCCCCCAATCCAATATCCTGGATTGATCCATGGGGACTGGCCCCCGAGCTTTATTACCTGATTGCGAAAAAGGACGGCTTTTATGACGAGATGGCATGGGGCCATAAAAAGCCAATAGGCCAAGTCTATTTGAAAAAAGGTGAAGTTTGGAAAGTCGGTGAAACCGTCAATCCGAATCGGCGATATACCCAAAAGTGGCTGAAATCCAAAAATCTTGCCTACAAAAGGGTTATGGCAGCACCGACGAAGGGCAATATGCAGGTATGGGAAAGATTAAAAATCGGAAAATATTTTAAACGCCGAGGAAAACTACCCCCGGGCAACAAATGCAGGCACTGACATAAGGAATACTTTATGCGAGTCGATACGACATCGGACTCACCGAGTTGGACAAAGGTCTTTGAAATCACCGACGAGCTAAATGGCCTGAGTGAGATTCTTGAAAAAAAGTATCCCACCCTCGACTGGGAACTGGCGGTCTGCATGCGATGCCTGCCGAAGAACCTGGAACGAAAAACATTTTGCCGTTATTACGCAAAAGACAAAATGTTCGGTCTGGATATCGCCATGGACGAGGAAGATTTTGTTCCACTGAAAAAAGACATAGCTGCTCAGCGCAAATTAATAGGTGCGGCATTCATTACATTTTTTGTTGAAAGTATTAAGAAATACGAGAAAAAACTCCCCAATCTGCAACCGGTATCGGCGCAACTAATTGCGGATGTACAGCAATGGTGTATTGAGAACGAGTGGACAGCTTGAAGCTCAACGATTGAGCAAGGATTGCCCACCCACAAAAAATGGGCACCCGACCCAGTCGGCGTGCCCATTTTTCATCCCGCGCTCACACTCGCATGTGCGTAGCGCGTTCTACATGACTTACGGATTGACGCTGTCTTTAAGCGACTTGCCTGGCTTGAACGCAACGGTGTTGCTCGCCTTGATTTTCACCGGCTCGCCGGTTTGCGGGTTTTTGCCGGTGCGGGCGCCGCGGTGGCGCTGCAGGAAGGTGCCGAAGCCCACCAGGGTGACGCTGTCCTTGCGATGCAGCGCGCCGGTGATTTCTTCGAGTACGGCGTTGAGTACGCGGTTGGCCTGTTCTTTGGTCAGGTCTGCTTTTTCTGCAATAGCGGCTGCGAGTTCTGGTTTACGCATAAGTGAAGCCTCTTTGACGGTTTTTTGTTGTTATGTCCGTGCTGCTCTCTATCGGAGCAGCGCCCAAGGCGCCGCAGGCTCTACTCTGCGGCAGACGGGAGTGAGGATGGCATGCCATCGGGGCCTGCGCCAGTCTCACGGCGACCTTTCTACGGTCAAAATGATGCTTATTCCGACAGAACGACCAGCATTTACGCCAGCAGCGGCGGAAGTTCTTTGTTGAGGGCCAGTTTTTCCATCACGGCCGTGCCGGTCAGGGCGTACCCCAGCAGGCGCCCGCTGGCGTCGCGGCACAGGGCCTTGATGTCGCCGCCCTGCCCTTCGACGCTCCACACGCCTTCGGTGCCCCGTGGCGGTGGCGAGACGACCAGCGGGCAGACCGGGGTTTTTACCGTGACGGGCATAGGGCCGTAGCTGACGGCCGTCGCGTTACCCGCCAGGGTCTGGGCCAGGGCGCGGGCGCAGCTCATCAGGGGCATCACGTACAGCAGGTTCAGGCCATCGACCTCGGCGCAGTCGCCCAGGGCGTAGATGTTGGCGTGGGAGGTCTTGAGGTGGCGGTCGACCATGATCCCGCGGTTGATCTGCAACCCGGCGGC
Source organism: Pseudomonas sp. IPO3774 (assembly GCF_013386835.1). Lineage (NCBI taxonomy): Bacteria > Pseudomonadati > Pseudomonadota > Gammaproteobacteria > Pseudomonadales > Pseudomonadaceae > Pseudomonas > Pseudomonas sp. IPO3774. The sequence continues at coordinate 299,272 of NZ_JACAQY010000013.1, forward strand.
GGCGGCCAGGTCGACACGCGGGCGCAGGCCGATAGCAGACACCACCAGGTCACACTGGATCACTTCGCCATCAGACAAGTGGGCTTCCAGGCCGTCAGCGGTGCGCTGCAGGCGATTGAGCACCGGGCCCAGGTGGAAACGCGCCCCCAGGCCTTCCAGACCGGCCTGCACCGCTGCGGCGGCTGCCGGGTGCAGCAGGGTCGGCATGACTTGCTCGCACGGCGCCACCAGGTCGATCTCGTAGCCGCCGAGGATCAGGTCGTTGGCGAACTCGCAGCCGATCAGCCCGGCCCCCAGCAACAGCACCCGGCGTTTTCCGGCCGCAGCGGCACGAAAGCGTGCGTAGTCTTCGAGGTCGTTGATCGGGAAAATCAGCTCGGCGGCGTCGCCCTGTACCGGCACCCGCACGGTTTCCGCGCCCCAGGCCAGGATCAGGTCGCGATAGGCCACCGCTTCCTCACCGATCCACAAGCGCTTGTGGCCCGGGTCGATGCCGCTGATGCGGGTGTGGGTACGCACTTCGGCCTTCAGTTGCTCGGCCATGGCGCCCGGTTCCGCCATGCTCAGGCCGTCGGCTTCCTTGTTCTTGCCAAAGCCGGTGGAAAGCATGGGCTTGGAGTAGGAGCGCCCGTCATCTGCGGTGATCAGCAACAGCGGGGTTTCGCTATCGAGCTTGCGAAACTCCCGAGCCAGGTTGTAACCGGCCAAACCCGTGCCGACGATCACGACAGGTGCGTTCATTCCTTTCTCCTTGTAGTACGTTTCTTGAATTGCGATTTAAATCAGCAATCAGCCGATTTCGATCATTTCGAAATCCATTTTGCCCACGCCGCAGTCCGGGCACAGCCAGTCTTCGGGGACGTCCTGCCACAGGGTGCCCGGCGCGATACCGTCATCCGGCCATCCGTCTTTCTCGTCGTAGATCAGGCCACAGACGACACATTGCCACTTCTTCATTGCTTGTTTCCTCAGGTCCAGGCGCGTTGGCCGACGGTCGATAGATGTAACCTTGCCGTGCGGCTCAGGGCGTTTTGTACTGATCAGCAGGCGCAGATGCAAGCATGATCGACGCATGGGCCTGGCGCACTCCGGCAAAAGTCCAGGGCACCATGGTAAGCTCGCCGCCTCATTAACTGCCAATAATGACCCTCCGTGCCGCATTCAAACGCCCTTCCCGATGCTTGCCGATGGCTGACCCAGAGCCTTCTGAGCCCACTGCCCACGCCGCTGACACTCAACTGGCTGTTCGATGAAGGCTCGCTGACCCGGCGCCTGACGCGCCTGTCCGACGATGGCTTCAGCGTGACGCCGTTGTTCGAAGGCTGGCAGCCACTGCGAGACGACGAATGCGCCACCCTGGACTTGCCCGCCGCCAGCATCGGCTGGGTGCGCGAGGTGTATTTGCGTGGCCATGGCCAGCCGTGGGTGTTTGCCCGCAGCGTGGCGGCCCGCAGCGCCTTGCAGGGCGACGGCTTGCACATGGATGAGTTGGGCAGCCGGTCTCTCGGGGAATTGCTGTTTTGTGACCACGCCTTCACGCGCCAGGCCATCGAGGTGTGCCGCTACCCACGGGAATGGCTGCCCCCGGCGGACCAGGCCGATCACCTGTGGGCACGCCGCTCGCGCTTCGACCGCGGGCCGCTGAGCGTGCTGGTGGCCGAGATCTTCCTGCCCACCCTGTGGCAAGCCGTGCACGACCATCCGGAGCGTTTCTGATGTACCAGCGCCTGCTCAAATCCCTGAATCACCTGAACCCAAGGGCCTGGGACTTCATCCAGTTGACCCGCATGGACAAGCCCATCGGCATTTACCTGCTGCTGTGGCCCACGCTGTGGGCGCTGTGGATTGCCGGCAAGGGTTCGCCATCGCTGCTCAATATCCTGATCTTCGTGCTCGGCGTGATACTCACTCGGGCCGGCGGTTGCGTCATCAATGACTGGGCCGATCGCAAGGTCGACGGCCATGTGAAACGCACCGAACAGCGCCCGCTGGTCAGCGGCAGGATCAGCTCGAAAGAGGCCCTGGTGTTCTTCGCGGTGCTGATGGTCATCAGTTTCCTGCTGGTGTTGCTGACCAACTCCATGACGATCTGGCTGTCCCTGGGCGGCCTCGCGCTGGCGGCCAGCTACCCGTTCATGAAGCGCTACACCTATTACCCGCAGGTGGTATTGGGCGCGGCGTTCTCGTGGGGCATGCCGATGGCGTTCACCGCCGAGACGGGCAGCCTGCCCGCCGCGGCATGGCTGTTGTACATCGCCAACCTGTTGTGGACGGTGGGATACGACACGTACTACGCCATGACCGATCGCGACGATGACCTGAAAATCGGGGTCAAATCCACCGCGATTCTGTTCGGCGATGCCGACCGGGTGATCATCCTGACCCTGCAGGGCCTGGCACTGGTGTGCCTGTGGCTGGCGGGGATGCGTTTTGAGCTGGGCGGCTGGTTCCACCTGGGCTTGCTGGCGGCGGCCGGGTGTTTTGCCTGGGAGTTCTGGTACACCCGGGACAAGGACCGGCTCAAATGCTTCAAGGCGTTTTTGCACAACCACTGGGCCGGGTTGGCGATTTTTGTCGGGATTGTCGCGGACTACGGATTTCGGTGAGAGGCCAGGCCCCTCACCCTTATCCGGCTCACATCAAGGCTTGGCGACCTTCCACGCCCCGTCCATTTTGCCTTCGCCGGTCATGTCACCGGCCTTCTTGTCCATGATGAAGGTGTAGAGCGGCTTGCCGCTGTAGGCCCACTGGCTTTTCTGGTCGTCACGGGTGATCACGGTCCACTTGCCCATGGGCTTGTCGGTGGATTCGGCCATCAACGGCGGCCAGTTGGTGGCGCACTTGTCGTTGCACATGGATTTGCCATCAGCGTCCTTGGCAAAGGTGTAGAGGGTCATGCCGTTGTGGTCCACCAGCATCCCGTCCTTGGTCATCGCCGGGTCTGCCGCAAACGCCAGTGTCGGCAGCGTTAACGCGGCCGTTACCAGCAGGGCTTTCCAGGAAAAAGTACTGTGAGTCATGGGAACCTTCCTTTTGTGGTTGTCAGGATTCGGACCCAAAGCGTAGTCCAGAGAGGCAAGGATTGCCCAGGCGACTAAATTACTGTCACACGACTGCAATAATTCCGTTATCTAATGCGGCGCAAGACAGTTAAATGACAAGAGGATTTAGCATGGTTGGCAGGAGCATTCTGATCGTTGACGACGAAGCGCCCATTCGCGAGATGATCGCCGTTGCGTTGGAAATGGCCGGCTATGACTGCCTGGAGGCGGAGAACTCCCAGCAGGCCCATGCCATTATCGTCGACCGCAAGCCGGACCTGATCCTGCTGGACTGGATGCTGCCCGGCACCTCCGGCATCGAACTGGCCCGCCGCCTCAAGCGTGACGAGCTGACCGGGGATATCCCGATCATCATGCTCACCGCCAAGGGCGAAGAGGACAACAAGATCCAGGGCCTGGAAGTCGGCGCCGATGATTACATCACCAAGCCCTTTTCCCCACGGGAACTGGTCGCCCGTCTGAAAGCCGTTCTGCGCCGTGCCGGCCCCACCGATGGTGAAGCGCCGATCGAAGTCGACGGCCTGATCCTTGACCCTATCAGCCACCGCGTGACCATCGACGGCAAACCCGCCGAGATGGGCCCCACCGAATACCGCCTGCTGCAATTCTTCATGACCCACCAGGAGCGCGCCTACACCCGCGGCCAACTGCTGGACCAGGTCTGGGGCGGCAACGTATATGTGGAGGAGCGCACCGTCGACGTGCATATCCGCCGCCTGCGCAAAGCCTTGGGCGACGCTTACGAGAATCTGGTACAAACCGTGCGCGGCACCGGCTACCGGTTTTCCACCAAAGGCTGAGCCAGCCCGAACTGCCCAGACAGCTGAAAGGACGCGTGTTTAAGTGAACCAAAACTGGCATGGCACCCTGATCCGCCACATGCTCCTGTTGATCACCGGCTGCCTGCTGGTGGGCCTGGTCAGCGGCTATTACGGCTGGAGCCTGGCCGTCGGCCTGGGCCTTTACCTGGGCTGGACCCTCAAGCAACTGCTGCGCCTGCACGAATGGCTGCGCCAGCACAAACCCGACGAAGCACCACCCGACGGCTACGGCCTGTGGGGCGAGGTGTTCGACAGCATCTACCACCTGCAACGCCGCGACCAACGCGTACGCGGGCGGCTTCAGGCGGTAATCGATCGGGTCCAGGAGTCCACCGCTGCGCTGAAAGACGCCGTCATCATGCTCGACAGCGACGGCAACCTGGAATGGTGGAACCGCGCCGCAGAGACCTTGCTGGGCCTCAAGACGCCCCAGGACAGCGGCCAGCCGGTGACCAACCTGGTGCGCCACCCGCGTTTCAAGGAGTATTTCGAGCAGGACAACTACGAAGAAGCCCTGGAAATCCCGTCACCGACCAACGACCGCGTGCGTATCCAGCTGTACCTGACGCGCTACGGCAATAACGAACACTTGATGCTGGTGCGTGATGTCACACGCATCCATCAGCTGGAACAGATGCGCAAGGACTTCGTCGCCAACGTCTCCCACGAACTGCGCACACCGCTGACAGTGATCTGCGGTTATCTGGAGACGCTGCTCGATAACGTCGAAGACGTGAACCCGCGCTGGACCCGTGCCCTGCAACAGATGCAGCAGCAAGGCTCGCGCATGCAAACCCTGCTTAACGACCTGCTGTTGCTGGCCAAGCTGGAAGCCACCGATTACCCCTCGGACAACCATCCGGTGCCGGTGCAAAGCCTGTTGCAGACGATCAAGAGCGACGCCCAGGCATTGTCCGGGCAGCGTGAGCAGCAGATCACCCTTGAAGCCGACCCATCGATACTGCTCAAGGGCAGCGAGGGCGAGTTGCGCAGCGCGTTTTCCAACCTGGTGTTCAACGCCGTCAAATACACCCAGGACAAGGGCAACATCCGCATCCGCTGGTGGGCCGACGACCAGGGCGCACACCTCAGCGTGCAGGACTCCGGGATGGGCATCGACGCCAAGCATTTGCCGCGCCTTACCGAGCGTTTCTACCGCGTCGACTCCAGCCGCAACTCCAACACCGGCGGCACCGGGCTCGGCCTGGCCATCGTCAAACATGTGCTGCTGCGCCATCGCGCGCGGCTGGAAATCAGTAGCGTGCTCGGCCACGGCAGTACCTTTACCTGCCATTTCCCGCCGGCCCAGGTGACACGTTCCCGGGTCCTTCATCAGGACGAGTGACCCTCCGCCCGGCAGCCGCCACTAGGCAAGCGCCCCGTCAGCCGCTACATTGGCGGACTTGCGCCTGCCTTTCAGGCCCTCCTGCTCACCCTTTTCGATTAGACGGAACCCGCAAAACCCCATCATGGACCCTTCCCCTGGCATCACCCTCGCGACACTCTTCGCCGACTTCGGCATGATTCTTTTTGCACTGATCCTGGTACTGCTCAACGGCTTTTTCGTTGCGGCGGAATTTGCCATGGTCAAACTGCGCTCGACCCGGGTCGAGGCCATCGCCCACAAGAACGGCTGGCGCGGGCAGATCCTGCGCACCGTACACAGCCAGCTCGACGCCTATCTGTCGGCCTGCCAGTTGGGTATCACCCTCGCCTCCCTGGGCCTGGGCTGGGTCGGTGAACCGGCCTTCGCGCACATCCTCGAGCCGTTGCTGGGGGCGATCGGTGTGCAGTCGCCGGAAGTGATCAAGGGCGTGTCGTTCTTTGCCGCCTTCTTCGTGATCTCTTACCTGCACATCGTGGTCGGTGAACTGGCGCCCAAGTCCTGGGCCATTCGCAAGCCCGAGTTGCTGTCGCTGTGGACCGCCGTGCCGCTGTACCTGTTCTACTGGGCCATGTACCCGGCGATCTACCTGCTCAACGCCAGTGCCAACGCCATCCTGCGCATCGCCGGCCAAGGCGAGCCTGGCCCGCACCACGAGCACCATTACAGCCGTGAAGAACTGAAACTGATCCTGCACTCCAGCCGTGGCCAGGACCCGAGCGACCAAGGCATGCGCGTGTTGGCCTCCGCCGTGGAAATGGGCGAGCTGGAAGTGGTGGACTGGGCCAACTCCCGGGAAGACCTGGTGACCCTGGACTTCAACGCACCGCTCAAGGAAATCCTGGCGCTGTTCCGTCGCCACAAGTTCAGCCGCTACCCGGTGTACGACGCCGTGCGCAACGAGTTCGTCGGCCTGCTGCACATCAAGGACCTGCTGCTGGAACTGGCGGCCCTGGACCACATTCCCGAGTCGTTCAACCTGGCCGAGCTGACCCGCCCGCTGGAACGCGTATCGCGCCATATGCCGCTGTCGCAACTGCTCGAGCAGTTCCGTAAAGGCGGCGCGCACTTCGCCCTGGTGGAAGAGGCCGACGGCAAGGTCATCGGCTACCTGACCATGGAAGACGTGCTGGAAGTACTGGTAGGCGACATCCAGGACGAACACCGCAAGGCCGAGCGCGGCATCCTCGCTTACCAGCCGGGCAAATTGCTGGTGCGTGGCGACACGCCGCTGTTCAAGGTGGAGCGCCTGCTGGGCGTCGACCTGGACCACATCGAAGCCGAAACCCTGGCCGGGCTGATCTACGACACCCTGAAACGGGTGCCGGAAGAGGAAGAAGTGCTGGAAGTCGAAGGCCTGCGCATCATCATCAAGAAGATGAAAGGGCCGAAGATCGTGTTGGCCAAGGTGCTATTGCTCGACTAGGGCACACCCCCTGTAGGAGCGAGCTTGCTCGCGAAGGACGTTAACGATAACGCTGGGACCCTGACACCCGGCAGCGCCCTCAGGTTTTTCGCGAGCAAGCTCGCTCCTACAAAAGCCTTATCGCGTGCCCAACGCAAAGTTGGGCAACGCCTGCACCGGCTGGTTGAATTCATAGGGAATCGACACCAGCCCCGACGCCGTCGTGCGCTGCACCACAAAATGCAGATGCGGCCCGCTGCTGTTACCGGTATTGCCCGACAACGCCAGCGGGCTGCCCACCGCCACGCGCTGCCCTTCCCTGACGCTGACCGACCCTTGCTTGAGGTGCAGGTACACGCCTTGCGTGCCGTCATCGTGCTGCACCCGCACGAAATTGCCCGATGGATCGCTGCCGCGCCCGCTCTGCTCGTTCTCGGTTTTCAGTACGACACCGCCACGTGCCGCGATGATTGGCGTGCCTTCAGGCATGGCAATGTCCATCGCATAACGGCTTTTGAGCTCGGAGTGGCTGAAGGTACCGTTGGGGCCTTGGGTGAGACGGAACGGCCCGCCACGCCAGGGCAAGGGATAACGATAGGAAGCGGGTTGCGACGGATATACAGGCTTGGGAATCACCCGTTCCTGATACACAAACGCCTGCGCCCCGGGCGTGTACCGGTCGCTGAAGACCACAGCGCCGTCAGCATCGATAGACTTGTAGAGGGTCATGGACATCGCCGGCATGACAACGGCGAACAGTCCACACAACAGCAGTGAGCGCACGAGCATCGGGTTGGCCTGCCAGGGACGACTGGATGGCAGGCTAACAAGGGATCATGACAGTGCTATGTGAACCAAACACTAACCCTGTGGCGAGGGGGCTTGTCCCCCGTTGGGCTGCGCAGCGGCCCCAGTAGAGTTATCGCGCAGGGTCAGGCAGAACTCAATTACAGGGTTTGGGGCCGCTACGCAGCCCAACGGGGGACAAGCCCCCTCGCCACAGGTTTTTTGGAGACCCCATCAAGTCACGCACCCGGCACAAAATGCTTCTGTGCGGTCCCGCGGGCGATCAGCCGCGAAATGTAGTCAAGCTTCTGCGCATCCTGGTCGATAAACCGGAAGGTCAGTTGCAGCCAGTCACTGTCGGGCTTGGGCTCGTAGGCCACCACGGCATGCAGGTAGCCATTCAGACGCGCCACTTCAGCGTTCTCACCCTGCTCCAGGTCGAGCACGGCGCTTTCCAGTACCTGAGGCAGGATTTCACCACGACGCACCACCAGCAGCGCCTCCTTGATACTCAGGGCCTTGATCACACACTGCTGGGTGCCACTGGACAGGCGCAACTGGCCCTGGCCACGACCGCTGGCAGGCGACGCTGCCGCAGCCACCTGCACCGGCGGGCTGTTGAGCAGGCCTTTGCTGGGCGCCGCCACCGGGGCCGGCTTGACTGCGTCAGGCTTGCCACCAGTGAGGGCGCTGAGGGAATCGTTACCGAACGCCGAGTTCATCTTGGTCGGTGCGCTGGCGATCAGCGCGTCGAGGCGGCCAATCTTGTTCAGTGCCTGCTTGACCTTGTTCAGCAACTGCTCGTTGGTGAATGGCTTGCTGACGTAGCCGGAAACCCCGGCCTGGATCGCCTGCACCACGTTTTCCTTGTCGCCACGGCTGGTCACCATGACGAAAGGCATGGCTTTGAGATGAGGCTGTTCACGGCACCAGGTCAACAGTTCCAGGCCGGACATTTCCGGCATTTCCCAGTCGCACAGCACCATGTCGAAGGTTTCGCGCATCAGGATGGCCTGGGCCTTTTTGCCGTTCACCGCATCTTCGATCTTGATCCCCGGGAAGTAGTTACGCAGGCACTTCTTCACCAGGTCGCGAATAAACGAGGCGTCATCCACCACCAATACACTGACTTTGCTCATCGACCCTTCATCCTATAAAAACCCCGGCAAGCATAACGCTTCGCTGATGGCGTTTTGCCAAAAATTCCAACACCACAAACGAAAACGCCCGACCAAAGGCCGGGCGTTTATTTCTCGGGCAATCTTACTTATCGTCAGGAACGCCCGGAACATTAGGGATTTGATCGGTCGTACCTTCAACTTCTGCTTTCATCCGCTTGAGGCCCATGTGCCGCACGTCGGTACCCCGCACCAGGTAAATCACCAGTTCCGAGATGTTGCGTGCGTGGTCGCCGATGCGTTCCAGCGAACGCAGTACCCAGATGATGCTCAGTACCCGCGAGATAGAGCGCGGGTCTTCCATCATGTAGGTTGCCAGTTCGCGCAGCGCCGTCTTGTATTCGCGGTCGATGGTCTTGTCGTATTGGGCCACCGACAACGCCAGCTCGGCGTCGAAACGGGCAAACGCGTCGAGGGCGTCGCGAACCATGTTGCGCACCTGGTCACCGATGTGGCGCACTTCGACATAACCACGCGGCGCTTCGCCTTCCTCACACAACTGGATGGCGCGGCGGGCGATCTTGGTGGCTTCGTCACCGATGCGCTCCAGGTCGATCACCGACTTGGAGATGCTGATGATCAAACGCAGGTCGGACGCCGCCGGCTGACGACGGGCCAGGATGCGCAGGCATTCTTCGTCGATGTTGCGTTCCATCTGGTTGATCTGGTCATCGATCTCGCGCACTTGCTGGGCCAGGCCCGAGTCGGCCTCGATCAGCGCGGTGACGGCGTCGTTGACTTGCTTCTCCACCAGCCCGCCCATGGCCAGGAGGTGGCTGCGCACCTCCTCAAGCTCGGCGTTGAACTGCGCGGAGATGTGATGGGTAAGGCCTTCTTTGCTAATCATGTTGGCGTCCTTGGAACGTCCAGTAAGGTGCGGTCGACCGCAGCATCAGTTCAGTGAGCAACCAGCCACCTGCTAGCCGTAGCGACCGGTGATGTAGTCTTCGGTCTGCTTCTTCGCCGGGTTGGTGAACAGGGTATCGGTGTCGCCAAATTCCACCAGCTTGCCCATGTACATGAACGCGGTGTAGTCGGAAACCCGCGCCGCCTGTTGCATGTTGTGGGTCACGATGACGATGGTGAACTTGGATTTGAGTTCGTAGATCAGCTCTTCGACTTTCAACGTGGAGATGGGGTCGAGTGCCGAGCACGGTTCGTCGAGCAGCAGCACTTCCGGCTCCACGGCGATGGTGCGGGCGATCACCAGACGTTGCTGCTGGCCGCCGGACAAACCGAGGGCCGACTCGTGCAGGCGGTCCTTGACCTCGTCCCACAGCGCCGCGCCTTTCAGTGCCCACTCAACGGCTTCGTCGAGGATGCGCTTTTTGTTGATGCCCTGGATGCGCAGGCCGTAGACCACGTTTTCGTAGATGGTCTTGGGAAACGGGTTGGGCTTCTGGAACACCATGCCCACCCGGCGCCGCAGCTCGGCCACGTCTTCGCCCTTGCGGTAGATGTTGGTGCCGTACAGGTTGATCGCGCCCTCGACGCGGCAGCCGTCCACCAGATCGTTCATCCGGTTGAAGGTACGCAGCAGGGTCGACTTGCCGCAACCGGACGGGCCGATGAAGGCGGTCACGCGCTGCTTCGGAATGTTCATGCTGACGTCGTACAGCGCTTGCTTGTCGCCGTAGTACAGGCTCAGGCCCGGGACTTCGATGGCCACGGTTTCCTGGGCCAGGCTCAGGCTCTGCTTGTCGCGACCCAGGGCTGACATGTTGATGCCGTGGGAATGGGTTTCATGTTGCATGGGATGCTCCCTGTGCTACCAATTCGTTTTGTGGGAGCGGGCTTGCTCGCGAAGGCGTCAGGTCAGTTGACCCATGTATGACTGATACACCGCATTCGCGAGCAAGCCCGCTCCCACATTTAGTCCGCGTTCACTTCAATTAACTGTCCAGCGCTTTGTATTTTTCGCGCAGGTGGTTACGAATCCACACCGCCGACAAGTTGAGCGTGGCGATCACCAGCACCAGCAGCAAGGCGGTGGCGTACACCAGCGGCCGCGCGGCTTCGACGTTGGGGCTCTGGAAGCCGACGTCATAGATATGGAAGCCCAGGTGCATGATCTTCTGGTCCAGGTGCAGGTACGGGTAGTTGCCGTCCACCGGCAGCGACGGCGCCAGTTTCACCACACCCACCAGCATCAGCGGCGCCACTTCACCGGCGGCGCGGGCCACGGCGAGGATCATGCCGGTCATCATCGCCGGGCTGGCCATCGGCAGCACGATCTTCCACAGCGTTTCCGCCTTGGTCGCGCCCAGTGCCAAAGAACCTTCACGTACGGTGCGAGGAATCCGCGCCAGGCCTTCTTCAGTGGCCACGATCACCACCGGTACCGCCAGCAGCGCCAGGGTCAGGGACGCCCAGAGCAGGCCAGGCGTACCGAAGGTCGGTGCCGGCAAGGCTTCGGCGAAGAACAGCCGGTCAACCGAGCCGCCCAGTACGTACACAAAGAAGCCAAGGCCGAACACGCCGTAAACGATGGCGGGTACACCGGCCAGGTTGTTCACCGCGATGCGGATGATCCGCGTCAGGGTGTTCTGCTTGGCGTATTCACGCAGGTACACCGCCGCCAGCACGCCGAACGGGGTCACGATCATCGCCATGATCAGGGTCATCATCACGGTGCCGAAGATCGCCGGGAAAATCCCGCCTTCGGTGTTGGCTTCCCGTGGATCGTCGCTGAGGAATTCCCAGACCTTGCTGAAGTAGAAGCCAACCTTGGTCATGTAGCCCATGGCGTTCGGCTGGTAAGCGTGCACCACCTTGCCAATGCCGATTTCGATTTCTTTGCCGTTGGCATCGCGGGCGGTCAGGCTGTCGCGGTTGAACTGGGTGTGCAGGTCGGCCAGGCGGGCTTCGATATCCTTGTAGCGGTTGTTCAGTTCGGCGCGGCCGCTGTCCATGTCGGCCTGGGCGGTGGCGTCCAGCTTGCCTTCCAGCTCCAGTTTGCGACCGTGCAGGCGGATGCGTTCGAGGCCGGCGTTGATGGCGCCGATGTCGGACTTCTCGAGGGTCTTGAGCTGGGCCGCGAGCTTGTTGACGCGGTCTACGCGGGCTTGCAGTTCCGGCCAGGCCGCCTCGCCTTCGGCGATCACCTTGCCGTCCTGCTTGACGTTGACCAGGGTGCCGTAGAAGTTGCCCCACTCACGACGCTCGATGGCCATCAACTCGACCGGCTTGGTCTGGTTGGTCAGCCACTCGCCGACGATCCAGGTGAAGTCATTGCCGTTCAAGTCACGGTTGCCGACCTTGATCAGCTCGCGGGTCATGAACTCCGGGCCTTGGTCCGGCACCGGCAAGCCAGCGCTTTTCAGGCGCTCGCGGGGCACTTCTTCTTTCTGCACCACTTCGCCGACGACGAGGTGATTTTCCTGGCCCGGCACGTTGTAGTTGGCCTGGATCAGGTCGGCCGGCCAGAAGTGGCCCAGGCCACGCACGGCAATCACGGCCAGCAGACCAATGGTCATGATGACCGCGATGGACACCGCGCCACCGCTGATCCAGACGCCCGGGGCGCCGCTCTTGAACCATCCATTCAGGGAGTTCTGTTTCACAGACTTCTACCTTTCTTAAAGCGACGAGTATTTCTTGCGCAGACGCTGACGAATCAGCTCGGCGAGGGTGTTCATGATGAAGGTGAACAGCAGCAGCACCAGCGCCGAGAGGAACAGCACGCGGTAGTGGCTGCCGCCGACTTCCGATTCGGGCATTTCCACCGCGACGTTGGCTGCCAGGGTGCGCAGGCCTTCAAACAGGTTCATCTCCATCACCGGCGTGTTGCCGGTGGCCATCAGCACGATCATGGTTTCACCGACCGCGCGGCCCATGCCGATCATCAGCGCCGAGAAGATGCCCGGGCTGGCGGTCAGGATCACGACGCGGGTCATGGTCTGCCATGGCGTGGCGCCCAGGGCCAGGGAGCCCAGGGTCAGGCCGCGCGGCACGCTGAACACGGCGTCTTCGGCGATGGAGTAGATGTTCGGGATCACCGCGAAACCCATGGCCAGGCCGACTACCAGGGCGTTGCGCTGGTCGTAGGTGATGCCCAGGTCGTGGGAGATCCACATGCGCATGTCGCCGCCGAAGAACCAGGTTTCCAGGTACGGGCTCATGTACAACGAGAGCCAGCCCACAAACAGGATCACCGGGATCAGGATCGCGCTTTCCCAGCCATCCGGGACCCGCAGGCGGATCGACTCAGGCAGGCGGCTGAAGACGAAGCCGGCCACCAGGATGCCAATCGGCAGCAGCATCAGCAGGCTGAAGATCCCCGGCAAATGCCCTTCGACATACGGCGCCAGGAACAGGCCGGCGAAGAAACCGAGGATCACCGTCGGCATCGCTTCCATCAACTCGATCACCGGCTTGACCTTGCGGCGCAGGCTCGGGGCCATGAAGTAAGCGGTGTAGATCGCAGCGGCAACGGCCAGTGGTGCGGCCAGCAGCATGGCGTAGAACGCGGCCTTCAGGGTACCGAAGGTCAGGGGCGCCAGGCTCATCTTGGGTTCGAAATCGGTGTTGGCGGCGGTCGATTGCCAGACGTATTTAGGTTCGTCGTAGTTTTCGTACCAGACCTTGCTCCACAGCGCGCTCCAGGAAACTTCCGGGTGCGGGTTGTCCAGCAGCAGCGGTTGAAGCTTGCCGCCGGCCTCGACGATCACCCGGTTGGCCCGTGGCGACATGCCGAAGATACCGTTGCCGTCGACCACCTGGTCCACCAGCAACGTACGGTGGGCAGTGCTGTGGAACACGCCGAACTTGCCGGAAGCGTCGAGGGCGGTGAAGCCTTTGCGACGTTCTTCAGCAGTGATTTCAACGATAGGCGCGGTGCCCATCTGGAAGGTACGGATCTGCTTCAGGCGTTGTTCGCCGTCCGGGTCGCGGGCCATGAACCACTGCGCCAGGCCACCGCTGGAGTTACCGATGATCAGCGAGATGCCGCCCACCAGCTGGGTGCTGGCCGTGACTTGCGCCACGCCGTCTTCCAATAATTTATAGCGACCGTTGAGGCTGTTGTCCCGCAGGCTGAAAACGTCGGCCTGGGCGCGACCGTTGATCACGTACAGCCACTGCTGGCGCGGATCAACGAAGATGGCTTTGACCGGCTCGGTCATTTGCGGCAGTTCGATGCGCTTCTGCTCGGTGGTGACTTCCTCGGTCATCATGTTTTCTTCACGGCTGATGGACAGCACGTTCAGATGGGCACCACTGGAACCGGCCACCACCAGCGTCGAGTCGGTCGCGTTCAAGGCGACATGCTCAAGGGAGCGGCCCTGTTCGTCGAGGACGATCGGTGTTTCGCCGTAAGGGTATTCGACGGCGGGCGAGATGGTCTTCTTGCCGTCCGGGTACGACACTTTATAGGTGTGACGGAAAACCAGGGACTGGCCGTTGGACAGGCCGAGGATCACCAGCGGGCTGCCGGGCTCGTCTTCACCAATGGAGGCGACTGTCACGCCCGCAGGCAACGGCAGGTCAACGCGCTTGAGTTCGGCACCCGTGTCAACGTTGAAGAACAGCGCCTGGCCCTTGTCGGAAACCCGCATGGCGACCTGGTTCTGTTCTTCCATGGAGATCATCAGCGGCTTGCCGGCGTCCTGCAGCCAGGCAGGCGCGAGGGCCTCTTCCTTGGTCAGGTTGGCGCCGTGGAACAGCGGCGCGACCACGTAGGCGAGGAAGAAGAAGATCAAGGTGATCGCGCCCAGGACGGCGAGGCCGCCAATCAGCACGTACCAGCGGGTCAGGCGATCCTTGAGCGCGCGGATGCGGCGCTTGCGTTGCAGCTCAGGCGTATTGAAATCAATGCGCTTGGGGGGAGAAGTCGTCGTCATGGTGGAATTGGCCAGATCATTCATGCGCACACCCTAGCGATCCTGTATGACAGAAAGATGACAATGCAGTGACGCAAGAAATCCGCCGCGTAGCAGGGCTGGCAGCGGATTAAAAATGGGAGGCGAGGTCCAGGTCTTACAGACCCCGCCCAGGCCTTGAACCGTGGGTAAACCGCGGTTCCAGGCAGGTTTACCGGCGGCTTATTTGCCACCTTCTTTCAGGCCCAGGTCAGCCAGTGCCTTGGCGGCAACTTTGGCTGGCAGCGGGATGTAGCCGTCTTTCACTACCACTTCCTGGCCCTGTTTGGACAGAACCAGCTTCACGAACTCGGCTTCCAGCGGGGCCAGAGGCTTGTTCGGGGCTTTGTTGACGTAGACGTAGAGGAAGCGCGACAGCGGGTATTTGCCGTTCAGGGCGTTTTCTTCGCTGTCTTCGATGAAGTCAGTGCTGCCTTTCTTGGCCAGGGCCACGGTTTTCACGCTGGCGGTTTTGTAACCGATGCCCGAGTAACCGATGCCGTTCAGCGAGGAGCTGATGGACTGCACAACCGACGCCGAACCAGGTTGTTCGTTCACGTTAGGCTTGTAGTCGCCTTTGCACAGGGCTTCTTCCTTGAAGTAGCCGTAGGTGCCGGATACCGAGTTGCGACCGAACAGTTGCACTGGCTTGTTGGCCAGGTCGCCGGTCACGCCCAGGTCGCCCCACGTCTTGACGTCAGCCTTGGCGCCGCACAGACGAGTCGAGGAGAAGATCGCGTCGACTTGTTCCATGGTCAGGTGCTGGATCGGGTTGTCCTTGTGCACGAACACGGCCAGGGCATCCACGGCAACCGGGATCGCGGTTGGCTTGTAGCCGTACTTCTGCTCGAAGGCAGCCAGTTCGGTGTCCTTCATCTTGCGGCTCATCGGGCCCAGGTTGGAGGTGCCTTCAGTCAGTGCAGGAGGTGCAGTGGCGGAGCCGGCGGCCTGAATCTGGATGTTGACGTTCGGGTATTCCTTTTTGTAACCCTCAGCCCACAGGGTCATCAGGTTTGCCAGGGTATCGGAACCAACGCTGGACAGGTTGCCCGACACACCAGTGGTCTTCACGTAAGCCGGAATCGCCGGGTCAACACCAGCGGCTACCGCGTTAGCGGTCGCAACGCCAGCAGCGACAAAAGTCATTGCCGCCATCAAACGTTTCAGTTTCATGCCTTGCTCCTAGCAGATAGGGATAGTTGGATCGGGGCCAAGTATCGGTAGGCCGTGTGAACACTCTATGTCTGGAATATGACAATTAGATGAAAGGCCAGCATTTATGAAAAAGCTGACAGGAAGGAGAAACGCCAATAAATCCGGGTCTTGCGAGGAGGTTGGAGCGATTTCGTGGAAACAATCTGTAATCGTTGTAAGGCAAAATCTGTGGCGAGGGAGCTTGCTCCCGTTGGGTCGTGTAGCGGCCCCCAGAATGGAACCGCTGCGCAGTTCAACGGGAGCAAGCTCCCTCGCCACAAGGTTGTCCGGCAGTTTTCAAAAACGTGTCAGCGCCCGCGCTTCCACAGGTACCCACCCACCGCCATCCCCATCACACACAGGGCCGCCACGTAGTAAGCAGGGCCCATCGGGCTTTCCTTCATCAGCAGCGACACCGCTAACGGCGTCAGGCCACCGAATACGGCGTAGGCGACGTTGTAGGAGAACGACAAACCGCTGAAACGCACCACCGGCGGGAACGCTTTCACCATGACATAGGGCACCACGCCAATGGTGCCTACAAAAAGGCCGGTCAAGGCGTACAGCGGGAACAGCCAGTCCGGGTGAGCCATCAGGCTGTGATAGAGCGTCCAGGACGTTGCCAGCAACAAGGCACAACCGATGATCAGCACGCGCCCGGCACCAAAACGGTCGGCCAGGGCGCCGGAAGCAATACACCCCAGGCTCAGGGTGACGATGGCCAGGCTATTGGCCTGCAGCGCCACCGTTGGGCTGAAGTGGTAGATCGTTTGCAGCACGGTCGGCGTCATCAGGATAACCACGACCACACCGGCCGACAGCAGCCAGGTCAACAGCATCGACAGTACGATGGCGCCACGATGGTCACGCAACACCGCGCGCAACGGCAGCTCGGCCGCCAGGGTCTTGCGCTGCTGCATCTCGGCGAAGATCGGGGTTTCGTGCAGCCAGCGACGCAGGTACACCGACAACAGGCCGAACACGCCACCCAGCAGGAACGGAATGCGCCAGGCGTAATCCGACACCTGTTCCGGGCTGTAGAGCGTGTTGATGGCGGTGGCCACCAGCGAACCCAACAGGATGCCGGCCGTCAGGCCGCTGGTCAGGGTGCCGCAGGCATAACCGATGTGACGGGGCGGCACGTGCTCGGATACGAACACCCACGCGCCCGGCACTTCACCGCCAATCGCCGCGCCCTGGATCACGCGCATCAGCAGCAACAGGATCGGCGCCCACAGGCCGATCTGCGCGTAGGTGGGCAGCAGGCCCATGATCAGGGTCGGCACGGCCATCATGAAGATGCTCAGGGTGAACATCTTCTTGCGCCCCAGCAGGTCGCCGAAGTGCGCCATGATGATCCCGCCCAGCGGCCGCGCCAGGTAGCCGGCGGCGAAGATGCCGAAGGTCTGCATCATGCGCAGCCATTCGGGCATGTCCGCCGGGAAGAACAGCTTCCCGACTACCGTCGCAAAAAATACGAAGATGATGAAGTCGTAGAACTCCAGCGCCCCGCCCAAGGCAGACAGCGACAGGGTTTTGTAGTCGTTGCGGGTCAGCGGGCGCGACGGTTGCGCACTGCTTGCGGGCACGGAGGACATGGCAAGGCTTCTCTTATAGTAGTCAGGACGGCAAGCCCGGGACTTGCGGCAGGCTTGGCAAGATAGCAAATCGCTTGAAAAAGCACAGCGTTGAGCCGTTAACAGTTCAGATCCGCGAAATATTTCCGTAGCAGACGTGCAATTAATATGAGCAGGAGCACAGTTGCCGGAAAAAGCCGCGATACAGCGTCTATTTACCGACCAAATGAGCGTCGGGAGGTCGTCGTGGCGCCGACGGCTCGATATACTCGGCCCTTGCAAGCGCCAGACCCGCATCCTTGAGGGGCTGCTGTGCCAAAACGCCGTTGGTTATACACCAGCCGATTTGGCAGAGTTTCCCTTTAGTACGCCTTACGAGAAACGCATCGAGCGGTGTATGTTGGTGCTGAAACGTTTTTCCAGAAGACGGCTATCCACTTGAAATACCCATGAAGCGTCACGGGTCAGAGGCACCGGCATGATCGAACTCGAACAAGAAGATCCTATCCCGCAAGGCGATCTCGCCCTGCAAATCACCGCACTCCCGCGTGAGACCAACGGTTTCGGCGACATCTTCGGCGGCTGGCTGGTCGCGCAGATGGACCTGGCCGGCACCGCCATGGCGAGCAAGGTTGCCGGTGGCCGCGTAGCCACCGTGGCGATTGATCGCATGGCATTCCTGGTGCCCGTGGCCGTCGGCGCGCAGTTGTCCTTCTATACCCAGGCCCTGGAAATCGGCCGCAGCTCGATCCAGATGATGGTCGAAGTGTGGAGCGACGACCCGCTGTCCAGCGAATGGCGCAAAGTCACCGAGGCGGTGTTTGTGTTCGTTGCCATCGATGGCAGCGGCCGCACCCGCTCGGTTCCGTCGCGGGCGCGTTAAACATCGCGACGTTTTGACGGTCCATTGCCCCATTGTCTGCCATTGAGAGCGCGCGCCTATGTCTACGCCCAACATTGAAACCGTAAAACTGGATGAGCTGAACGCTTGGCGCATCCGCCACAACGGCGCCGAATTGGTGGTGGCCCAGCAAGGCGCGCACATCGTGAGTTACCAGCGCACCGGCGAGAAGCCGCTGATCTGGCCCAACGATCAGGTGCTGTTCAAGAAAGGCAAAGGCATTCGTACCGGCGTGCCGGTGTGCTGGCCGTGGTTTGGTGTGTTCGACCGCAACCCGCAGAGCGTCAAGGCCATGTACCAGGGCGCCGAGCCGGCCGGTGCCCATGGTTTCGTGCGGACCGCTGACTGGACGTTGGCTGGCGTTGAGGCTGAAGGCACAGCGCTGAGGGTTGAGCTGGAACTGCCGGTGCCTGAAGGTGGCTTCCCGGGTTGGCCGCATCAGGTCGACCTGAAGATGAGCATCCTGCTGGATGATCAACTGCACATCCGCCTGACCAGCCACAACCACGGCGCCGAGACCGTCAGCCTCAGCCAGGCGCTGCACAGCTATTTTGCGGTCAGCGATGTACGCAACGTGCAGGTCGACGGCCTGGACGGGCGGGACTATATCGATACCGCCGACGGCTGGACCCCAAAGCAGCAATCCGGGCTGCTGCACTTCACCGCCGAGACCGACCGCATCTACCTCGACACCCCGACTCAAGTGAACATCGTCGATAAAGACTGGCAGCGCCGCGTTCAGCTCACCAGCACAGGCTCGCGCTCGACGGTGATCTGGAACCCGTGGACTGAACGTGCCAAGGCTTTCAGCGACATGGCCGACGACGGCTGGCAGGGCATGTTGTGCATCGAGACCGCGAATGTGCTGGACGATGTGGTGACGCTGGCGCCAGGTGAAAGCCATACCCTGGGCGTGAGCATCAGCGGTATCGCCCTGTAACCCCAATCAAAAATGTGGGAGCGGGCTTGCTCGCGAATGCGGTGTTCCAGTTAGTGCATGTGCTGACTGACACACCGCATTCGCGAGCAAGCCCGCTCCCACATTAGGTGCTGCGTCAGATCAGAGATCCGATTCCTTGACCGCCCGCACCTTCCCCGCATCCAACGCATACGCCGCATCGGCCAGGTCATTGTTGACCTTCTCCACCTTCAGCGTGCCCGTCACCCACAGCGGCGTGTAGATGTCATCCAGCTTCAAGCCCTTGGGATAACGCACCAGCACCAACTGGTTGGGCGGCGGTGGCGGCACGTGGATGCAGGCGCCCGGATAAGGCACCAGGAAGAACAGCGTGCTGCGGCCCTTGGCGTCGGTTTCCAGCGGCACGGGATAGCCGCCAATGCGAATATTCTTGCCGTTCATGGCAGCCACCGTCTTGGTGGAATACATAACCGCCGGCAAACCCTTGCTCTGCTTCAGGCCGCCCTTTGCGGTGAACGTGCCTTGGGCTTCCGGGGAGTTGTGGTCGATTTCCGGCATTTCTTCGAGGGCTTTCTGGTCCGACTTGGGCATCAGTTCCAGCCAGTCGGTTTCCGGCAGTTCGCCAGCGTGGGCCAACCCGGTGCATAGAAGAAGGGATAACAGAAGACGGCGCATGGAGAGGCTCGGCAAGGATTACAGTGCCGGCATTCTAGCCCTCTGCGCCTGCGCAGCGCAGAGGGCTTGGTCGCTAAATTACTTCTTTTTCAGCAGACCGTAGATCACCAGCAGCACCACGGCACCCACCAGCGCACCAATGAAGCCTGCGCCCTGGCCCGCCTGATAGATACCCAGTGCCTGGCCACCATAGGTCGCAACCAGCGAACCGGCGATACCCAGCAGGATGGTCATGATCCAGCCCATGCTGTCGTCGCCTGGCTTCAGGAAACGCGCCAGCAGGCCGACGATCAAACCGATAAAGATGGTCCCAATGATACCCATGGCATTTCCCTCTGATTGAAGTGAATTCAGTCAAAGCCTAGTCAGACTTTGGCTTCCTGCAATCAGAGGGTGGCGGGTACCAATGGTTCCGCCCGGCCTTGGGTTATTGCTCGGCGATCAGCGCTTCGACCTTGAGGATCTGCGCTTGCAGCGTCGCGCGATCCTTGCAGCGCAGGTTGGCGTGGCCGACCTTGCGCCCGGCCTTGAACGCCTTGCCGTAGTGATGCAGATGGCAGTCATCAATCGCGATCACGCGATCAACCGGCGGCACCACGCCGATGAAGTTGAGCATGGCGCTCTCGCCGACTTTTGCCGTGGAGCCCAATGGCAAGCCCGCTACCGCCCGCAGGTGGTTTTCGAACTGGCTGCACTCGGCGCCTTCGGTGGTCCAGTGCCCGGAGTTGTGCACGCGCGGGGCGATTTCGTTGGCCTTGAGGCCACCGTCGACTTCAAAGAACTCGAACGCCATCACGCCGACGTAATCCAGTTGCTTCAGCACACGGCTCGAATAATCTTCGGCCAGGGCTTGCAGCGGGTGATCGGTGCTGGCCACGGACAGCTTGAGGATGCCGCTGTCGTGGGTGTTGTGCACCAGCGGGTAGAAACGCGTTTCGCCATCGCGGGCACGCACGGCAATCAGCGAGACTTCACCGGTGAACGGCACGAAGCCTTCCAGCAGGCAGGCGACGCTGCCCAGTTCGGCGAAGGTACCGACCACGTCGGCGGCGGTGCGCAGGACTTTCTGGCCCTTGCCGTCGTAACCCAGGGTGCGGGTCTTCAACACGGCCGGCAGGCCGATGGAGGCGACTGCGGCGTCCAGGTCAGCCTGGGACTGGATGTCGGCGAAAGCCGGTGTCGGGATGCCCAGGTCCTTGAACATGCTCTTCTCGAACCAGCGGTCACGCGCGATGCGCAAGGCTTCGGCGCTCGGGTATACCGGCACGAACTGCGACAGGAAGGCCACGGTTTCAGCCGGGACGCTTTCAAACTCGAAGGTCACCAGGTCGACTTCATCGGCCAGTTGGCGCAGGTGATCCGGGTCGCTGTAGTCCGCACGCAGGTGTTCACCCAGCGCAGCTGCGCAGGCATCTGGTGCCGGATCCAGGAAAGCGAAGTTCATCCCCAGCGGCGTACCCGCCAGGGCCAGCATGCGGCCCAGTTGGCCGCCACCGATTACACCGATTTTCATCAATCAACCACCTCAGGCAATGCGTGGGTCTGGATTGTCCAGGACGCTGTCTGTCTGCTCAGCACGGAATTTTTTCAGCGCCGCGTGGAACTGCGGGTGCTTGGCGCCGAGGATGCTGGCGGACAACAAGGCAGCGTTGATCGCGCCGGCCTTGCCGATCGCCAGGGTGGCCACCGGAATACCGGCGGGCATCTGCACGATGGACAACAGCGAATCCACGCCCGAGAGCATCGACGACTGCACCGGTACGCCCAGCACTGGCAGGTGAGTCTTGGCTGCACACATGCCTGGCAGGTGAGCTGCGCCGCCGGCACCGGCGATGATTACCTCGATGCCACGGGATTCTGCTTCATCGGCATACTGGAACAGCAAATCCGGAGTGCGGTGGGCGGAAACCACCTTCACTTCGTAGGGAATGCCGAGTTTTTCCAGCATATCGGCGGTGTGGCTAAGGGTGGACCAATCGGACTTGGAGCCCATGATCACGCCAACCAATGCACTCATCGTCGTGCCTCTTCTCTCTGGGCGCCCGCAGGCGCGTCAAAAAACAACAAGCCACGCGGGAAATCCAGCGTGGCTTGTTGTACGAATTAAGGCCGGTTGGACCGGCCGAAGGCCGCGCAGTATACCGTAATAACGCAGATAAACAGCCCCTGGAATGACCATCTGTCTTACACCGCAAACAGGCGGTTTTATTGACTTCCAGGTCAGCGAACACACCAGAAAACTAATGTGGGAGCGGGCTTGCTCGCGAATGCGGTGGATCAGCCACCGATGGGTTGACTGACACTACGCTTTCGCGAGCAAGCCCGCTCCCACATTTGATCTGTGTGGGCTCAGGTGTTCTGCGCCGCGCCGCCTTCCAGCTTGCGCCACAACAACCGCACGTTCGCCTTGCGCACCAACGCACAGCGATACAACCGGATCTCCAGCGGCACATGCCATTGCGGGCCGCCGCACACCACCAGTTCACCCCGGGCCAGCTCGGCGCGCACGCTCAACTGCGGCACCCAGGCAATGCCCAAGCCCTCAAGGGCCATGCTTTTCAGGCTGTCGGCCATGGCCGTTTCGTAAATCGTGGTAAAGCGCAGCGCCCGCTGGCGCAGCAGCAGGTTTACCGAGCGCCCCAGGAAAGCTCCGGCGCTGTAGGCCAGCAGCGGCACGCTGCCCTCGCCTTCCAGGTCGAACAACGGCTTGCCGTCGGCATCGGCGGCGCACACCGGCAGCATCTCGGTGTTGCCCAGGTGCAGCGACGGGAAGATCTCCGGGTCCATCTGCATCGCCGCATCCGGGTCGTAGAACGCCAGCATCAAATCGCAACCGCCTTCACGCAGCGCATGCACGGCGTCGCCCACGTTGGTGGCGACCAACCGCGTGGCGATGTTCAGCCCTTCGTTGCGCAACTGCGCGATCCAGCGCGGGAAGAAACCCAGGGCCAGGGAGTGCGCCGCCGCCACTTGCATGACTTCGCCCTGCCCGCCTTCCAGGTGATGCAGGTGGCGCAGCACCTCGCCGAGCTGCTCGACCACGGTCCGCGCGGTGACCAGGAACAACTGCCCCGCCGCCGTCAGTTCGACCGGCGTGCGCGAGCGATTGACCAGGGTCAGCCCCAGCGCCGCCTCCAGGCTGCGGATGCGCCGACTGAACGCCGGCTGGGTGACGAAGCGCCGCTCAGCCGCCTGGGAGAAGCTGCGGGTGGCAGCCAGGGCGCTAAAGTCTTCCAGCCATTTGCTTTCAAGGTTCATCACATCCTCCCGGGGCACGCACCATTTTGGCACACACGTCCGTCATGGTAACGGGGTCACACCGACATTATGCCGTTTATGCATAGGCCAGTGTTTAACAGCATTGGCCCAAAATCTCCTGCAAGCCTAGCATTCACAGCGTTCCGGCCTAGCCCGGGTCCATATCGAGATGATTTCCGTCATGTCCTCCGCTGCATCTTTCCGCACAGAAAAAGACCTGCTTGGCGTACTCGAAGTACCCGCTCAAGCGTATTACGGCATCCAGACCCTGCGAGCGGTGAACAACTTCCGTCTCTCGGGCGTTCCGATTTCGCATTACCCGAAATTGGTGGTCGGCCTGGCAATGGTCAAGCAGGCAGCTGCTGACGCCAACCGCGAGCTGGGCCAACTCAGCGAAGCCAAGCACGCTGCCATCAGCGAAGCCTGTGCCCGTCTGATCCGCGGCGATTTCCACGAAGAGTTCGTGGTGGACATGATTCAAGGCGGCGCTGGCACTTCAACCAACATGAATGCCAACGAAGTCATCGCCAACATCGCGCTGGAGGCCATGGGCCACAGCAAGGGCGAATACCAATACCTGCACCCCAACAACGACGTGAACATGGCGCAGTCGACCAACGACGCGTACCCGACCGCGATCCGCCTGGGTCTGCTGCTGGGCCACGACGCGCTGTTGGCCAGCCTCGACAGCCTGATCCAGGCGTTCGCTGCCAAGGGTGAAGAATTCAGCCACGTCCTGAAAATGGGCCGTACCCAGCTGCAAGACGCCGTGCCGATGACCCTCGGCCAGGAATTCCGTGCCTTCGCCACCACCCTCGGTGAAGACCTGGCCCGCCTGAAGACCCTGGCGCCTGAGCTGCTGACCGAAGTGAACCTGGGCGGCACCGCCATCGGTACCGGCATCAACGCCGACCCGCGTTACCAGGCCCTGGCCGTCCAGCGCCTGGCGACCATCAGCGGCCAGCCGCTGGTACCGGCTGCCGACCTGATCGAAGCCACCTCCGACATGGGCGCTTTCGTGCTGTTCTCCGGCATGCTCAAGCGTACCGCGGTGAAGCTGTCGAAGATCTGCAACGACCTGCGCCTGCTGTCCAGCGGCCCACGCACCGGCATCAACGAAATCAACCTGCCGGCGCGTCAGCCAGGCAGCTCGATCATGCCCGGCAAGGTCAACCCGGTGATCCCGGAAGCCGTGAACCAGGTGGCGTTCCAAATCATCGGTAACGATTTGGCGCTGACCATCGCGGCCGAAGGCGGCCAACTGCAACTGAACGTGATGGAGCCGCTGATCGCCTACAAGATCTTCGACTCGATCCGCCTGCTGCAACGCGCCATGGACATGCTGCGCGAGCACTGCATCGTCGGCATCACTGCCAACGAAGCCCGCTGCCGCGAGCTGGTGGAACACTCCATCGGCCTGGTCACCGCGCTGAACCCGTACATCGGCTATGAAAACGCCACCCGCATCGCCCGTATCGCCCTTGAAAGCGGCCGCGGCGTGCTGGAACTGGTGCGCGAAGAAGGCTTGCTCGACGACGCCATGCTCGACGACATCCTGCGCCCCGAAAACATGATTGCCCCACGTTTGGTCCCCTTGAAGGCCTAAGCGTTTGTTGCACCGCTCACCAGGTTGAGGGACTAGACACCTCTCACCTTTTGAGGGCCTGAAGGCTCGTTCTTCAGGCCCTTTTTTTTGCCTCAAGGTTGTGAAATGACGCCAATAAAAACTCCAAGATCGCCCAACAAACCCGCCTTGCCCGTAACGCCTTGGCTGAAACCTTTAATCGCCTCGTGCAGACGGATCACCCACTCCTAGGTATAGTGCCGCCCCTCTTCGCGTCAGCGGTCGTCGGTAACGAGACCCTGGGAAGCGCGAAACCGCATGAATAACAACACCCGCAAAAGGATTGGGGTCGAAGCGTCGTGCACTGCCTGGTGCCGAGCGATGCGTCGGACCGTCCTGCGTTTGCCATTAGAAAAATCAGCGAGGAACACTCCATGCTAGAAGTCATCAACGACTTCCTCTCAGGGAAAGTATTGATCGTGCTCATTGTCGGGCTCGGTGGTTACTTCACGATCCGCTCGCGTTTCGTTCAGTTGCGTCACTTTTTCCACATGTTTTCGGTGTTTCGCGACAGCCTGAAAAGCAGCGCCGGCCAACTCAGTTCGTTCCAGGCGCTGATGCTCAGCCTCGCCGGGCGCGTAGGTGCCGGCAACATCGCAGGCGTCGGCATTGCCGTGACCCTGGGTGGCCCGGGCGCCGTGTTCTGGATGTGGGTCACCGCACTGGTGGGCATGTCTTCGAGCTTTATCGAGTGCTCCCTCGGCCAGCTCTACAAACGCACCGACGCTGAAGGCACCTACCGTGGCGGCCCGGCGTATTACATCCAGCACGGCCTGCACAAGCGCTGGTTGGGCATGGTGATGGCGTTCCTGCTGCTGGTGACCTTCGGTTTCGCCTTCAATGGCCTGCAAGCCCACGCCGTAACCCACTCGCTGAACAACGCGTTTGGCCTCGACACCACCTACACCGGCCTGGCCCTGGCGGTGCTGCTGGGCCTGGTGTTCATCGGCGGGATCAAGCGTATCGCCTCGATCGCCGACCTGCTGGTACCGGTCAAGACCCTGGTCTACATCGCGGTGACCCTGTACGTGATCGTGCTGCAATTCGACCACGTGCCGGCCATGCTCGCGACCATCGTCAAGAGCGCTTTCGGCCTCGACCAGGCCTTCGGTGGCCTGGTGGGCAGCGCGATCATCATGGGTGTGAAACGCGGCGTGTTCGCCAACGAAGCCGGCCTGGGCAGTGCGCCTAACGTGGCGGCAGTCGCCTCGGTTGAACACCCGATCGCCCAAGGCGTGGTTCAGGCGTTCAGCGTGTTCCTCGACACCTTCGTCATCTGCACCTGCACCGCGCTGCTGATCCTGCTCTCGGGCTTCTACACCCCGGGCTTTGAAGGCGACGGCATTGCCCTGACCCAGAACTCCCTGGCGGCGGTGGTGGGTGACTGGGGCCGGATGTTCATCTCGGTGGCCCTGGCGTTGTTCGTGTTCACCTCGATCATGTACAACTACTACCTCGGCGAGAGCAACCTGCGCTTCATCGTGGGCGACAACCGCAAGGTGCTGATGGGCTACCGTGCGCTGGTGCTGGTGCTGATTTTCTGGGGTTCCATCGAGAACCTGAGCACCGTGTTTGCCTTCGCCGACATCACCATGACCATGCTGGCGTTCGTCAACCTGTTTGCCCTGGCGTTCCTGTTCAAGATCGCCATGCGCATCCTGAATGACTACGACGGCCAGCGTGCTGCGGGCATCAAGACCCCGGTGTTTGATTCCAGCAAGTTCCCGGACCTGGACCTGGACCGCAAGGCCTGGCCGGCAAATCCGGTGAAGCCTGAGCCAGCCGCTCAAGCGACCGCAGAACTGAACGCTCAAGCGCAACGCTAAACCTAGATAGATGACACGCCGCCCGGCCTTGGGCATGCTCTGGGCCCGGCGGCGTTTTTCGTTCAGGAGATTCTTCAATGCAACCAGCCAACAACGTCATGGTGCTCTACACCGGCGGCACCATCGGCATGCAGGCCAGCGCCAACGGCCTGGCCCCCGCTTCGGGGTTTGAAGCGCGCATGAGCGAAGCCCTCGCCCAACTGAATATGCCAGCCTGGCGCTTTCGGGAAATGTCCCCGCTGATCGACAGTGCGAACATGACCCCCGCCTATTGGCAGCGCCTGCGCGTCGCCGTGATCGAGGCGGTGGACGAGGGTTGCGACGCCGTACTGGTGCTGCACGGCACCGACACCCTGGCCTATAGCGCTGCGGCCATGAGTTTCCAACTGCTGGGCCTGCCCGCGCCGGTGCTGTTTACCGGCTCGATGCTGCCGGCCGGTGTGCCCGACAGCGATGCCTGGGAAAACGTCAGCGGTGCGCTGGCAGCCCTGGGCGCTGGCCTGGCGCCGGGCGTGCAACTGTACTTCCACGGCGCACTGATGGCCCCGACCCGTTGCGCGAAGATCCGCAGTTTTGGTCGCCATCCGTTTGCCGCATTGCAGCGTAACGGCGGCGTCGCCAAGGCGGACATGATTCCGGCGGCGCTGCATTACCGCCAGCCCAAGGCGCTGGTCAATGTGGGCGTGCTGCCACTGGTGCCGGGCATCGCCGCCGCGCAATTGGACGCGTTGATCGACAGCGGCATCCAGGCGCTGGTGCTGGAATGCTTCGGCAGCGGCACCGGGCCGAGCGACAACCCGCAGTTCCTCGCCAGCCTGCAGCGCGCGCAGGATAACGGCGTGGTCGTGGTGGCAATCACCCAATGCCATGAAGGCGGTGTGGAGCTGGACGTGTACGAGGCCGGCAGCCGCTTGCGGGGCGTCGGTGTGTTGTCAGGTGGCGGGATGACCCGTGAAGCCGCGTTCGGCAAGCTCAATGCGTTGATCGGCGCCGGGCTGGACACCGCCGAAGTCCGCCGCCTGGTCGAACTCGACCTGTGCGGCGAACTGAGCTGACCGGCATATAACTTGCTCCTCTTCCAGCCATCCCCTGGCTGGAAGCACCCATGTTGCACTCCCACCTCACCACCCTCAATGCCGTCTCGTTGGTGCTCAATACCTTCAAGGCCGAAGGCCAACCCGCCGAGGCCTTGCTGGCCGGCAGCGGTATTTGCGCGGCGGACTTGAGCCGCGCCGACACCCGCATCACCACCAACCAGGAGATGCGCGTGTGCGCCAACGCCATGGCCCTGCGCCGGGATATCGGCCTGGAGCTGGGCCGGCAAATGCACGTTTCTTCCTATGGCATGCTCGGTTACGCACTGCTCACCAGTGCCACCTTCGGTGACGCTTTGCGCCTGGCGCTGCGGTATCCGGCGCTGCTGGGAACACTTTTCGAGCTGGACCTTGAGGAAGACGGCACGCGCATCTGGTTCAGCGCCGCGGATTACCGGGAAAATCCGGCGCTGGAAACGTTCAACGTCGAACTCTGCCTGGCCTCGTTGAAGGTGATCTGCGACGACCTGCTGGGGCATGCCCTGCCGCTGCTGGGGGCGCGCTTTGAACACGACGCCCCGGATTACCGCGCACGGTACGCCGAAATCTTTGCCTGCCCGCTGCAATTCGGCGCCATCGCCAACGCGTTTGCCTTCGACCGAAGCTGGCTGGACCAGCCCCTGCCATTAGCCGACGCCGTCACCCACCAGGCCATGGCCGAGCGCTGCCGCAAGCAAAACACCGAGTTCACCGGGCGCCAGGCCTGGCTGGGCAAGATTCGCCACCTGCTCGCCAGCCAACTCAGCGCCGCGCCGGGCCTCGACGGCCTGGCCGAGCAGATGAACTGCTCCCCGCGCACGCTACGCCGGCACCTGCATGACTTGGGCTGCAGCTATCAGGAGTTGCTGGACGAGCTACGCTTCGAGCGGGCCAAGCGATTGCTGGGCGAGGATGAGCTGCCCATTTACCGAATTGCCGAGGCGCTGGGCTTCAGCGAAACCGCGAGTTTCCGTCACGCCTTTGTTCGCTGGAGCGGCGTCGCACCCAGCCAGTTCCGCCCCTGAAGCCACTTGCTGGGGCACGGCCGCGCCATTTCGGGGCGAATTGCGGTCACACACTTTGGCCATATTTATCCCCTTTTGGCCGCTCCTGCCATTCTCATTAATCCCACCCGCCGCAAGACTGGACTCACCGATTCAGCCTGCGGAGAACAACAATATGCTGACGATCTACTCGGACGATCACCACCTGCACCATGGCCGGTGCGAGTTGATGGACGGGCAACTGATGCCCTGTTTTGAAATGCCCTCGCGCGCCGACCATGTGTTGCAACGGGTCAAGGACCGCGAACTGGGCCCGGTGCAAGCGCCTGAGGATTTTGGCCTGGCGCCGCTGCAACGTATTCACAGCCCCGCGTACCTGGACTTCTTCAAAGGCGCCTGGCAACGCTGGACGGCATTTGGCCAGGACGGAGACTTGCTGCCCTACACCTGGCCCGCACGCACCTTGCGCCGGGTCATCCCCAGCAGCCTGCACGGCCAGCTCGGCTATTACAGTTTCGACGGCGGCGCGCCGATCACCGCCGGCACCTGGCAAGCGGCCTACAGCGCGGCGCAAGTCGCTCTCACCGCGCAACAGGCGAT
Organism: Pseudomonas sp. IPO3774; assembly: GCF_013386835.1. Taxonomy (NCBI): domain Bacteria; kingdom Pseudomonadati; phylum Pseudomonadota; class Gammaproteobacteria; order Pseudomonadales; family Pseudomonadaceae; genus Pseudomonas; species Pseudomonas sp. IPO3774. The sequence goes on from NZ_JACAQY010000013.1 coordinate 328,417, forward strand.
CCAGCAAGGCGCCCGCAGTGCCTTCGCCCTGTGCCGTCCGCCCGGGCACCACGCCGCCAGCGACTTGATGGGCGGATATTGCTACCTCAACAACGCGGCGATCGCAGCCCAGGCGTTTCTCGACCAGGGCCACACAAAGGTGGCCATCCTCGACGTGGACTACCACCACGGCAACGGTACCCAGTCGATTTTCTACGAGCGCGACGATGTGCTGTTCACCTCGATCCACGGCCATCCGGAGGCGGAATTTCCGTTCTTCCTGGGCTACGCCGACGAGTTGGGCGAAGGCGCCGGCGAAGGTTTCAACTTCAACTATCCGTTGCCCGCAGGTTCTGGCTGGGACCGCTGGAGCGCCGCACTGGAGCAGGCCTGCGGGGATATCGAGCGCTACGGCGCCGACATCATCGTGGTCTCGCTGGGCGTCGACACCTTCAAGGACGACCCGATCTCCCAGTTCAAGCTCGACAGCCCCGACTACCTGGCGATGGGCGCGCGAATCGCCCGCCTCGGCAAACCGACGCTGTTTGTGATGGAAGGCGGCTACGCCGTGGAAGAAATCGGCATCAATGCCGTCAACGTTCTCGAAGGTTTTGAGGGATTCGCCCAATGAACATGCTCAAGCATCTCGTCCTCTGCGCCGCCGTGCTGAGCGGGGCCGCGCACGCCGAAGAAAGAACCCTGCGGGTCTACAACTGGTTCGACTACATCACGCCCAAGGCCCTGGAGGATTTCAAGGCGCAGAACCCCAGCGTCAAGCTGGTCTACGACATCTTCGACACCAACGAAGCCCTGGAGGCCAAGCTGCTGACCGGCAACTCCGGCTATGACGTGGTGGTGCCGTCCAACGTGTTCCTGGCCAAGCAGATCGAAGCCTCGGTGTTCCAGCCGCTGGACCGCAGCAAACTGCCCAACTGGAACCACCTCGATCCCAAGTTGATGAAGCTGATCGAGGCCAACGACCCCGGCAATAAATTCGCCGTGCCCTACATGTACGGCACCATCCTGATCGGCTTCAACCCGGACAAGGTCAAGGCCGCGCTGGGGGCCAACGCCCCCGTGGACAGCTGGGACCTGATCTTCAACGTCGAGAACATCAGCAAGCTCAAGCAATGCGGCGTGGCGCTGCTGGATTCGCCGTCGGAAATCCTGCCGCTGGCCTTGCAGCACCTGGGCCTGGATCCCAACAGCAGCAACCCGGCGGACTATGTCAAAGCCGAAGCATTGCTGATGAAGATCCGCCCGTACATCACCTATTTCCACTCGTCCAAGTACATGGCTGACATTGCCAACGGCGACATCTGCGTGGCGGTCGGCTATTCCGGCAGCTTCTCCCAGGCCGCCAACCGCGCCAAGGAAGCCAAGAACGGTGTGACCGTGGACATGCGGCTACCCAAAGAAGGCGCGCCGATCTGGTTCGACATGCTCGCGATCCCCAAAGGCGCCAAGGACCCGGAAGACGCCTACGCCTTTATCAACTACCTGCTGCAACCGGGCGTGATCGCGCCGATCAGCGATTTTGTCGGTTACCCCAACCCCAACAAGGACGCCACCGGGTTGGTGGATCCGGCGATTCGCAACAATCCCAACCTGTACCCGACCGAGGCGGCCATGGCCACGCTGTATACCCTCAAGCCCCTGGGACGTGACGCCGAACGTGCCAGGACCCGCGCCTGGACCAAGATCAAGTCCGGCACCTGATCGGTTGCCGCCGGTTGCGCCTCAGTGCGCAACCGGCGCGCGCCAAACCTGGCCCAAGCGCTTCAACGCCTGGCTGATCTGCGCCTCGGGCACGGCAGCAAACCCCAACACCAATCCGGCACGCTGATCCTGCGGCGTGAGTGACTCCGGCAGCCAATAGCTGCTCAAGCCATTGACCTCCACACCCACTGCCGCCGCCTGTTGGATCAGCGCCTGTTCCCGCGCCAGGCTGTCGACCCGCACGGTCAGGTGCAGCCCGGCCGCCACCGACGGCAGGCGGCCAACACCTTCAACGCCGGCGGGCCATTCGGCCAATAGCGCATTGAGCCGGCTCTGCGCGGCGCGGCGCATGCGGCGTACATGACGCTGGAAATGCCCGGTCGCCATGAACTCCGCCATCACCGCCTGGGTGCTGACTTCCGAGTGGCGCACATCCACCGCGCGGCGCCGGGCAAAGGCCTGGACCAGGCCGGCCGGCAACACCAGGTAGCCCAGGCGCAGCGCCGGAAAGGCCACCTTGCCGAAAGTCCCGACATACAGCACCCGCCCCGTGCGATCGAGGGCCGCCAGTGGCGCCAGGGGCGCGCCGCTGTAGCGGTACTCACCGTCGTAGTCATCCTCGACGATCCAGCCGCCCGTACGCTCGGCCCAGGCCAGCAGTTCCAGGCGCCGGGCCAGGCTCATCACCACGCCGGTGGGGTATTGATGGGACGGGGTGACGTAGGCCAGGCGGCAACCGCCGAGGCGGTTCAAGGCAGCGCAGTCGATGCCCTCGCTGTCCACCGTCACGCCATGCAATTGGCCGCCCGCCACCGCGAACGCATGGCCTGCTGCCCGATACCCCGGATTCTCGATGGCAACCTCATCGCCGGGCTCCACCAGCAGCTGTGCACAAAGGCTGATTGCCTGCTGCGCGCCACTGGTGATCACTATTTGCTCAGCCGTGCACTGCATGCCGCGAGAACTGCGTAGATAGGCCGCAATCAATCCACGCAGGCGCGCGTCGCCCGCCGGGTCGCCGTAACACAACTGCTGCAAGTCCGGCTTGCGCCAGAAAGCCGCATTCAGCTTGGCCCACACGTCAAACGGGAACAGATCGAAAGCCGGTACGCCCACCCGGAAGGCCCTCGGCGGACCGCTGGGCGGAAGCGCCAAATGATTGTTTTCCACCCGCGCCAGCGCACCGCTGTGGATAACTTGACTGGACGAAAACACAGGTAAATCCGGGCGTTTTGTGGATAAACCTGGGGATAAGCCTGTTGATAACCCTGTGGACACTTTTGTGGATAGTTTTTTTGCGGGCGTCGACGTCTGCGGCAATTGCGCCACATAGGTGCCATCACCCACGCGGCCTTCGATAAATCCTTCGGCATACAGTTGGTCGTAAGCGCGAACCACACTGTTGCGCGAGATCGACAGCGCGGCCGCCAGGTCACGGCTGGCGGGGAGCCGGGTGCCACTGACCAACCGGCCATCCAGTACTCGCTGGCGCAGCGCCTGATAGAGCTGGCGGGTGAGTCCCTGGCGGCGGTCCAACTCGATACCCGCCGGGTTGAACGAGAGCGGTGGTTCTAACGCAGGCATGGAATTGGACCTATAAAATTGACTATAGATGGCTCTTACAACGAACCAATAGCCTGCCTAGGATGCAGGCATTCGCCAAGGAAAATCTTCATGTACACACCACGCGCCTTTGCCCTCGATGACTTGCCCGAAATCCAGCAACTGATCCAGCACACGCGCCTGGCGCAACTGGTGACCTTGGGCGAACAAGGCCTGCAAGCCAGCCATTTGCCGCTGCTGCTCAACCCGGATGAAGGGCCCAACGGCACCCTTTACGGGCACATGGCCAAAGCCAATCGCCAATGGCAGGACCTGCAAAATGGCGGCGAGGCCCTGGTGATTTTTGCCGGGGCCGAGGCCTACGTCAGCCCGTCGTTCTACCCGGCCAAGGCCGAACACGGCAAAGTGGTGCCGACCTGGAATTACATCGCGGTACACGCCTACGGCACCGGCGAAGTGTTCACCGACGCCGAGCGCCTGCTCGAACTGGTCAGCGCCCTCACCGACCGCCATGAAGGCAATCGCGCCCAACCCTGGAAAGTCAGCGACGCCCCGGCCGACTACATCGACGGCATGCTCAAGGCCATCGTCGGCTTTGCCCTGCCGATCCAACGCCTGGAAGGCAAACGAAAACTCAGCCAGAACCGCAGCCCGGCGGACATCGCCGGCGTTCGTGAGGGCCTCGCGGCCAGCACCGACGTGCGCGACCAGACCCTCGCCCGCTTTATTCCCAAGGAGCCAACATGAGCCAGATCGAAATCCGCCAGGTCAGCGCCGCCGACCACGCCGCTTGGTTGCCCCTGTGGCAAGCCTACCTGCGCTTCTACAACACCGAGCTGCCCGACGCCGTCAGCCAGAACACCTGGCAACGCTTGATCGACGCCAATGAGCCGACCCACTCGGCCCTGGCCTGGCAGGACGGCAAGGCCGTAGGCATGGTCAATTTCATCTACCACCGGTCCAACTGGAGCATCGAGAACTCCTGCTACCTGCAGGATTTGCTGGTAGACCCGGCCCAGCGCGGCACCGGCGTCGGCCGCAAGCTGATCGAATTCGTCTACGCCACCGCCAAGGCCGACGGTTGCTGCAAGGTCCACTGGCTGACCCACGAGACCAACGCCACCGCCATCCAGCTGTACGAACGCATCGCCGAACGCCCCGGCTTTATCCAGTTTCGCAAAGGTCTTTAAGGAGAAGCACAGCATGACGACATCATTGGCCGACTGGAAAGGTGTCCCGGCGCCCACCGTCACCCTTATCGAAGGGCGCTTCGTGCGCCTGGAAAAACTCGACCCGGCCCGCCACGGCGATGACCTGTTCAACGCCCTGCAAGGCCCCGGCGCGGATCCGAAGCTGTGGGACTATTTGCCTTACGGCCCATTCCCCGAGCGCGCCGCCTTCGATGCCTGGCTGAACAACCACGCGTCCCACAGCGACCCGTACTTCTTCAGCGTGATCGACAAGGCCAGCGGCGAGGTGCAAGGCATCCTCAGCCTGATGTCCATCGTGCCCGAGCAAGGCCGCATTGAAATCGGCCACGTGACCTTCGGCGCCCCGATGCAACGTTCACCGAAAAGCACCGAGGCGGTGTACCTGCTGGCCAGGCACTCGTTTGAGCTGGGCAATCGCCGCCTGGAGTGGAAGTGCAACAACGCCAACGCCCGCTCCAAAAACGCCGCCGAGCGTTTGGGTTTCAGTTTTGAAGGGGTGTTTCGCCAGCACACGGTGGTGAAGGGAAAGAACCGGGATACGGCGTGGTATTCGATCCTGGATGGGGAATGGCCGGCGATTGGGGCCGGGTTTGAAGCGTGGCTGTCGGATGCAAACCAGACCGGTTCGGGACAGTTGAAAACGCTGGTGGAGTGCCGTACCTAAGCCACCCTGCCACCCCCTGACAAATGTGGGAGCGGGCTTGCTCGCGAAAGCGGTGTATCAGTCACGAATGTATCAACTGACCCACCGTCATCGCAGGCAAGCCCGGCTCCCACATTGTATCTTCAGCGTATCCGGGCCTTGTGCTCAGCCGAGGCGAATAGGCGAGCATCTATACCTTGAAATACTTGCTCACGATCAAACACCACGCCATCGCCTTTTCCTACAAGCTTCTGCGAACCTTCACCACTCCCATCTTCAACCCAAACGGCCTGAACACTGCGTTCAACGACTTCAGCGTCTGATTGCCCTCGCCATGTTCGATATGCACCAGCGTGCGTACGGAGATTTTGCACATCTTGGCAAACTGGCTCTGATGCAGCCCAGTGACTTCCGTTCGCAGCCGGCGTACCGCCTCGGCTATTTCCAGCGTTCCCTCGGCCAATGCATCCTGAATGCTTTCGATCAACCGAGTTCGTTCTTCAACCGTCAGGCTCATTTCAATCCCCGTCACCTCCTCGCCATCATTCTGTAAAAAACCTCCGCTATACAGGTCGACTCTTTTCCAAAAACAAGGTCGCCCGCCATGCCCCCTTCGCCCCAGCGCCTTGCGCTCACTCTCGGCCTGCTGGTCAGCAGCGGTTTTGTCGATGCGGCGCCCACGCCAACCAAGACGCTGCAGATCGACACGCCCACCACCACCGGGCAAACCCTGGGCGGTAGCGACTCGCTGACGATTTCGGCACCGGGCAGTATCACCACCTCCAAAGTCGCGGTGACCTTGAAGGACGGCACCACCGGTAATGGCGTGGTGATCGACAACTCCGGCAGCATTACCTCCACGGGTGGCCGGGCCATCGACAGCAGCGGCAGCCTCACCGGTACGCGCAACTACAGCATCTACAACCGCGCCGGCGGCGTGATCCAGGGCGCCAACGACGCGCTGCGCATCGACAGCAATTTCGCCAGCGGCAGCCTGTTGATCGACAACAGCGGCACCATTCGCTCCGCCACCGGCCAAGGGCTGGACCTGGATGCGATCCGCAGCTCCAACGTCACCACCACTATCATCAACCGCCAAGGCGGGCTGATTCGCGGCGACGCCAGCGACGGCATGAAGACCGGCGGCAACGCTACGATCACCAACTACGGCGAGATTTCCACCGGCGACACCCACTCGCGCGATGACAAATTCGACGGCGTCGACATCGACTCCGCTACTGGCGTGACCGTCACCAACTACGGCCTCATCTCCGGCGGCCGCCACGGCATCACCACCGACCTGGGCGCCACGCTGACCAACTACGGCACGGTAATCGGCCGCAACGGCTCGGGTTTTGGTTCCGACGGCGATGGCACGGTGATCAACCACGGCACTATTACCGGCGCATTCTCCGGACTGCAGCCGGACGGCGATGGTGACGGCGTGGACATCGACAAGATTGCCCACATCGAAAACTACGGAGTCATCCAGGGCGTCGGCGCCGGTGGTGTCGACAAGAACGGCTTTGCCAACGGCAGCGAAGGCATCGCCCTCGGTGGTGGCTACGTGTTCAACGGCGTGGGTGCATTGGTAAGCGGTGCCAACAACGCGGTGCTGGTGGACGACGGCAGCGACGGCCCGGGACTTGCTGCAACCACCCTGATCAACCATGGCACCATTCAGGGCCTGAACGGCTTCGGTGTGAAGTTCGTCGGCGAGTTTGCCGACACGGTGGTCAACGCCGGCTTGATCAGCGGCAGCAACGGCCTAGCCCTGGATTTGGGCGGCGGCGATGACACGCTGACCCTGCTCGGCGGCAGCCGCTTTGTCGGCGTGGTGGATGGCGGCACCGGATATGACCGCGTGATCATGGACGACGCCGCCGGCGGCAGTTTCGGCGACAGCCGCAACTTCGAATGGCTGGACGTGAAGCAAGGCACCTGGACCCTCACCGGCAGCGGCGACTTCAGCGACGGCGGCGAGATTTTCAGGGGCGCCAAGCTGATCAACCAGGGCGGGATCGCTGGCAACCTGACCGTCGATGAAGGCGGTATTTATGCCGGTGGCGGCAGTGTCGGCAGCCTGTTGGTCAAAGGCACCTTGCAGACCAACACCGCCCTCGGCACCGCCAGCATCACCCGCGACCTGACGATGACCAGCGGCTCGACCCTGGCCTATGGCGTGAATGCCGACGGCAGCAGCGCACCGGTCCAGGTCGGCGGCACCGCGTACCTGAATGGCGCGACCCTGGCGGTCAATCCCGGCACCGGCACCTACCCGTGGCAGAGCCACTACACGGTACTGCAGGCCGGCAGCATCAATGGCACGTTCGGCAAGGTCACCAGCGACTATGCCTTCCTCACCCCCACCCTGGATTACAGCCCTACCCAGGTCGGCCTGACCTATTCCCGCAATGACGTGGCGTTCAATCAGTTCGCCAACACCGGCAACGGCACCCGCGCCGCCAACGCCCTGGCGAGCCTGGGCAAGAACAACGCGTTGTACAACGCCTTGCTCAACACCACCAACAGCAGCGCCGGTGCCGCCATCGAGCAATTGGCCGGCAGCAGCACCGCCAACCTGACCAGTGCCACCCTCGGCGCCAGCGCCCAGGTCGGCAACAGCATGTTGAACGCCATGCACCAACTGGGCGGCGGTGCCGGACTGCTGGTGGGCCTTGATCAAAAAGACACCCCCGTACTGGCCGCCACCGGCGTACCCGCCGAAGCCCGCAACCTCAACGACCCCAACGCCCGGGGCCGCCTGTGGCTGCAAGGTATCGGCAGCTACGGCAAGCTCGACGGCGACCACGGCAGCAATGGCCTGACCCAGCGCACCAAAGGCAGCGTGCTGGGGGCCGATTGGGCGCTCGATTCGGACTGGCGCGTGGGCGTGCTGGGCGGTTATTCGAAGACCGACCTGGACACCACCGGCGTCGACGGCAGCGTCGACAGCTGGCACGCCGGCGTCTACGCCATGCGCCAGAGCGGACCGCTGGCCTTGCGCCTGGGTGCTGCGTACAGCGGGCACCAGGGAGACAGTAAACGTACGGTGGCCTTTGACGGTTTCAACGATCGGCCCAAAGGTGACTACGACGCCAACAGCCAACAAGCCTTCGCCGAACTGGGTTATGCCATGGGCAGCGGGCGCCTGAGCGCCGAGCCGTTCGCCAACCTCGGCTACCAGCGCTACCACCGCGACAGCTACAACGAAAAAGGCGCCGCCGCCGCCCTGCATGTCGACGGGCAAACCCAGGACAATTTCAGCAGCACCTTCGGCCTGCGCCTGGCGCACTTGAGCCAGCTGGACAACGGCATCAGTCTCACACCGCGGGTCAGCGCCGGCTGGAAACACACCTACGGCGACGTGGACAGCAGCACCCGCCAGGCCTTCCTGATGGGCGGCACCGCGTTCAACGTCGAAGGCAGCGCCCTGGACCGCGACAGCCTGTTGCTGGAAGCCGGGCTGGATGTAGGCCTGTCGGCACGCCATACCCTCGGCGTGGGCTACAGCGGCGAAATAGGCAGTAACAGCCGCAATCACGGGCTGATCGGGCAATGGCAGATGAGTTTTTAATCGCGGCCCACTAGAGACATCTCTGGCAGGCAAAGGGTGGATGGCCTGACATTTATCCGCCCTTTACCCCGCTAGATTTCCCGACCTCATACATCAAGAGGTCGGACCTGCATGCCACTCCTTCAGAAACAACTCGCACTCGCCATCACCTTCGCGCTGGGTGCCACCAACGCTCAATTCGTCCAGGCGCGAGGGGACATCGATCCAGACAGCGAGTGGTTCATCCCGGCGCCAGAGGCCGGCCAGCAAGGCCACCAGCGCCCCAAGCCACCCAAGCCCACTCCCGACTTTAACTTTACCGACCACGCCACCACCCGTAACGGCCAGCAGGTTGCCCGCGTACTGGACTCTGCCGTGGACACCCTCATCAAGTCGGGCGAACTCAATGAGTGGCAAGAGTACGAACTGGACAATATCGCCCGGGAACTTGGCAGGCTGGCACCGGGCCGTGTGGGTGCAGTTCTGGAGCAACTGGCAGGCAGCCAGAACGCCAACCTTGGCGCCGCCACTCAAGACAGCATGAAACAGCTCAACAGCAGCCTGCTTTCAGTCATGCGCCGGACAGGCGACGAACGCAACCTTACGGATGCCGAAGGCAATGGCCACGTATGGTTCCAGGCCCTGGGCAACGCTGGCAAGCTTGAAGGACAGCACGGTAGCGTGGGCCTGCAGCAACACACCCAAGGCCTGATGCTGGGCGGCGACTGGGCAGTGGACGATGCCTGGCGGGTGGGTGTGATGGGCGCCAAGTCCGCCAGCGACCTGAACGCCAAACGCTTCAAGGGCGAACTGGACAGCTGGCACCTCGGCGGTTACGCCGTGCGTCAGGACGGCCCCCTTGCACTGCGCCTGGGGGCGATCTACAGCAGCCATGCCGGCCAAACCCAACGCAGCGTAGACTTTGATTTCGTCGAGCGCCGCGAGCAGTCGAAAGGCAAATACAACGCCCAAAGCCAGAACGCTTTCGCCGAGCTGGGCTATCAACTGGACAAGGGCAGTTTCAGCGTCGAACCCTATGCGGGGATCGGCTACCAGCGCTATCACCGCGACCGCTACAAGGAAAAAGGCGGCTTTACAGCGCTGAATGTCGGCGCCCAGACCCAGGAAAACCTCAGCAGCACCTTCGGCTTGCGCCTGGCCAGTGCCTTTACGCTGGACAACCAGATGGCCCTCAAGCCGCACCTGAGCACAGGCTGGAAGCACCTCTACGGTGACGTGAGCAGCACCGTGCGCCAGTCCTCCGCGTGGGTAAAACGGCCGGGCTTCAACAGTGACTTCACCATCGAAGGCACCTCCCTGGACCGCGACAGCCTGGCGCTGCACACCGGGGTGGACCTGGCGCTGTCGACCCGGCACACCGTGGGCCTGGCCTATACCGCCGAGGTCGGCACCCACAGCCGTAACCAGGGTTTGCTGGGCCAGTGGACCCTGGCGTTCTGATTATTGCGGGCAAAAAAAAGGGGGCACATGCCCCCCCGAGGTTTAAGCGGTAGTTTCGAAGGCTGTTGATCAGCCTTCGATTTCAATCAGGATTTCACCCGGGTTGACCCGGTCGCCCTTGGCCACGTGTACGGCGGTGACCTTGCCGGCGATCGACGCCTGTACTTCGGTCTCCATCTTCATCGCTTCAGTGATCAACACAGCCTGGCCGGCCTTCACCACGTCGCCTTCCTTGACCAGCACGTCGACGATGTTGCCCGGCATCGCCGTGCTGACATGGCCTGGCGCGGTGGCGTGCTTGCGCTTGCTGCCGCCACTGCTGACAAACTCGTTGAGCGGCTCGAACACCACTTCTTCCGGCATGCCGTCGATGGACAGGTAGAAGTGGCGCTTGCCTTCGGCCTTGACGCCCACCCCGGTGATGTCCACGCGATAGCTTTCGCCGTGCACGTCGATCACGAACTCGGTCGGCACACCTTCGCCACCGGCACGGGCCACGCCGCCGGCTTCAGGAATCGGCAACAGCACTTCAGGGCTCAAGGTGCCAGCGTCGCGCTCTTCAAGGAATTTGCGCCCGATGTCCGGGAACATCGCGTAGGTCAGTACGTCTTCTTCGGACTTGGCCAACGCGCCGATTTCGCCGCGCAACTTGGTCATTTCCGGCTTCAGCAGATCTGCCGGGCGATGGTCGATCACCTCTTCGCTGCCGATGGCCTGGCGCCGCAGTTTTTCATTCACGATGCCCGGCGCCTTGCCGTAGCCGCCTTGCAGGTACAGCTTCACTTCGTTGGTGATGGTCTTGTAGCGCTCGCCGGCCAGCACGTTGAAGAACGCCTGGGTACCGACGATCTGCGAAGTCGGAGTGACCAGCGGCGGGAAGCCAAGGTCTTCACGAACCCGCGGGATTTCGGCCAGCACTTCGCTCATGCGGTTCAGCGCGCCCTGCTCTTTCAGCTGGTTGGCCAGGTTGGAAATCATCCCGCCCGGTACCTGGTTGACTTGCACGCGGGTGTCGACGGCGGTGAATTCGCTTTCGAACTGGTGGTACTTCTTGCGCACGGCGTAGAAGTACAAACCGATTTCCTGCAGCAGTTCCAGGCTCAGGCCGGTGTCGAATTCGCTGCCTTTGAGGGCCGCGACCATCGACTCGGTACCCGGGTGGCTGGTGCCCCAGGCGAAGCTGGAGATAGCGGTGTCGATATGGTCGGCACCGTTTTCGATGGCCTTGAGCTGGCACATCGAAGCCAGGCCCGCAGTGTCGTGGGAGTGGATGAAGATCGGCAGGCTCTGCTCGGCCTTCAGCGCCTTGACCAGCTCGCCGGTGGCGTATGGCGTCAGCAGGCCGGCCATGTCCTTGATCGCCACCGAGTCGCAACCCATGGCTTCCATTTGCTTGGCCTGGGCCACGAACGCCTCGATGGTGTGCACCGGGCTGGTGGTGTAGGCGATGGTGCCCTGGGCATGTTTGCCGGCGGCTTTTACCGCTTCGATGGCCACTCGCAGGTTACGCACGTCGTTCATCGCGTCGAAGATGCGGAACACGTCGATACCGTTGACAGCGGCCTTGGCGACGAAGGCTTTGACCACGTCGTCGCTGTAGTGGCGGTAGCCCAACAGGTTCTGGCCACGCAGCAGCATTTGCAGGCGCGTATTGGGCAACGCCGCGCGCAGTTTGCGCAGGCGCTCCCACGGGTCTTCTTTCAGGAAGCGTACGCAGGCGTCGAAGGTCGCGCCGCCCCAGACTTCCAGGGACCAGTAGCCGACTTTGTCGAGCTTGTCGCAGATCGGCAGCATGTCGTCGGTGCGCATGCGGGTTGCCAGCAACGATTGGTGGGCGTCGCGCAGGATGGTGTCGGTTACGAAGATCTTCTTGCTCATTCTTATATTCCTCACAGGCCTGCGTGGGCGGCGATGGCGGCGGCGATGGCCAGGGCCAGCTCTTCGGGTTTGCGCTTGATCGAGTAGTTGGTCAGCTCAGGGTGGCTTTCCACAAAACTGGTGTTGAACTGGCCGCTGCGGAATTCCGGGTTGCGCAGGATTTCCTGGTAATAGGCGGCGGTGGTCTTCACGCCTTGCAGGCGCATGTCATCCAGGGCGCGTAGGCCGCGGTCCATGGCTTCTTCCCAGGTCAACGCCCACACCACCAGCTTCAGGCACATCGAGTCGTAGAACGGCGGGATGGTGTAGCCGGTGTAGATCGCCGTGTCGGTACGCACGCCGGGACCGCCGGGTGCGTAGTAACGGGTGATCTTGCCGAAGCTGGGCAGGAAGTTGTTCTTCGGGTCTTCGGCGTTGATGCGGAACTGCAACGCAAAACCCCGGTGCTGAATGTCTTCCTGCTTGACCGACAGCGGCAGGCCCGACGCAATGCGGATCTGCTCACGCACAATGTCGATGCCGGTGATTTCTTCGGTAATGGTGTGTTCCACCTGCACCCGGGTGTTCATCTCCATGAAGTACACCTCGCCCTCGGCGAGCAGGAACTCCACGGTGCCGGCGTTCTCGTAGCCCACGGCCTTGGCCGCGCGCACCGACAGGTCGCCGATGTAGGCGCGCTGTTCAGGGGTCAGCTGGGGGCTTGGGGCGATTTCGATCAGCTTCTGGTTACGGCGCTGGATCGAGCAATCGCGCTCGAACAGGTGCACCACATTGCCGAAGCTGTCACCGAGGATCTGCGCCTCGATGTGCTTGGGGTTGACGATGCATTTTTCCAGGAACACTTCCGCCGAACCGAAGGCCTTGGTGGCTTCGGAAATTACCCGGGGGAAGGCTTGTTCGAGTTCTTCACGGCTGTTGCAGCGACGGATACCGCGACCGCCACCACCGGAGGTGGCCTTGAGCATCACCGGGTAACCAATGCGGTCGCCTTCGGTGAGGGCTTCGGCGATGTCGGCAACGTTGCCTTCGGTGCCCGGGGTCACCGGTACGCCGGCCTTGATCATGCTGCGGCGGGCTTCAGTCTTGTCGCCCATGCGGCGAATCACTTCTGCGGACGGGCCGATGAACTTGATCCCACGTTCGGCGCAAATGTCTGCCAGCTCGGCGTTTTCCGAGAGGAAGCCGTAGCCGGGGTGCAGCGCGTCGCAACCGGTTTCCACCGCCAGGTTCACCAGCTTGCGCGGGTTCAGGTAACCGGCCAATGGCTCGGCACCGATGCTGTGGGCTTCATCTGCACGCTTTACATGCAGGGCATGGCGATCGGCATCGGAATAGACCGCGACCGAACGAATGCCCATCTCGGCGCAGGCACGCACGATACGTACGGCAATCTCACCACGGTTGGCGATCAGGATCTTTTTTATCACTTGGAAATTCCCTTGAGCCGATTGCTACCTACTTCGACCCTGGAAGCGGGTCGGCGCGTGACCAAATGTTTCATGGCAGTCGCGTGACACACACTATGCCCCTGCAGGGATTAACAAAAATCAATAATTATTGGGTTGTGTATAAGCAAAGACTTATAGTCGTCGCATCAAGGGTCGGCAGGAGTGTTTTAACAATGCGTAAGTCATTGATGCGTATGACATTGCGTCAATTGCAGATTTTCAATGAAGTCTGTGATTTGCGTTCCTACAGCCGCGCAGCCGAGGAAATGTCCCTCACGCAACCGGCCGTTAGCCTACAAATCAAGCAGCTGGAAGAGCTGCTGGGCCAGCCATTGTTCGATTACGTCGGCAAAAAGCTCTATATGACTGAAGCTGCTGAAGCCTTGCAACGGGCCAGCCGGGACATTTTCGGCCGCCTGGAAAACCTCGATATGCAACTCTCCGACATGCAGGGCTCGTTGCAGGGCCAGCTGAAACTGGCGGTGGAATCCAGCGCCAAGTACTTCGTGCCGCACCTGTTTGCCGCCTTCAAGCGCCAGCATCCGGAGGTCAACCTGCACCTGACGGTGGTCAACCGCGCCCAGGTGATTCGCCGGCTTTCAGACAACCGCGACGACCTGGTGATCATGTCGATGGTGCCCCAGGACATGGGCCTGGAATTCCTGCCGTTCCTGAACAACCCGATTGTCGCGGTGGCACCCCACGATCATCCGCTGAGCCATCAAGGGCCGTTGCGCCTGCAGGACCTTGAGCCTTACACGCTGCTGTTGCGCGAGCCGGGGTCCGGGACGCGGATGGCGTGCGAGGAGTATTTCAAGGAGAAGCGCGTGCACTTCACCCAGACGGTGGAAGTGTCTTCGGCCGAGGCGCAGCGCGAGTGCGTGACCGCCGGGTTGGGCGTGGCGCTGCTGACGCGCCACGCGGTCAACCTGGAACTGGCCACCGGCGGGCTCAGGGAGCTGCCGGTGGAAGAACTGCCGCTGTACCGCAGTTGGTGCCTGGTGCAGGCCAAGGCCAAGCGCCTGTCACCGGTGGCCCATGCATTCCTGGGCTTTATCCGCAGCGAGCGGCTGCAGATCAGCGCGCTGGCTGAGCGCTTCGCTGGGCAGCTGCGGGTGCCTGCCAGTGGAGTTCCGGATAGTCACTGATGCTCTGTTGCAATTGACGCTGATCGCAGCGGTCTTCAATTGCGCGACGGAAGGCCATGCGGCGCTGGTCTTCCTGCTGGCGGCGGGTCTTGACGGTGCTGTTGCTTTCTTCGTATTGCCGAGCCATTTCGAGTCTCCCAATGCGAGTAAGGGGAGTTCAGGATGGGCTCGGGCAATGACGGTTTGGCGGCACGGGGATGACAGGACGATGAATCTTGCGGGGCAGGACCCGATCAAAATGTGGGAGCGGGCTTGCTCGCGAATGCGGCGGGCCAGCCAGCATATTCAGTGACTGACACTCCGCATTCGCGAGCAAGCCCGCTCCCACAATGGGTCCGCGTACAAACTATCAGTCGTCGAGGGCTTTTACGGACTTGGGTGACAACCGAAGGCTGCGCAAGCTGCGCTTCACGCTCTTGAGGTGGTTGACCAGGCTCGGGCCGCGCGCCATGGCCACGCCCATCGCCAGCACGTCGATCACCACCAGGTGGGCGATACGCGAGGTCAGCGGCGTGTAGATCTCGGTGTCCTCGTGTACATCGATCGCCAGGTTGACGGTCGACAGCTCTGCCAATGGCGTCTGGCTCGGGCACAGGGTAATCAGGGTCGCGCCGCTTTCACGCACCAGGTTGGCGGTGATCAGCAAATCCTTGGAGCGGCCGGACTGGGAAATGCAGATCGCCACGTCGCTGGGCTTCAACGTCACCGCCGACATCGCCTGCATGTGCGGGTCGCTGTAGGCCGCCGCCGTCAGCAGCAAACGGAAGAACTTGTGCTGGGCATCCGCCGCCACCGCGCCGGACGCGCCGAAACCATAGAATTCCACGCGCTGGGCCTGGGACATGGCGGTCACGGCTTTTTGCAGCTCCACCGGGTCGAGCTTTTCGCGCACTTCCATCAGGGTGTGCAGGGTGGTGTCGAAGATTTTCAGGCTGTAGTCGGCGACGGAATCGTCTTCGTGGATCGCAAACTGGCCAAAGCTCGCACCGGCCGCCAGGCTCTGGGCCAGCTTGAGCTTCAAGTCCTGGAAACCGGAGCAACCGATGGCGCGGCAGAAGCGCACGATGGTCGGCTCGCTGATGCCCACGCTGTGGGCCAGGTCGGCCATGGAACTGTGCATCACGGCCGCAGGGTCAAGCAGCACGTGATCGGCAACCTTGAGTTCCGATTTGCGTAACAGGTGGCGCGACTGGGCGATATGTTGCAACAGGTTCAAAGGGCTGGACTCTTGTTATTGGCAGACGCCAGGGATGTAGCAAGCTTGTAGTTATACTACAAGAATTAACGATTTGCCCGTTCGATGCATCACTTAATCACGCTGCTGCCCGCTGATTCAGCGGGCAGGCTCGATGTAGCCCCGCGTGCGGCTTGGGCTCAACTATGGAAAATCGGCATTTTTTCGTAACAAATCCGCCAAGCCATCCGCTTCCACCGGCCGACTGATCAAATAGCCTTGCACCTCGTCACATTGCTCATCCCGCAAAAAGTCCAGCTGCTGCTGATCTTCCACACCCTCGGCCACCACCTTGAGCGACAGCCCGTGGGCCATGGCAATGATTGCGCGGGTGATCGAGGCATCTTCGCGTCCCTGGCCCAGGCCACGAATGAACGTCTGGTCGATCTTCACGTAGTCCACGGGGATGCGCTTGAGGTAACTGAGGGATGAGTAACCGGTGCCGAAATCATCAATCGCCAGCTTCACTCCCAGGTCGCGCAGTTGCTGGAAGGTCGAGATGATGTGCTCGACGCTGTCGAGCAGCTGGCTTTCGGTCAGTTCCAGCTCCAGGTATTGCGGATCGAGCCCGGTTTCTTCCAGCACCTGGCGCACCAGGCTGATCAGCTTGCCCTGGCGCAGTTGGTGCACCGACAGGTTGACCGACACCCGAATCGGCGCCAGCCCCTGGCGTTGCCATTCACAAGCCTGCCAGCACGCCTGGCGCAACACGAACTCCCCCAGCGGCACGATCAGGCCGGTTTCTTCGGCCAGCCCGATAAAGTCGCCGGGCGGCACCATGCCCCACTGCGGATGTTCCCAACGAATCAATGCTTCGGCCGCATTCAGCTTGCCACTGGCCAGGCACAGTTTGGGTTGGTAGAACACCGTAAGCTGGCGCTCATCAATCGCCTTGCGCAGCTGGTTTTCCAGCTGCAAACGTTCCAGGGTGCTGGCCTGCAGGCTGTCGGTGTAGAACTGGAAGTTATTACCGCCCAGGTGCTTGGCGTGCTGCATGGCCATGTTCGACTGGCTGACCAACGCGGATATTTCCCGCGCATTGTCGGGCAACAGGCTGACGCCCATTGAGGCACTGACCACCAACTCGTGCCCTTCCACCGTCACCGGCACCCGCAACTTGGCCAGCAACCGCGTGGCCACCCGCGCCAGGCTCGACAGGTTGCCGTAGGCGTCGAACAGCACGGCGAATTCATCGCCAGAGAGCCGCGCTATGGTGTCGGCCTCAGGCAAGGCGTTGATCAAGCGGCGGGCCATTTTCTGCAACAACTGGTCGGCCACTTCATGCCCGAGGCTGTCGTTGAGCAGCTTGAAACGGTCCAGGTTGATATGCAGCAAGGCCAGGCTGCGGCCACCCTGGCGCACCCGCTGATGGGCTTCGCGCAACCGCTCGCGGAACAGCGAGCGGTTGGCCAGCCCGGTCAATTCGTCGTAATGCGTGAGGTAGCGCATGCGCTCCTCGGATTCGCGCCGCGCGGACAGATCAGCGAAGAAACCCACGATATGGCTTACATTTCCCCGAATATCCCGGACTACATTCAGTTGTAGCCATTGCGGGTAGAGTTCGCCGTTCTTGCGGGTTTCCACGAGCTCGCCCTGCCAGGTGCCGTGGCTGAGCAACGCCTGGCGGATCACCGGGAAGTGGCGCCGTGCGTCGCGGCTGCTGGGCAGCTCCACGACATTGCGCCCGATCATGTCGTCGATGTCGAAGCCGGTAACGCGGCTGAATGCCTGGTTGACGGCTATCAGCACGTAGTCCGGGTCGAGGATCACAATGCCTTCGCTGGCCGCCTCGAACACCGTCGATGCCAGGCGCTGCTGTTCTTCCAGGGCCTTGCCGGCGCTGATGTCGCGGCGGGTGCCGAGCATCCGCGTGACGCGTCCACTGGGCGAGCGCTCCACGGCGCGGCCACGGTCCTGGATCCATACCCAATGGCCATCGCCATGGCGCACCCGGTATTCCACCAGGTAGTCCTCGCTGCGGCCTTTAAGGTGCTCCACCAGCGCGCGCTTGAGCAGCGGCAAGTCGTCCGGGTGCAGGCGTGGCTTGAGGTGGCTGAGCATCGCCGTGACGTATTCCGGCTCCAGGCCGAACAACTCCTTGAGCTGCGTGTGGTGGACCTCATCGGTTTGCAGGTTCCAGTCCCACAGACCCAGTTCGCTGGCCTGCAACGCCATGGCCAGACGCGCCTCGCTTTTGCTCAGGGCCAGGCTCGCCGCGTCCAGTTCCTGACTGCGCTGATCGACGCGTTGCTGCAGGCCGATCTGTGCTTCGCGCAACTCTTGTTCGACCTGGCGCCGCTGCTCCACCTCACGCACCAGTTCCTGGTTCAGTTGCTCGCTGCGTTGCTGCGCTTGCTGCAGATGCTCGATCAACGCCTGGTTCTGGAAGCGCCTGAGCAGCCCGCGCTGGATCAGGCGATTGACCTGCCATGCCACCAGGCTCAGGGATGCCAGCAGAATCAGGCCCAGGCAACCCCAGCCTTGCTGTTGCGGGTCGCCGCTCCAGAATAAATAGAGGATGGCCGGCACCAGGCAGGGCACGGCAAACGACAGGAAAGCCGGCAGGCTGACGGCATAGGCAACACTGGCGGACAAGGTCGCCGCGCCGAGCAGGCCGAACACCCAGGCCTGTTGCGCAAAACTGTCCACAGGGACCAGGGCGATGGCAGCACTGGCCAGCGTCAAGCCGCTGACGGCCGAGCCCAGCATGAACATGCGTCGCCAGATCGGCTGCGCCTGGCGGCTGGGCATGGCGGAATCGAACGCCGCCACCTGAATTACCCGCAAGGCCACCAGCGCCAGCAGCCATACAAGCCAAATGCTGTCCAGCAGATAGCGCTGCGGGCTCCAGAGCAACCAGGCGCAGACCAGTCCATTCACCAGCATTAATAAAGTAGGCAGCAGGGAGCCTTGGTAAAGCAGGCGCGTGCGCTCCACCGCCATCTCCATGGCGTAGTGCTTGCGGATAACCTGCGCCGGCGCCACGGAGGGTCCCGCCAGGTCAATGCTAAGGGTCATAGGCAGTGTTCTTATAATGGTGAGCCCGAAACGTCGACGGAGCATACACAAGCAAACGCTCGGGCCAAACTGCCCCAAGTCATAAAAACAGCGCGACAATCAGGCGCAAACCTTGGAGCCAGACAGCTTGAGTGAGACAGGGCGCGGGCTGTGGGCGATGACCGACCGGTCATCACCGTGAATAGATTGTTGCCTTATCCCGTGTCGACGCAGAAGTTTTCCCGTGACCACCCGGCATTGGGATTTGCCCGACTCCCCCGGGCACCCTAGAATGCGCCGATGCGCGATGATCTCTCTCTTTTGCTGAACTCCCTCAACGATGCCCAACGCCAGGCCGTAGCGGCCCCCGTTGGCCGTCAGTTGGTCCTGGCCGGTGCTGGCTCCGGTAAAACCCGAGTGCTGGTGCACCGTATCGCCTGGTTGATCCAGGTCGAGAACGCCTCACCGCATTCCATCCTGTCGGTGACCTTCACCAACAAGGCCGCTGCCGAGATGCGTCATCGCATCGAGCAGTTGATGGGCATCAGCCCGGCCGGCATGTGGGTGGGCACCTTCCACGGCCTGGCGCACCGCCTGTTGCGGGCGCATTGGCAGGAAGCCGGCCTGAGCCAGACCTTCCAGATTCTCGACAGCGACGACCAGCAACGCCTGGTCAAGCGGGTGATCCGCGAGCTGGGCCTGGATGAACAACGCTGGCCGGTCCGTCAGGCCCAGTGGTTCATCAATGGCCAGAAAGATGAAGGCCTGCGCCCGCAACATATTCAGGCCAGCGGCGACCTGTTCCTGGCCACCATGCGCAGCATTTATGAAGCCTATGAAGTGGCCTGCCAGCGCGCTGGCGTCATCGACTTCTCCGAACTGCTGCTGCGCGCCCTCGACTTGTGGCGCGACAACCCGGGCTTGCTGGCGCACTACCAGAAACGCTTCCGCCACATCCTGGTGGACGAGTTCCAGGACACCAACGCCGTGCAGTACGCCTGGTTGCGCCTGCTGGCCAAGGGCGGCGACAGCCTGATGGTGGTGGGCGACGACGACCAGTCGATCTACGGCTGGCGTGGCGCGAAAATCGAGAACATCTACCAGTACAGCGACGACTTCCCGGACGCCGAAACCATCCGCCTGGAACAGAACTACCGCTCCACCGCCGGGATCCTCAAGGCCGCCAACGCCTTGATCGCCAACAACACCGGGCGCCTGGGCAAAGAACTGTGGACCGACGGCGGCGAAGGCGAAGCGATCAACCTGTACGCCGCCTTCAACGAACACGATGAAGCGCGCTACGTGGTGGAAACCATCGAAAGCGCCCTGAAAACCGGCCTGGCCCGCAGCGATATCGCGATTCTCTACCGCTCCAACGCCCAATCACGGGTATTGGAAGAGGCCCTGCTGCGCGAGCGCATTCCGTATCGCATCTATGGTGGCCAGCGCTTCTTCGAACGTGCCGAAATCAAGAACGCCATGGCCTACCTGCGCTTGCTGGAAGGTCGCGGCAACGATGCGGCGCTGGAACGGGTGATCAACATTCCGGCCCGCGGCATCGGCGAGAAGACCGTCGAGGCGATTCGCGACCACGCACGCCACAGCGATGTGTCGATGTGGGAAGCGATGCGCCTGCTGATCGCCAACAAGGGCCTGACCGGCCGTGCGGCCGGTGCCTTGAGCGTGTTTGTCGAGCTGATCGAGAACCTGGCCGCCAAGTGCATGGAAATGCCGCTGCACCTGATGACCCAGACCGTGATCGAGCAGTCCGGCCTGATCGCCTACCACGAAGCGGAAAAAGGCGAGAAAGGCCAGGCCCGGGTAGAAAACCTTGAGGAACTGGTCAGCGCCGCCCGCGCGTTCGAAAACACCGAAGAAGACGAAGACCTGACGCCACTGGCGGCATTCCTCGGCCACGCGTCCCTGGAAGCCGGCGACACCCAGGCTGATGAGCATGAAGACAGCATTCAGCTGATGACCTTGCACAGTGCCAAGGGCCTGGAATTCCCCTACGTGTTCCTGGTGGGCATGGAAGAAGGCCTGTTCCCCCACAAGATGAGCCTGGAAGAACCCGGCCGCCTTGAGGAGGAACGCCGCCTGGCCTACGTGGGCATCACCCGGGCGATGCAGAACCTGGTGATGACCTACGCCGAAACCCGGCGCCTGTACGGCAGTGAGACCTACAACAAGGTGTCGCGCTTCGTACGCGAGGTGCCGAAAGGGCTGATTCAGGAAGTGCGCCTGTCCAACAGCGTCAGCCGACCGTTCGGCGGCGGCCAGCAGCAGAACTCCAGCAGCATGTTCGCTGGTTCGGAAATCCCCGAGACGCCGTTCAGCCTTGGCCAGCAGGTCAAGCACGCGATCTTCGGCGAAGGCGTGATCCTCAACTTCGAAGGCGCCGGTGCCCAGGCCAGGGTGCAGGTGAACTTCGCCGAAGGCAGCAAGTGGCTGATGATGGGCTACGCCAAGCTCGAAGCAATCTGAAACAACTGTAGAACATGAAGGATGTTGCCCCACCCTTGTATTTGGCAGCGGTGGGGCCAATATCTGTAATAAGTCCTACAGACGATTCGGTATTGGCCCTACGCAAAAGCCCGAAACACTATGCCGCTAGCCACTGACATCACACCTGTGCAACATGGCGCGCGTGCAATCCACAAATGGGAATTCCCTTTATGAAACGTTTTCTTAGCATCGCCATGGCGTTGTGCATCGGCCTGACGATGAGCCTCGACGCCAACGCCAAGCGCTTCGGTGGCGGCAAATCCATGGGCTCGGCGCCGAGCCACCAGACCAGCCAAATGGCCCCATCCGGCGGCGGCATGGGCGGCGCAGCTGCGACCGCTGGCGCTGCCGGTGCCGCAGGCGCTGCTGCCAAGGCTGGCGGTGCTTCGCGCTGGCTGGGCCCTCTGGCCGGTATCGCGGCCGGCGGCCTGCTCGCCTCCATGTTCATGGGCGGCGGCTTCCAGGGCATGCAGATCTTCGACATCCTGATCATGGCGGTCATCGCCTTCCTGATCTTCCGCTTTATCGCCGCCCGTCGCCGCAAGCAACAGGAGCACATGGCTCCAGCCGGCGCGCCGATGCAGCGTGAAGTGTTCGAGCAAAAGCCTGCTGCCATGGGTTCGATCTTCGGCGGTTCGGCTGCTCCTGCCGCCGCTCGTCCGGTGATCAACGCACCCGCCTGGTTCAACGAAGAGCGCTTCGTCGAAGCGGCCCGCAGCCACTTCCAGTCCCTGCAGCAACACTGGGACGCCAACGAAATGGACAAGATCGCCGAGTTCGTGACCCCGCAACTGCTGGAGTTCCTCAAGCGCGAACGTGCCGACCTGGGCGACGGCTTCCAGTCGACCTACATCGACGACCTGAAAGTGCAGCTTGAAGGTGTGGATGACCGCGCCGACAAGACCATCGCCACCCTGACCTTCAGCGGTGTGTCGAAGACCTCGCGTTTCGACCAGGGCGAAGTGTTCAGCGAAAGCTGGAACATGGAGCGCCCACAAGGCGAAAACCAGCCTTGGCTGGTCGCCGGTATCCGCCAGAACGGCTGATCCCTGCCCGCTTTGAGTACGCAGTAACAAAAACCCCGGACTTGTCCGGGGTTTTCTATTTCACGGTTGCACTTATAGCGAGCTACTGTATAAAACGCCCCTATAAACCGCGCCATCTAGCAAGAGGATCCCGGCCGTGGAAGAAGTTATCGAACAATTGCGTGAAGCCAACGAACCGGTACCGGTTCCTCTGGAGCTGCCTGACGAAGATCAACTGGTGGAAATCGAGGAACAACTGTTCATCGATATTCCGTTCGTCTTCCGTGAATTTCTGCTGACCGTCAGCGATGTGGTCTACGGCAGCCTGGAGCCGGTGACCGTCACCGACCCACAGTCCCACACCTACCTGCCGGACGTTGCCGCCAACGCCTGGGATGCCGGTGTTGACCGCAGCATGATCCCGATCTGCCAGGACGGCGACGACTACTACTGCGTCGAAGAAGACGGCACCGTGGTGCTGTGGTCCGGCGAAGAAGAACTCGTCACCGAAGAAACCTGGGAATCGGTGTGGCACTGGGCGCGGGACGTCTGGCTGGAAAGCTGAGACCCCTGTGTGCCGAGGGCGCTTGTTGTGGCGAGCGAGCTTGCTCGCGCTGGGCTGCGAAGCAGCCCTCTGCGACCCACTCAGTGCTCCGGCGTATCCTTATGGTTATCCAGGGTCTCCAGCAAGGCGACCTGCATCCGCGTATGCACGCGGATGAACCAGCGCCAGAGCACGGCGGCCACCGCGGCCGTCACCACGGCGATCAGCACCAGCAACTTGTTGGTCGGCAGGATACTGGCCGACAAGGCTGCCAATAGCAGGAAAATCACCAGCAGCGAAAGAATCGGGATCACTTCGGCGATCACCCGGCGCACGCGCTGAGTGTGGCGCCCGGCCATTTCCGGCTTCACGCTCATCTCCGCCAGCAGCATCGACAGCGCCTTGAGCTTGCGGTACGCCGCAATCAAAAACGGCAGCGACAGCAGCAACGCCCCACCCCAGATCAATGCCTTCTGCCAGCTCGGATCGCTGACCCAGCCTTCCAGGTAGCTGCCAATACGCGCCGCGAAAAAGCTGCCGGCAAAGAAGATCGCCACCACCAGCGCCAGGTTCACCCCCACCTGCAGAATGATCTTGCGGATCATCGACGCCAGCATCGCACCCTCGCCCTGGGGCTGAATGCTGCGCAGCCACTCGCCATACATCCCGAACACCCGGCTCATGCGCTTGGGCATCACTGCGGCAATCTTCAGCGACAGCGGGTCTGCGCCACGGATCAGATAGGGTGTGAGCAGTGTGGTAATCGCAGAAACAGCCACCGCCACCGGATACAGGAAGTCGCTGGTGACCTGCAACGTCATCCCCAGCGCGGCGATGATGAATGAAAATTCGCCGATCTGTGACAGCCCCATCCCCACTCGCAATGAAGTGCGGCCATCGTTACCCGCAATAAACGCCCCCAACCCACAGGACAACATCTTGCCCAGCACCACGGCTACGGTAATCACCGCAATCGGCCAGGCGTATTGCAGGAGGATCTGCGGGTCGATCATCAAGCCAATGGCGACAAAGAAGATCGCGCTGAACATGTCGCGAACCGGTTCGATCAGGCGCTCAATCTTCAGCAATTGCCGGGATTCAGCCATGATCGCGCCGATCAGGAATGCCCCCAGCACCATGCTGTATTCCAGCTTGACCACCAACAGGCAGAAACCGAAGCACAGGCCCAGCACGGTGATCAGCAGCATCTCGTTGCTTTCGAATTTGGCCACGTACTCCAGCAGGCGTGGCACCAGCAAAATCCCGATCACCAGTGCGACAATCATGAACAGCGAGAGCTTGCCGACGGTGGAGAACACCTCGCCGGAGCTGACCGTGCCGCTGACGGCAATGCTCGACAGCAAGGCGATGATGCCGATGCCGAGGATGTCTTCGACGATCAGCACCCCGAAAATCAGCTGGGCAAAGCGCTGGTTTTTCATCTTCAGGTCATTGAGCGCCTTGACGATGATGGTGGTCGAGGAAATCGCCAGGATCGCGCCCAGGAACAGCGAGTCCATGGTGTTCCAGTCGAACCAGCGGCCGATTTCGTAGCCGATCCAGATCATCAGGATGATTTCGAGGAACGCCGCGATAAATGCGGTGGCGCCAACCTTGAACAGCTTGCGCAGGCTGAACTCAAGGCCCAGGCAGAACATCAGGAAGATCACCCCAAGCTCGGCCAGGGTCTTGATCGTGTCTTCGTCGTGGATCAGGCCAAACGGTGGGGTGTGCGGGCCGATGATGAAGCCGGCGACGATATACCCCAACACCACCGGCTGCTTGAGCCGATGGAACAGGATCGTCACCACCCCGGCCACCAGCATGATCACGGCCAGGTCCTGGATAAAGCTGATGGCGTGCATGGCGAGGGGCTCCTTGAGGGGTACTGGCGCTTTTCCCATTTCCACGCATACACCCCGAAAGGTCGCAATGAACGGAAAGAAAAGTCTGCCTTGATCGTAAGAATTGCCTTTGAGACGGGCTTTTGAAGGGTAACACCGCGACTTGCGGCAGAAAGCCGGTGCAATATATGGAAACAGATCGCCCCAGGCGTGACGGCAAGCCGGGGCCCAGCGTCCCGTTATGAATGGCTCTGCAAAGACTCCAGCACCCGCAGAGGTGCCTCCCCACCCAATGCCTACAACCCGTGAGTGTGCTATGGAACCCGGAAACGCCCATCTGTCGATGACAGTATTGATGACCCCTGACATGGCCAACTTCTCTGGCAATGTGCACGGCGGCACGCTGCTCAAGTACCTCGACGAAGTGGCCTACGCCTGCGCCAGCCGTTATGCCGGGCGCTATGTGGTGACGTTATCGGTGGACCAGGTGATTTTTCGCGAGCCGATCCATGTCGGCGAGCTGGTGACCTTCCTGGCCTCGGTCAACTACACCGGCAACACGTCGATGGAAGTGGGGATCAAGGTGGTCACCGAGAACATCCGTGAGCGTTCGGTACGCCACACCAATAGCTGCTTCTTCACGATGGTCGCGGTGGATGACCAGCGCAAACCGGCCGCCGTGCCGCCGCTGCAACCGCAGAACAGCGAAGACAAACGCCGGTTTGTGCAGGCTCAACAGCGCCGGCAGATTCGCCAGGAGCTGGAAAAGCGCTATCAGGAAATCAAGGCAGACGGGCCTTAAAGCCCTATCGGGGTTGCCTCGAAGCGAACTCGCGGATGGGCAATCCGGTCCTGGGCGCGCACCAGTTCCAGCTCATAGCTGGCGCACGCCTGGGTTTCCAGCAGTACTTCATGCACCGCTGCAGCAGTGAACTCAAAGGCCGCCACCAGGCTATCCCCCAACAACACCCGCGCCAGGAACAGGCCCGACGTCAGGTCGCCCACGCCCACCGGCTGACGCGGGAATGCCAGCAGTGGCCGACGCAGGTGCCAGCTGCCTTCAGCCGTCACCAACAGCATTTCGAAGCCGTCCGGCAGCTTGCCGGGATAATCCAGGTGCTTGACCAACACCGCTTTCGGCCCGCGGGCCAGTAACGCACGGGCCATCCCCAGGCAATCGAACAGCGACTGCGGCTTGCGCCCGGCAAAGCTGTCCAGCTCCAGCTGGTTGGGGCACAGGAAGTCGGCCATCGCCGCCGCTTCCTCCAGCAGGAAGTCGCTGACCTCCTGGGGCACGATGCAGCCTTTTTCCGGATGCCCCATCACCGGGTCACACAGGTAAAGAGCCTTGGGGTTGATCGCCTTGATCCGCGCCACGCCGGTGAGGATCGCCCGGCCCTGGGCCGCACTGCCCAGGTAGCCCGACAGCACTGCATCACAGTTGCCCAGCTCGCCAATCGCCGCGATGCCTTCCACCAGCGCAGGAATTTGCTGCGGCGCCAACACTTCTCCCGCCCACTGACCATACTGAGTGTGGTTGGAGAACTGCACCGTATTGAGCGGCCACACGTTCACCCCGACCCGTTGCATGGGGAACACGGCGGCGCTGTTTCCGGCGTGGCCGAAGACCACATGAGACTGGATCGCAAGCAGATGGGGCGTACGTTTCATGCAGGGGATTTCCGTAAAGCCGTTGATATTCTGGCTGCGCAGTATGCGACTAAACGCGGCCTGTACGACAGACCGGAGACGCAGTTAAGCTGGCCCTACTTTGTTGGAGTTCATCGAATGCTGACCCTCGGAAATATCTTCGTGCTGATGCTGCTGGCGACCGGTGCCGCCTGGCTGTGGCACAACCACGGCCTGCGCGAGCGGGCGCTGGAACGGGTCAAGCAGCACTGCGCCAAGCTCGACATCGAGCTGCTCGATGGCGCCGTGGCGTTGAAGCGCATCGGTTTTGTGAAAGATGCCAGCGGGCGGCGGCGCCTGGCACGGATCTACAACTTCGAATTCACCGTGACCGGCGAAACGCGGCACCCGGGGACCATCACCCAATTCGGCGCCCACAGTGCACAAATCGAGTTGGCGCCCTACCCGTTCGAGATCAAGACGCCATTGCCCAGCGCCGAGATCATTGAGCTAAGCCAGTGGCGCCAGGAGCATGGCAACAGCAAGACCCGTCACTGACGGCAAGCGGTTAACCCACCCTGTAACTGCGCAACGTCCTGCACTTCGCTGAAGATCAATTCGATACGCGAATCCCGCCGCCATTCGCTGGGCTGCCAGGCCAACGCGGCGTTATCCACAGCGTTGGCCGATACCCAGCCATCCAGGCTGTGGATAACCAGTTTTGCCCGTCGCCAGTCCAACGATTGCAGCCATAGCTGAATGCGCCGCGCGTCGAATCGCTGACTCGGATGCCAGCGCCAGCCAATACTCCAGCCATCCTCCTGGCCCTGGCTGAGGCAGATCGGCGATGCCGGATCCGTCCAGATGGCCGGCATTTGCCCCAGGCCTTTGGGCAACTCGAAGTTATCCACAGCCGCTGCCGCTTGAGCATTCACACCCGGTAACCGGGCCAAGGGCAGTTGCGCCTGCTGCGTCCAATAGATCGGTCGATCGGGCAGTTGCCCTTGAATCAACAGGCGCTGCGCATCACTTAAGGCTTCATTCTTGTTCAATACCAACAGCCCGGCGCTGGCTAATGCCTCCCGTTGGGCATTGGGTAAAGGTTTGCCCGCCGCCAACGCCTGGGCATCCAGTACCAGCACGCACGGCTGCACCGCCAGTACCTGCTGCCAGGGTGCTTCCCGCAGCTGCTTGAGCAATTGAGCCGGGTGCCCAAGCCCGGACGGCTCGATAAACAGCCGGTCGGGCCTGGCCTTACGCAACAAACGCCCCAGCCCTACCTGGAACGGCGCCCCGTTGACGCAACACAGGCAGCCACCCGCCACTTCACCGAGGGCAATCCCGTCGTCATCACGGGTGAGCAACGCGGCATCCAGGCCAATCTGCCCGAACTCATTGATCAACACCGCCCAACGCTCATTGGCCGGGCGCTGGGCCAGCAGGTGCTTGATCAGGCTGGTCTTGCCGGCGCCCAGGGGCCCGGCAATCACGTGGGTGGGAATGTTCTGCAGCATGGTGGACATCATTCAGACCGTGTAGAGAGGTTCGATCCTACCCGGTTACGCCAACCAATCCAGCGTCAGAATCAACCGTCGTTGATCCGCTTGCAGCGGCGGCGAGCGGTGGATCAGGCCAAAGCCTTCGTTGCCGTGCCATTTTTCGCCCTTGAGCAACGCCACTTCACCGCAGTGGATTTGCTCAATGCGTTCTTCCGGCTCAGCACTCGCCTGGCTCAGGTGCCGCCGCTCCATCACACCTTCGCGTAGCCATTGGCTGCCAATGCCGGCGTAGGTAGTGATCAGCCGCACCGGCACATGATCCACATGAAAACGCGGGCACATGGCCTTGTCCAATAGCCGCAAACGCACGCCGATACGCTTGGCTCCCAGCAAACAGGCAAAGGCGCTGACCAGCCACGACACATCGGCGATAAAGCCTTCGTAGCCTTCAAGGTCACGGCAACCCGATGCAAAGTCCTGCAGGTTTGGCTCGGCGTCTTCGCTGTTCAGTTCAACCACCAGCGACTCGGCCAATGGCTCATTGAGTGCCACCAGTAACGCGCCGAACTCGGCGATGTGCAGAGGCAACTGACGCTGCCACACCGCTAGGTTCACGCCGTCCTCAAGGATATCGGTGAGCACGGCCGGGGTTTCGCCGTGGGTCTGGCGAACCACCGGGCGCAGTTTCAGGGTCGGTGCCAGCATCAGGCAGCCTCTTCGAACCAAGGGCCAAAGGGATCGGCCAACAAGCGCCAGCCTTCGACACCCGTGGCCATTTCATCGTCGGTCAGCAAACAAGCGTCCAGCTCGGCGGTCATCTGGGCGAAGTCGATGTTCTGGCCGATAAACACCAGCTCCTGCCGGCAATCGCCGGTGCTCAGTTGCCAGTTTTTCATGATTGCGGCGATGCCTTCCTCGTCCTGGGGCCACTGGGTTTTCGGCACGAAACGCCACCAGCGCCCGGCAAACCCATGGCGCATCAGGCCGCCAGCCTGGGACCAGCTACCGGCGTCCTGGTGTTTGCTGGCCAGCCAGAAAAAGCCCTTGGAGCGCAGCAGTTTTCCATTCACCCAAGGCCGGTCGATAAAGTCGAAAAACCGCTGCGGGTGGAACGGGCGGCGGGCGCGATAGGCGGTGGAGGCGATGCCGTACTCTTCGGTTTCCGGCAGGTGTTCGCCACGCAGTTCCTGCAACCAGCCCGGCGCCTGGGAAGCACGCTCGAAGTCGAAACGGCCGGTGTTGAGGATCTTCGCCAACGGCACTTCGCCCATGACCATCGGGATGATTTCAGCCTGGGAGTTCAAGCGCTCCAGGATCGCCATCAACTCCTCGCGCTCACTGCTGCTGATCAGGTCGATCTTGCTGATGAGGATCACATCCGCAAATTCGATCTGCTCGATCAGCAGGTCGGTGATCGAGCGCTCGTCCTCTTCACCGAGGGTTTCGCCCCGGGACGCCAGGCTTTCGGCAGCCTGGTAGTCGAGCAGGAAGTTCATGCCGTCGACCACGGTGACCATGGTGTCGAGCCGGGCAATGTCCGCCAGGCTTTGGCCTTCTTCATCGCGGAAGGTGAAGGTTTCGGCCACTGGCAGCGGCTCGGAGATACCGGTGGACTCGATCAACAGGTAATCGAACCGACCTTCCTTGGCGAGCTTTCCGACTTCTTCCAGCAAGTCTTCGCGCAAGGTGCAGCAGATGCAGCCGTTGCTCATCTCCACCAGTTTTTCTTCGGAGCGATTGAGGGTGACGTCGCGCTGGACCTCACTGCCATCGATGTTGATTTCGCTCATGTCGTTGACGATCACCGCCACCCGCAGGTTTTCGCGGTTGCGCAGGACGTAGTTGAGCAGCGTGCTTTTGCCGGCGCCGAGGAATCCGGACAGCACAGTAACGGGGAGACGATTGGGCATCAGGTATTCCTCATCAGGGTTGGCCGGTCAAATCGCCCGTTGATGGCGTTCGCGCAGCTCTTCACGTTCTTTGGCTTCGATACACAGGGTGGCCGTGGGGCGCAGCAGCAGGCGCTTGAGGCCGATGGGTTCGCAGGTTTCACGGCACCAGCCGTATTCACCGCGGGCCAGGCGTTCCAGGGCTTCGTCGATCTTGTCCAACAGCTTTTTTTCGCGCTCCAGCAGGCGCAGTTGCCATTGGCGCTGTTCTTCGGCGCTGCCGACATCGGCGGGATCGCTGTTGGGCTCCTGTTCGCGCAGCACCATGAATTCAGCGTCGATGCGCGCTTGCAGCTCGTTGCGCTGGGCCAGCAGCAGCTCGCGGAAGAAACCTTGCTGGGCTTCATTCATGTAGTCGGCGCAGGGTTGGGCGAGAAGGTCTTGTTCGGTCATCGGAGGTGGTTCACGGGTCAGGCTGTTTTTTAATGTTATAGTATAACAATGCAAATAAGCCAATCCCCCTTGCTCGTGACGACGAAGGGCGCAATGCTGGCAGCCGAATAACGCCCCGAGAGCCTCTATGAAATACCTGCTGTGTGCTGTGTTGCTGATGCTGGCGAGCCTGGCCAACGCCCAGGTGCCCAGCCTGCTGGCCAACTGCACCCGCAGCGCCAACCTGCTGGCGTGCGTCGACGCCCAGGGCAATGCCTACAGCGTCGCGACGGCAGGCAGCACTACGTATTTGCGGGGCTTTGAAGTGATCGGAAAACGCTATTGGGCACAAACCAGCAGCCGCTACGGGCAACTGACGTTCTTTACCGGGTTGGCTTCCGATGGTGAGGCGTGGGTGGGCTACACGCGGCGAGTGGGCTGGACCACCCTCAACCGGTTTTCCAGTTCCGGTGGTGCCAGCGCCAAGTTCACCTGTAGTCGAATCACCGGCTGTTAGACCTGGCCGGTTTTCTGTTCCTGAACCCAGGCCATGTAGCTGTTCATCGGCGGGTTCTTCTGGAAGTAGTTCTTCAACCCTTCAAATAAACCGTCTGCCACCGCCTGTTGATGGCGTGCGGTGACCAGTCGCTGGGCGTCCTGGGTGTTGGAGATAAACCCGGTTTCCACCAGGATCGACGGCACGTCCGGCGACTTGAGCACCGCAAAGCCGGCCTGTTCCACGCGTTTTTGATGCAGCGTGGTGATGCTTTGCAGGCTGCCCAGTACCGAGCTGCCCAGTTGCAGGCTGGAGGCGATGGTGGCGTTCATCGACATGTCGAGAATCACCCCGGCCAGCATCGGGTCCTTGTCCTTGAGATTGAGCAAGGTGGTGGCGCCCAACAGGTCGGCGCCGTTTTCCCGCTGCGCCATGAACCGTGCGGTGGCGGAGGTGGCGCCGCCTTCAGACAGCGCATAGACAGAGGCGCCGGACGCCGTAAGCCGTGGCGCGGCATCGGCGTGTACCGAGATAAACATGTCGGCTTTGTGCTGACGGGCGATGTCCACACGTTTACGCAGCGGCACGAAGAAGTCGTCGTTGCGCACCAGCTTCACATCGAAGCCCTTCTCGCGCTTCAGACGCTTGGCCAGCAACTGGGCGATGGACAGCACCACGTCTTTTTCGCGCTGGCCCTTTGAGCCAATCGCGCCGGGATCCTTGCCGCCGTGCCCAGGGTCGACCACCACGATGATGTCGCGTTTCGGATGAGCCCTGTCCACCGGCGCCGGCACGGGTGCAGCCAACGCGGCCGGTGCCGCAGCGATTTGCATAGGTGCATGAGTGGCGCTTGTCAGGTCCAGCACGAGGCGGTGGCCCTGGCCATCCTGTGGCGGCAGGAGAAAGCTGTTGAGCTGCATCGGCGCCTTCAAATCCAGCACGATCCGCGTATCGCCCTGCCCGAAATGCCCCGAGCGAATCGAGGTAATGCCGCTGTTGGTCAGGGCCAGTTGGCTGAAATCACCGGTCAGCTTCGCGCCGCTCAAATCGATGATCAACCGCTCCGGCGCGGTCAGGGTGAAGGTCTTGTATTGCACCGGGCCGCTGAGGTCCAGCACCAGCCGCAGCTTGTTATCCGACCGCCACAGCCGTGCATTGCGGATCTGCGCGGCAGACACGCCCAAGGGCAAGGTGAACACCGCACTGGCCAGCAGCAGGTTGAGGAGTTGACGTCTGTGCATGACTTACACCGCAAATAAAGGAGCTTCCGTACTCGACATGACTGAATAAAAGACAGAACAGAAAAACTTTCGTCGTTTCAATTGTAATAATATAACATGTCTTTTTATTTCCAACGATGGACCTGCTCATGAACGCGCTGACTCTGCCCGATATCGCCGCGCAGGCTTCACGCCAAGCCTTGCCGCTCGATTGGGTGGGCATGTGCGGCATTGCCCTGCCCATTCTGATCGACGGCCAAAGCCTTAGCGCCACGGCTGATGCCGGCGTCAGCCTGGACGACGGCGAGGCCCGTGGCATTCATATGTCACGGCTTTACCTGGCGCTGGAAATGCTTGAACAGCAACCGCTTTCGCCAGCACTGCTGCGCAGTGTATTGCAACGTTTTCTCGACAGTCATGAAGGTTTATCCACAAATGCCTACCTGCGAATTCATGCAGGTCTGCTGCTGAAACGTCCGGCGCTGGTCAGCCCGTTGGCCGGCTGGAAAAGCTACCCGGTGAGCATCGAGGCGCGCCTGGAAAACCAGATGTTCCACGTGGAACTAAAAATTGACGTTACTTACTCTTCAACCTGCCCTTGCTCCGCTGCCCTCGCCAGGCAATTGATTCAGCAGCAATTTATCGAGGACTTTGCCGGCACACCGCTGCAGCACGAAGACGTACTGACCTGGCTCGGCAGCGCAAACGGCATCGTCGCCACGCCCCACAGCCAGCGCAGCAGCGCGCTGTTGCAGGTCCGGCTTCAGGACGATCAGCCAACACTGCCGCTGACCCAGTTGATCGACGAAACCGAAGCCGCCCTCGGCACTGCCGTGCAAACCGCCGTAAAGCGTGCAGACGAACAAGCCTTCGCCCTGGCCAACGGGCAGAACCTGATGTTCTGCGAAGACGCCGCCCGCCGCCTGAACCTCGCCTTGAAACGCTCGGATGCGGTCAATGCCTTCCACTTGAGAGTGATCCACGCCGAAAGCCTTCACGCGCACGATGCCGTGGCCGAAAGCCGCTGGACGAGACCTTCCGAATGATCACCTGCACCGCTTTGCGCTGGGGCGCCCCCGGCCAACCACTGACCCCCGCCGTGGATTTCACCCTGGAAAAAGGCAGCCTTACCGGCATCATCGGCGCCAACGGCACCGGCAAAAGCAGCCTGCTGAAAGTTATCGCCGGATTGCAGAAGCCACTGGCGGGGAAAGTGACGATCGATGTTCCACGCCGAGGTGGCCTGTCGTTTTTGCCCCAGCAACAGAACCTCGACCGCCAGTTTCCTATCAGCCTTGAAGAATTGGTGGCCGCCGGTTTTTGGGGCAGCAGGCAAACCCCGCAACAACGTACCGAACGCCTGAGCGCCGTGCTCGAAGACTGGTGCCTCAGCGGCCTGGAGCATCGGCCGTTGATGGCCTTGTCGGGCGGCGAACTGCAACGCGCCCTGCTCGCCCGCATGAGCCTGGCCGAGTCGCCGATATTGCTGCTGGACGAACCCCACGCCGCCCTCGACGAAGACGGCCAGGCGCTGTGCTGGAAACACATCCACGCCTGGCACGACGCAGGCCGCACGGTGGTCGTGGTGTGCCATGACCTCGGCTCCGTACGCCAACACACCCAGCAAGTGGTGCAGATCAAAAGCAGTGGCTGCGTGTTCGGCTCCAGCAAAGAACTGATCCGCCCGCAGCCGCAAATGCAGGTGGCCTGATGCACTTCGCCGCCCACCTGTGGATGCCGTTTCTCGATTTCGTTTTCATGCGCCGCGCGCTCGTCGGCGGTCTGGTATTGGCATGCAGCACCGCGCCGCTTGGGGTGTTCCTGATCCTGCGCCGCATGAGCCTGATCGGTGACGCGGTGTCCCACGGCATCCTGCCCGGCGCCGCCCTGGGCTTCTGGTTTGCCGGCCTGAGCCTGCCCGCGCTGACCATCGGCGGCCTGGGCGCCGGCCTGAGCATGGCCGGTCTCGCCGCCTGGATTACCCGTCGCACCGGGCTGAAGGAAGACGCCAGCCTCGCCGCCATCTACCCGATCTCCCTGGCCAGCGGCGTGCTGATCCTCGGCCTCGCCGGCAAACGCCTGGACCTGCTGCACCTGCTGTTCGGCTCGGCCCTGGCGGTAGACGGCCCGACCCTCACCGGCATGCTCTGGGTCTCGGGCTTCAGCCTGATCGCCATGGTGGTGATCTACAAACCGCTGCTGCTGGACACCCTCGACCCGCTGTTCCTGCAAACCGTCAGCCGCCTCGGCCCGCTGGCCCACGGCCTGTTCCTGACGCTGGTGGTGCTGAACCTGGTGATCGGTTTCCAGGCCATCGGCGCGTTGATGGTGGTCGGCCTGATGATGTTGCCGGCGATTGCTTCACGTTTCTGGAGCCGGCGCCTGCCGGTGTTGATCGCCATATCAGCGGTGCTGGGATGCCTGTCGGTATGGCTTGGCTTGTTGCTGTCGTTCTACTACTCGCTGCCCAGCGGCCCGGCAATTGTGCTGGTGGCTGGCGGCTGGTACCTGCTGTCCGTGGTCTTCGGTCCGGTGCACGGCTTGCTGCGCCGCCCGCCTTTGCTTACATCCCAATGAGGTGTTTCCCGATGCGCGCTCTACTCGTGCTGTTCAGTGTGTTGCTGCCGCTGTCGTTCGCGACGGCCCAGGCTGCCGACAAGCTTCAGGTGGTTACCAGCTTCAGTATTCTTGACGACATGACCCACCAGGTCGGTGGCGATCATATCCAGATCAGCAACATGGTCGGCCCCGACGCCGACGCCCACACCTACGAACCAACACCAGACGATGCCAAGGCCCTGCTCAAGGCCAAGGTGATCATCAAGAACGGCCTGGGCTTCGAGCCGTGGCTGGATCGCCTGGTCACCAGCACCGAGACCAAGGCCACTGTGGTCACTGCGAGCAAAGGCGTGCTCTCCCACACCATGGAAGAGGACGGCGAAACCATCCCCGACCCGCACGCCTGGCACAACCTGGCCAACACCGTTATCTACGTGAACAACATCACCAAGGCGCTGATCGCTGCCGACCCGGCCAACAAGGCCGACTACGAGCACAACAGCCAGGTGTACCTGAAAGAAATCTACCGCCTGCTGGCTGAAGCCAAGGCCAAGTTTGGCGCGCTGCCACCGGGTAACCGTCGCATCGTCACCTCTCATGACGCCTTCGGCTACCTGGGCCAGGCCTACGGTATCGAGTTCCTGTCGCCTCAAGGTTTGTCCACCGAACGTGAACCGTCGGCCGCCGAAGTCGCCACGCTGATCACCCAGATCCGCAAGGACAAGGTCAAGGCCGTGTTCATGGAAAACATCAAGGACTCGCGTCTGCTCCAGCAGATCGCTGATGAGAGCGGCGCGCAGATCGGCGGCACGCTGTATTCGGACGCCCTGGCCGCAGAAGGTCCGGCCAGCACCTTTACCGGCCTGTTCGAATACAACCTCAACACCCTGTGCGCGGCCCTGAGCAAGCCATGAGCCTGAGCATGCTTGACCTGGAAGAGGCTGCCATCGGCAGCCGCTTTCCACTCGATAGCGTGCTCGACGCCCTGCCGTGGAACAGCGATGGCCTGATCGCCGCCATCGCCCAGCAACACGGCAGCGGCGAAGTGTTGATGCTGGCCTGGATGAACCGCCAGGCCCTCGACGAAACCCTGGCCACCGGGCACGTCTGCTACTGGTCCCGCTCGCGCCAGCAACTGTGGCGCAAGGGCGAAACCTCCGGCCACTGGCAACTGCTGGTGGAGGCCCGCCTGGATTGCGACGGCGACGCGGTATTGCTGATCGTCGACCAGCAAGGCCCGGCCTGCCACACCGGCCGGCCCACCTGCTTCTACAACGCCATCGACGGCCATCACGTAAACATCATCACCGCGCCTCTCAAGGAATCTGACCCATGATCCGCAAGAACCCTTCCGGCGATCTGCCCGTGATTGCCGAATCGGCCTACGTCGACAAAACCGCAATCATCTGCGGCAAGGTGATCATCGGCGAAAACGTATTTGTCGGCCCTTACGCGGTGATCCGCGCCGACGAAGTCGACGCCAACGGTGACATGGACCCGATCACCATCGGTGCCAATTCGAATATCCAGGACGGCGTGGTGATCCACTCCAAATCCGGCGCCGCCGTAACCATCGGCGAGTTCACCTCCATCGCCCACCGCTCCATCGTCCACGGGCCCTGCACCGTTGGTGACCGGGTGTTCATCGGCTTCAACAGCGTGCTGTTCAACTGCGTCGTCGGCGATGGCTGCGTGGTGCGGCACAACTCTGTAGTCGACGGCCGCGATTTGCCCGACGCGTTCTACGTGCCCTCCACCACCCGCATCGGCCCCAACACCGACCTGTCCCAGTTCCCGCCGGTGAGTGTCAGCGCTTCGGAGTTTTCCGAAGATGTGGCACGCACCAACGTCGACCTGGTACTGGGTTACAAAGCCCTGCAAAACGAGTTCTGAGCATGAGCCGCCTGCTGATCCGCAACGCCCGCCTGGTGAACGAAGGCGAGGAATTCGAGGCTGACCTGCTGGTCGCCAATGGCCGTATCGAGAAGATCGCCGGCAGCATCGACAACGCCAACGCCACCGTGGAAATCGACGCCCAAGGCCAGTGGCTGCTGCCGGGAATGATCGACGACCAGGTGCACTTCCGAGAGCCCGGCGCGCCGGACAAAGGCAGCTTCTACAGCGAGTCCCGTGCGGCGGTGGCCGGTGGCATCACCAGTTTCATGGACATGCCCAACACCAACCCGGCGACCCTGAACCTGGATGCCCTGGCCGACAAAAAGCGCCGCGCGGCGCTGCATTCGGTGGCCAACTATGGTTTTCACTTCGGAGTGAGTAACGACAACCTCGACACCGTCGCCGCGCTGGACCCGCGGGAAGTCGCCGGGGTCAAAGTGTTCATGGGTGCGTCTACCGGCAATATGCTGGTGGATGATCCGAAGATCCTCGAGCGTCTGTTCGCCGAGGTGCCGACCATTCTCCTGGCCCACTGCGAGCACACCCCCAGCATCCTGGCCCGCGAGCAAAGGATGCGCGAGCGTTTCGGTGAGCACATTCCTGCCGTAGCACACCCGCTGATCCGCGATGCCGAGGCCTGCTATCGCTCCTCGTCCCTGGCGGTGGAACTGGCCAAGCGGCACGGCACGCGCCTGCATGTGTTGCACATCACCAGCGCCCGAGAGTTGGTGCTGTTCGAAGACAAACCCCTGGCGCAAAAACGCATCACGGCGGAAGTCTGCCTGCATCACCTCTTGTTCGATGACCGCGACTACGCCCGCCTCGGCCACCAGATCAAATGCAACCCGGCGATCAAGACACGCACCGACCGCAACGCCTTGCGCCTGGCATTGTTGAGTGATCGTCTGGATGTAATTGGCAGTGACCATGCGCCGCACACCTGGGCGCAAAAACAACTGCCCTATCGCGAAGCGCCGTC
The DNA here is from genome assembly GCF_013386835.1 of Pseudomonas sp. IPO3774. Lineage (NCBI taxonomy): Bacteria > Pseudomonadati > Pseudomonadota > Gammaproteobacteria > Pseudomonadales > Pseudomonadaceae > Pseudomonas > Pseudomonas sp. IPO3774. The sequence goes on from NZ_JACAQY010000013.1 coordinate 365,771, forward strand.
AGGCTTGCCGCTGGTGCAACACGCCCTGCCGGCGCTGCTGGAATTGGTCGCCGACGGCCTGCTGCCGCTGACCACGCTGGTGGCGAAAACCAGCCATCGGGTCGCGGACCTGTTTGCGATCCCCGACCGTGGCTACCTGCGCGAAGGCTATTGGGCCGACCTGGTGCTGATCCAACCCGAGCCTCACGGTAAGCCCGTCAGCAGCCAGCCGATCCTGGCCCGCTGCGGCTGGACGCCGTTTGCCGGGCGCAGCTTCCGGCACAGCGTCAGCACCACGCTTGTGTCCGGCCACCTGGCCTGGCACGACGGGCGCGTGCACGACAGTTGCCAGGGGTTGCCGCTGCATTTCCAGCGTTGAAGAGACTCTGTACCTGGCAATCCAATCAAATGTGGGAGCGGGCTTGCTCGCGAATGCGGTGGGTCAGCCAATACACCTGTGACTGATTCACCGCATTCGCGAGCAAGCCCGCTCCCACATTTTGATCGGGGTATGTCTTAGGTTAAGCGCGGGGTTTGACCGTGCCGCAGTTGCTGCCCAACCACTGCGCGTGGGTGTCCAGGCTGCCCTTCTGCTGTACGCCGGTGGCGTTGAAGGTACCGTTAACCGTAGTGGTGAATTCCTGCTGGCTCTGGAACGTCGCCACGCCAGTGCCCTGGGCTTTCGGGCAGCTGAAACGGAATTTCCATTGGTTGCCGGTCTTGTCCGTCACTTCCTGCTTGCAACCCGATTGCGGGTCGGTCAGCGGGATGGAATCGGACGCCACCTGGGCCGGGGTCAGGCACACCTGCACGCCTTTGCCGGCCATGGTGATGCCTTGCTTCTCAAGCATCGCGCGTTGTTCCGGGGTCATCTGTTGCTTGAGCTGACCGAGGATCAGCGACAAGTCCGGCAGGTCCTGGTTATCGACCTTCATGTTGCTGGTGGTCAACTCCCACAAGCCCGGCGCCAACATCTGCGCTTGCGCCGCCACAGGCAGCGTCAAACCAACAACCATGGCCAAACCAAGCAGACGAGCATTCATCGGGTAACTCCTGGGCAATTGTCGGCGTTAGACGCCGCAAAAGCGCCAGTGTTGCACAGCAAATAAAATAGCGACATTCGTGGCCGAACATGGTCTGTTAGGCACTTGTTCGTCAGGAGTACCGTTGTCCATGGATTTCTTTGGCCCGCACCTGCTCGCCTATTTCATTGCCACCCTGCATTTTCTGGGCACCCTCGCCGCCATCCATGCGGTGCTGACCGTCAGGACCGCCCAAGGCTCGATTGCCTGGGCATTGTCGCTGATGTTCATCCCCTACCTGACGCTGATTCCCTACCTGATCTTTGGCCGGAGCACTTTCGACGCCTACATTCAGGCGCGGCGCCAGGCCAACCAGGAAATGCACAAGGCGATCACCGAGCTGAACTGGCGCCCATGGGTTGAAGAGGCATTGGCCGCGCGCAACTCCCAGGCCTACGCTTCGCTACGGGCCATGCCCAAGCTGGGGCGCATGCCGTGCCTGGCGAATAATCAGGTGCGTTTGCTGATCAATGGCGAGGCTACGTTCAGCGCGATTTTCGAGGCGATTCGCTCGGCAAAGACCGCTGTGCTGTTCCAGTTCTTCATCATTCATGACGACGAACTCGGCCGCCAACTGCACACCTTGCTCAAGGAAAAAGCCGCCGAAGGCGTAGCCATTTTCGTGCTGTACGACCGTATCGGCAGCCATGCCCTGCCCCATCGTTATGTGCAGTCACTGCGGGACGCCGGAGTGCAGGTCAAGGCATTCGCCACCCGCAGTGGCTGGCTCAACCGCTTCCAGGTCAACTTTCGCAACCATCGCAAGATCGTGGTGGTCGACGGCATTACCGGGTTTGTCGGCGGGCATAACGTCGGCGATGAGTACCTGGGCAAGAAACCGCCGCTGGCGCCGTGGCGTGACACCCATGTGCAAGTCAGCGGCCCGGTAGTGGCGTGCTTGCAGGAGTCGTTTGCCGAGGACTGGTTCTGGGCCGCGCGGGAGTTGCCGCCGCTGCTGCTGCCGGATACCTACCCGGACGACGGCGTGCTCTGCCAGTTGCTGGCCAGCGGCCCGGCGGACCCCTATGAAACCTGCTCGCTGTTTTTCGTCGAGGCCATTCATGCGGCCACCGAGCGGGTGTGGATCACCAGCCCGTATTTCATTCCCGATGAGGCGGTGTTTGCGGCTTTGAGGTTGGCGGTATTGCGCGGTGTCGACGTGCGTCTGCTGCTGCCGTCACGGCCGGATCACCGCATCGTCTACGCCGCTTCCAGCCTGTATGCGATCGAAGCCGTGCGCGCCGGGGTGCGGGTATTCCGCTATACGCCAGGGTTCCTGCATCAGAAAGTGGTGTTGGTCGACCGTGAAATCAGCGCCATCGGCAGTGCGAACCTGGATAACCGCTCGTTCCGGCTGAATTTCGAAGTGATGTTGCTGACGGTAGATGACACTTTCGCCAGCCAGGTGGAGCACATGCTGCTGGAAGACTTCGCCCTGGCCCATGAAATCAGCCAGGAAGAAAACCGCCAGACCCACCGCCTGCAACAATTGGGCATGCGGATCGCGCGGCTGATTTCTCCAATCTTGTAAGGCTTGCACCGAACCCAATGTGGGAGCGGGCTTGCTCGCGAAAGCGGAGTGTCAGTCACTGAATGTGTTTCTGATACAACGCCTTCGCGAGCAAGCCCGCTCCCACACAAGCCCGCTCCCACATTCAGATCACCGGTACCATTGCTTACTGGTACAGGTCATCCCGCGTCCACGGCAGCTCATGGCTACCATCGGCATGGGGTTTCACCGCCAGAATCTGATGCAGGTTGATCCAGCCCCGGGCAAACGCATACGCACAGCCGGCCAGGTACAGGCGCCAAATGCGCAAGGCTTGCTCCGGCACCATCTTGCCCGCCGCTTCCAGGTTGTCTTCGAGGCGCTCGCTCCAGTGATCCAGCGTGCGCGCGTAATGCAGGCGCAGGCTTTCGACGTCGACTACTTCCAGGCCCACGTCGCTGATCTCGGCGGTCATCATCGACAGATGCGGCAACTCGCCGTTGGGGAACACATAACGCTCGATAAAATCCCCGGCGCCACGGCCCACGGGCCGGCCATCAATGTGCTTGGCGGTAATCCCGTGGTTCATCACCAGGCCGCCCTCACGCACCGCGCCGTAGAGAATCTTGCAGTACTCCGCCAGGTTGGCGTGGCCAACGTGTTCAAACATCCCCACGCTCACCACCTTGTCGAACCGGCCATCCTGAGGCAAGTCGCGGTAGTCGAGCAGCGTCAGCTCTACCTGGTCTTCCAGGCCTTCGGCCTTCACCCGCTCCTGGGCCAGCGCCAGCTGTTCCTTGCTCAGGGTGATACCGAACACCTTGACCCCGAATTCCCGCGCGGCATACCGCGCCAGCCCACCCCAACCGCAGCCCACGTCGAGCAAATACTCCCCCGGCTGCAGCCGCAATTTGCGGCACAGGTGGCGGAATTTGTCTTGTTGGGCTTGATCAAGGGATTCGCTGCCGGTTTCGAAATACCCACAGGAATAGGCCATGTCGCGGTCCAGCCACAGCTGGTAGAACTCGTTGGACAGGTCGTAATGGTAGGAAATAGCCGCTGCGTCGGTGGCCTTGTCGTGGATCGAGCGCACCGGACGACTCCCCTCGTCGTCATCAACCAGGGCATGACTCAACTCGTCAACGACCCTGATCACTTCGGAAATGGAGCCTTCCAGCTCCAGTTTGCCCTCGACGAAAGCTTCGCCCAGTGAGTCGAGCGTCGGATGGCTGAGCGTTGAAACCATCATGGGGTCCTTGACCACAATGGTGACGCTGGGATCCGGGCCCAGGTTGAATTCATGGCCGTCCCAGAGTCGAAGACGCAGCGGTAGCTTGAGATTCTGTAAGGCCGGTGGAAGTTGCGCGAGCATGAGTAGTCCCCCCTTGTTTCAGACGTCTGAAATGAGGGTAGACCATCCACGGAAAAATTAGCAGGCTATCGAAACAATAGCGCTTTTCTATGGTGCCCGCCGCTGGAGCAAACCCTCCTGGACCCACTGTTTCAGCCAGGTAACCGCTTGCAATGGCGCGCCCTCCTGGTAAGTGACTGCCAACTCGGCACACAGTTCGGAAAAACTCCAACCGTTGGCGACCATGCCTGTCAGCGCGCAGGCTTGCGCCGGTTCAACGCTGCGGTATTGGCAGACATTCTGATGGCGCCAGACCAGGCACACCTGCGCCAATGGCAGGGCTTCGCTGCCGGGAAAGTCCCACTCGCCCTTGCTCGCACGCCAGATGCCCAGGCTGTTGAAATCACACAGCACCTGCTGCACCGACGGCACCAACTGCACCTGCAGCCCTGGCCAGTCTTCGGGCGGCAGCGTTGCCATGTCTTGCAGGGTCAACGGCTCGCCCTGCGGTGCATCAAAGGCCAGGGTGAATGCCCATTCGAGCCGCGCCAGCTCGGCAGGCGCCAAACCTTGCTTGCCATAATGCTCAACGATAAACCCGGGGAACCGCTCGCCAAACCAGCGCAGGCTGTAATGGGCCGAGGGATAACGGCAGATATAGGCCGAACCCAACGCTGCAAACTCCTCGTCCCCCAGCCAATACCAGACGGCGCTGAAGTCATCGCGCAGCACCTCCTGCAATCGGGCGTAATAGGCGTTGTGGTAAATCGCCAGGCCCGTCTCGACATCCAGGGTCGGGCCGCCGATCAAGGTGGCGCTGAAGCTGTTGCTGGCAGTGGAAGACTCGGCCAGCAAATGCCGCTCAAAGGCCAATTGCCAATCGATCAGGCGCATAACGCTCTCCTGTCCAGCGCGCTCGCGCCCAGTTCGCGGGCCTTGTTCAACTCGTCGAGCAGCTCCTGGAAAGGCGGGAAATGGTCATCGCGTTCGAGCAAGGTCGAGACTGGCCCGAGGTGCTCCAGGGTCCGCTGGTACAGCGCCCACACCGGATCGCATACCGGATGGTCATGGGTGTCGATCACGTAGTCGCCGTAATCCATATGCCCGGCCAGGTGCAGTTGGCGGATGCTTTCGGGCGGCAGGTTGCGGATAAATTCCCAGGCGTCGAACCCGTGATTGCGCGAGCTGACGTAGACGTTATTCACGTCCAGCAGCAACTGGCAGCCGGTGAGGTGGCTCAGGGCGTTGAGAAATTCCCACTCGGTAAACTCATCCGCCTTGGAACGCACGTAGCTGGAGACGTTTTCCAGCACGAACGGGCGCTGCAACACATCCTGCACCTGCCGTACGCGAGCGGCGACGTGGTACAGGCTTTCTTCGGTGTAGGGCAGCGGCAGCAGGTCATGCAACTGGTGCGCGTTGCCACGGCTCCAGCACAGGTGATCGGAAATCCACGCCGGCCGGATGCGCTCGGAGAGCTGCTTGAGTTGTTTCAGGTAATCGCTATCGAGGGCATGGGGCCCGCCGATTGAAAGGGACACACCGTGCATCACCAGGGGATAACGCTCGGCTATCGCATCCAGGTAGTACAAGGCCTTGCCGCCCTGCACCAGATAATTCTCGGAGATCACTTCGAACCAATCCACGGCCGGCGATTGTTCAAGGATCTGCTGGTAGTACTCGCTGCGTAGACCCAGGCCGTAACCCAGACTCGGAAGGGAAGCGGGCATAAAAACACTCCTGGGGAAAGTGTCCGCAGCGGAGGGGGTGCCCGCTGCGGTTGCACTCAGTTGTCGGTTATTCGCCGACTTTGCCGCCTTTCTGATCGCACATCGCCTTGCTCATCGACAGGAAGCCCTGGCCTTTGCAAGAACCCATGCCTTTGCAGGCGTGGTCTTTGGTTTTGCAGTCGTTCTGGCCTTTGCAGGCGTTGACGCCATAGCAATGGACCTGGGCGTCTGCTGCCTGTACCTGAGTGGCAACACCGGCAAACATGCCAGCAGCGGCGATAGCGAGGGCGGCACCAGCAGCAGCGGATTTGATGTTCATTGTGTATTCCTCATGATCGGTAGTGGAGCCGGTCTGAACGGATTGTTCAGTCTCGACATAGCACTAGAGTGAGGTCCCCCCATGGCGTTACAGCGCGACTGAAAAATTTATTCCTCGAGTTTCAATAGCGGCTCCTGGAACCGCAACAGACGCCCCGCATTGCCCAGCACCAGCAGCGTACTGAGGTTGTGCAGCACCGCCGCAATCATCGCTCCCGCCGCGCCCAGCCAGCCAAATGCGGCGAACACCACGATCGCCAGCGTCCAGCCCAGACCGATGATCACGTTAACCTGCAACGTGTGCCGGCACTGGCGACTCAAGCGCACACAGGTGCCCAGGCGCCGCAGGTCGCTGCCGATCAGCACCACGTCCGCCGATGCCAGCGCGATATCCGCCCCGCCCGCGCCCATCGCCACACCGACCACACCCGCCTTGAGCGCCAACGAATCGTTGATCCCGTCGCCCACCACCATCGGCCGGAAACCGCTGCCGATTTCCCCCAGCACGCGGTTGAGTTTGTCCTCCGGCAAAGCCTGGGCTTCGACGTCGCTGATGCCCACTTCCAACGCCAGGCTATCGGCCACGCTCTGGCGGTCGCCGGTCAGCAGCAGTTGGCGACCCAGGCCCAATTCACGCAGCTCTTTCATCGCCTGGCGCGCTTCAGGTTTCACGCTGTCCGCCAGCAACAGCCAGGCAAGGAACTGCCCGTTCAACGCAAGCCCGGCAATCGGGCCGTCGTGATTGGGGACCGCCGTGGTCGTGATGCCCAGTTGCTCAAACAATTCCGGCCGGCCGAGGGCGGCTTCGCCCTGCCCGGTCTGCGCGACGACACCGAGGCCCTGGCGCTCGCGAATATCCGACAACACCAGCATCTGCTCTTGAGTCGCCAGCCCCGCCAATGCCCGGCTGACCGGGTGGCTGCTGGCCGAACCGAGGCTGGCCGCCAGGTTGAGCAGCACTTGCCGATCCGGCTCGCGGGTGTCGATGGACTGCAAACGCAGGGTGCCAAACGTCAGGGTGCCGGTCTTGTCGACCACCAGCGACGTCAGGTCCGCCAGCTCTTCGAGAAACGCAGAGCTGCGAATCAGAATGCCGTGACGCGCCGCCACCGCAATGCCCGCAATCGCCGTGGCCGGCGCCGACAACACCAAAGCACACGGGCACGCCGCCACCAGCACCGCGAGCATCGCCTGGGCGTCGTTGGTGACAAACCAGGTGACCGCCGCCAGCAACAACACCAGCACCATGTAGCTGCCGGCGTAGCGCTCCAGCAATCGGGTGATCGGCGGCTTGGAACGTTCGGCGCTCTGCATCAGGGCGATGACTTTACCCAGCGTCGACTCATTGCCGGTGCGGGTCACTTCCAGGCGCAGCAAACCGTCGAGGTTGATCGCGCCACCAAACACCTGCACGCCGATACTCGCTTCCAGCGGCACCGATTCACCGGTAATTGGCGCGGTGTCCAGGCTGGCCTGGCCCGAAAGCACCACGCCGTCGGCGGGCACGCGGTCACCGGCGCGCACTTCGACGATATCGCCGGTCTTCAGGATGCCGTTGTCCACTTCCAGGATCGTCCCGTCCGCCTGCACCAACCGTGCGTGGCTACGGGTCAGCTTGCCCAGGGCATGAATCGCTTCCTGGGAGCCGATGACGCTGCGCTCTTCCAGCACATGGCCGAAGATCATGATGATCGGCAGCAGCGCGGCGGTCAGCAGGTCACCGGTAGCCCAGGCGCCGAGCATCGCCAGCGCAATGAGTTGGTCGGTGATGCCATGCAAACTTGGATACCGCAGGCTGTACCAGGCCGAGCGCATCACGGGCACGGCCACCAGCAATGAGGCGACGCCCAACAGCAGTTGGCTCACGCCGGTCTGGTCCGGCGCCAGCCAGCGCCATACCAGGCCCAGGCTGAGCAGGCCTAGGGCGAGCATCGCCAGGGTCAGTTGCCGGGCGGCGCTGCGTTGTTCGGCCGATGAGAGCATCGGGGCTGCGTGGGCGGTCATTGTTCGGCTCCCTGAATGATCAGGCGGGAATCGTCTTTAGGGTCAACCGTGGTCACGGAGCCGGCCTGCCCGAGAATCTTCGGCAGGCGTTCGCGGTACAGGCGCAGCAACAGGCCTGGGTCTTGGACCTGGGCCAGGCTGGCGACGGTAGCGGTTTGCGCCTGGGCGTTGGACAGCCGTTCGCTGGCCTGGGCGTGAGCCACTTGCACGGCGCGGTCGGCGTCCTGATTGGCGGTCTGGGTAAGTTTTTCGGCGTCGGTGCGCGCATTGGCCACCGCCTTGTCGGCTTGCTGGCTGGCGGTCAGCACTGCGTTGAAGGCATTGACCGCCGGGCCCGGCAAGCTCGATTGCACGTCGACCCGGGTGACTTCGATGCCCAGGCCAAGGCCGGTGGACGCCAGGTCAGCCAGGCGTTGATTGATGCCGCGCACCAGGTCGCCACGCAGCCGTTCGCGGCGTTCGGCGGCCTGGTTGTCGGCGCCGATCAACTCGGGGCGCGCCACCAGAATCGTGTCCAGATCCCGCGCCGCAGTCAGCACCACAGCGCTGCGAGTGACCAGTCGATCCAGCGCCGGCAGCACGTGATCGCCCTGCAACACAAACGCATAGGGTTCGGTAACCTTGTAGAAGACCCGCACATCCAGCTGCACCACGCCGGCATCGCCGGTCAGCAGGTAACCGGAGCCGGCCAGGGCATCGCTCAGCGGCGTGGCAAAACTGGCCACGCGATCGGCTTGGGTGGCCGCATCGGAACGCAGCAGGTTTTCCACCCGGCGCTCAATCACCCGGTCCGCGGCGGGCAACAGCACCACTTGTTCAAACGGACGCGGCCAGGCCAGCAGCAGCCCGGCATTCTGGATCCGGTCCAGCGCGCCGAAGTGCAACACCACGGCGCGGTTCTGCGGGTCGATCTGGCGCACGTTGGAAAACGCCCACGCCAGCGCGGCCAATACCGTCACCGCATACAGCGCCAGGAACGTCAGCCGTCCAGCCTGGATCCACGGGCTGTCGAGGCTTTCCCGCTCACTCATGGCTGGACATCCTTCGGCCCATCCACCAGCGCGCGGAAAGGCGCGGCGTCGGTGCGCAGGATGATCTTGGTGCCCGGCGTGACCACTGTGCCAAGGGTGTCGAGGGAACGCAGCAGGTTGTACAACTGCGGATTGCCGGCGTAGGCATGGCCATAAATCTGCGCGGCTTCGACCCGGGATTGCGCTTCGATGTCGGCGGCTTTCACCGTGGCGTCGGCCTGGACGATCCGCGCATCACGCTCGGCGGCCGAACGAATCTGCGCCGCTTCACGCTTGCCCACGGCGGTTCGTTCCGTGGCGATGGTCTCGCGCTCGGCGCGCATGCGGTCGACGGTGGCGGCCAGGGTCACCGAGGGCAAGGTCAGCCGTTCAACGCCCACCTGCACCACACGCACGCCATAGGTGGTGAGCAATTGTTGATCAATCTGCTGGCGCAACTGCGCTTCAAAATCGGCAATGCGCACCTGGCTGGCATCGGTGTTCACCAGGTTGGCCAGGTCGAAACTGGCGGCGGTGGTTTCCAGCGCCGAGCCGACAAAGGTGCGAATCTGCCGCGCCGCTTCATCCGGCTGGTTCTGCACCGCGCGCATAAAGCGCTGCACATTGTCGGGGTCGCCCTGCACCTGCCAGGCCACGTAGGCCTGCACGATGATCCGCAGGCCATCGCGGGTGCCCACATCCTGCAAACCGCTGGAGGTGGTGCGCAGGCGCAGGTCCACCGGAATCGCCGCCTCGAACGGCGCCGGCCAGCGCCATCCCAGGCCCGGCTCCAGCAATACCCGCGACGGGTTGCCGAAGCGAGTAATCACCGTGGCTTCACCGGAACGCACCTGCACCAGGCTCGCCGCGGCGACCGCGAACAGCACCAGCAACACCGCCCAGCCCATACGCCGCCAGGGGAACGGGCCGGCTTCGTGCTCATCGCCATGATGGTGATGATGGTGGCCGTGGTGGTGACCATGGCCTGCGTGATCGTGAGAATGAGCGCTCAACAGATGAACTCCTTATTGAACGGCTTTACGCGGCACCGCAGGGTCGGCCGGTAAGGTAAAGGAACGCAGATCGATGGTCGGTGCGCCACTGGCGCCCAGGCGATGATCAAGAATGAGTAACTTGGCGTGGGCCAGGCCCTGGCTCAGTTGGCTCAGGTACTGCTCCAGCACGAAGGCCTGGCCGGCTTGTTGATAGGCCTTTTGTTCGGCGCTGAAGCGCAGGTCCGCCGCTTGGGCGCCGGCGCTGACTTCATGGGCCGTGGCCTGGGCTTGGTCACGGGCGGTACTGGCTTGCAGCAACGCCTGGTTGGTCTGCTCACTGGCAGCGCCGCGCTCCCGGGAAATCAGCGCCTGGGCGCCGATCTGCGCAGCTTGCACCGCGTGGTAGGCATTCGCCGCACCGGAGGGCGGGTGAATGGCTTCCACCACGGTGGCGAGAATTTCCACGCCGCTGTCGAGTGTCTTCAGGTCCGCTTGCACCGCCTGGCCAATTTCATCGGCGAGGCTGTTGCGTTCCTCACCCAGCAACTCATCAAGGGTTCGCGAGGCAAACTCGTGGACGAGGATGCGGCTGGCGGTGCTGCGGATCAGCGTGGGCACACCGGCGCTGTTATAGGTGGCGGCGAGTGCGGCCTGGTCGGTCAAGCCGATGCGGTACACGAAGCGCACGTCCATATTGACGATCTGGAAGCTCTGCTTGTCGCCGCTGCTGCTGGCGATCACCTGGGATTTGTCATTTACATGGCTGGCGTCCCACAGGCGGTTGGCGATCAGCGGCGCCGGGCCCTCGGCCGGAGCGACGTCGGTGTTTGCCGCTTCGCCAACGCTGGTGGCCAGTTCATGGACCACGCCGTTTTCCACGTTCAGTACGCGACCCAGCGGCCACGGCAAACCGGCATGCAGGCCAGGCCCGAAGACCTCCACCGGCTTGCCAAAGCGTTCATAGATCCCACGGCTTTGCAGGGCGACTTCATGCACGCCGGTCAGCAACCAGCCTACGGCCAGCACCACCACCAGCACTGGCAGGAATGCCCGGCGCATATAGGTGAAGGCCCAGATCTGCCGCAGGTCGATGCCGAAACGGTTGTGCAGTTCGTGCTGCAAGGCGAGCAACGGTTGCGGCGGCCAGCGCAGCATCCCGGCGATAAAACTTTGCGCCATCAGGCGCGGTTCAAGCCGCCCCTGGCGCGGGCTGAACAGCGACAGCAGGCCTCTTAGCAGAAACTCCAGCGCCACCAGGGCCGGCAACAGGCCGACCAACACGGCCAGGCGCAAGGGCCACACGGACTCTTCACCGGCAAACAGCAGACAAATCGCACTGATCACCAGGCAGATAATCGCCACCCGGCTCAGTTGCGCCAGTTGCACCGCTTCCGGCCATTGGGCGGTGCTTTCCTGGGCCATGCGCCGTTCAAACACCAGCAAGCCGAACGCCAGTGCCAAGGCAATGGCGGCGCCCACACTGGCAGCCTGGCCCAGCGCCGCGGCGGGCAAGGTCAAGCTCCAGAATTCCAGAACGCTGAAGAATGCCAGCAACGACCAGCCGCACAGCCAGAACACCGGTGCGCCAATCTGCACCAGCAAGCCGTTACCGACGCGACCGAACTGCCGGTTTAGCCAGCCAGGTTCTTCTTGTGGCAGCGGCGGTTCGATCAGCCGTGCAGCCGGCTCCTCCAGCGCCATGGCCCGCCAATCCGCGACCCACCACGCCGATTGCAAGCCAGCCACCAGCACCAGCAACGCCGAGGCGCAGTTGATCAGCACCACCGGCCAGATCGACAGCGGGGCGAACAGCGCCACAAACAGCGCCAGCATCCAGCCGCCGACCGCCAGCACCGTCAGGCCAATGCCGGCCTGCCTTAACCGGCGGGCATGAAACAACCCCTGCTGAAAACGCGGCAGCCCTTCGATGGCCACGTCATCAGCGTCTAGATCCACTCGCATCCCCAAACGCCCACCCAGAAACAATTAGTTACTCTATAACCCGAAGCGTGAAATTTTTGTTTGGTTTCACACAGATAGTGACGAAAGCCCCAGAAACCCGAGCCATCACTGGTTTCAGCGGTGATAAATCGGCACACTCCCCAGAGTTTTTCGCGGGCTTACGGACAAGGAAGCGTCACTCCCCATGATTTCGATCTATCAGCTTAAACCGCGTTTTCAGAACCTGCTGCGCCCGCTGGTGCAGCGCCTCTACGACAACGGCACCACCGCCAACCAGATCACCGTGCTGGCCGGGGTGGTTTCCCTGCTGGTGGGATTGCTGATTGCCGGCTTCGCACAACATGTGTGGCTGTTTGCGCTGATCCCGCTGTGGATGATCCTGCGCATGGCCCTCAATGCCATCGACGGCATGCTCGCCCGGGAATTCGGCCAGCAATCGCGACTCGGCGCCTACCTCAATGAACTGTGCGACGTGATCGCCGACAGCGCACTGATCCTGCCGTTTGCGCTGATCCCCGAGGTCAGCCTGGCGCCGGTGTTGCTGGTGACGCTGCTGGCGGTGTTCAGCGAATACGCCGGCGTGCTCGGGCCGATGGTCGGGGCTTCCCGGCGCTACGACGGCCCGATGGGCAAGAGCGATCGGGCATTTGTGCTCGGGGTGCTGGCCACCGGCGTAGCGCTGGGTTGGCTGGGTGCCGGTTGGGTCGAAGCGGTGATGTGGCTGGTCGCCGCCTTGCTGGCCTACACCCTGGTCAACCGCGTGCGCCAAGGCTTGAAAGAAGAAACGAACACCTCCCCTTCTGCATAAGGATTTTGCGATGCGTGAACAGCAAGAGCACACCTTCAGCACCCATGACGGGGTGGAGCTTTTCTACCGTCATTGGCCCGCCACCGCACCCGCGGGCTTTGCGCCGCGCAAGGCGATCTTGCTGTTCCATCGCGGCCACGAGCATTCCGGTCGTATCGCCCACCTGGTGGACGAGCTGAACCTGCCGGAGTTCGACTTCTTCGCCTGGGACGCCCGTGGCCACGGCCAATCCCCCGGCGCGCGCGGCGACAGCCCGAGCTTCGCCACCAGCGCGCGGGACGTGCAGACTTTCGTTGACCATATCCGCAGCGCCTACAACATCGAGGAAGAACACCTCGCAGTGATCGCCCAAAGCGTCGGCGCGGTGATCGCGGCCACTTGGGTGCACGACTACGCGCCGAAGATTCGCTCGCTGGTACTCGCCTCCCCCGCATTCAAGGTCAAGCTCTACGTGCCCTTCGCCCGGCCGGGCCTGGCGTTGATGCGCAAGTTTCGCGGCAACTTTTTCGTCAACAGCTACGTCAAGGCCAAGTTCCTGAGCCATGACCCGGAGCGCGTGGCGTCCTACGACAGTGATCCGCTGATCACCAAAGCCATTTCCGTGAATGTGCTGCTGGGCCTGTACGAAGCGGCCGACCGGGTTGTAGCCGATGCCCAGGCAATTCAGGTACCGACCCAACTGCTGATCTCCGGCTCGGACTTTGTGGTGCACCGCAAACCCCAGCAGCAGTTTTTCGACCGCCTCGGCAGCTTGAAGAAAGAGCTGCACATCCTCCCCGGCTTCTTCCACGACACCCTCGGTGAACGTGATCGTGCCGTGGCCTTGAGCAGCGCCCGGCGCTTTATCCTGCAGAACTTCGAACACCCGCTGGACCGCGCCTCCTTGCTGGATGCCGACAGGATTGGCCTGACCTGCGCCGAATCCGAGTCCCTCGCCGCGCCGTTGCCACGCAACTCCCTGCGCGACCTGTACTGGCGCATGACCCGCGCCAGCATGGGCCTGGGCAGCAAACTGTCGGATGGCGTGAAGCTCGGTTTCGACACCGGCTTCGACTCCGGCAGCACCCTGGACTACGTATACCGCAACAAACCCACCGGCAAAGGCGGGCTGGGGCGGATGATCGACACCAACTACCTGAACTCCATCGGCTGGCGCGGTATTCGTCAGCGCAAGTTGAACGTGGAAGAACTGCTGCGCCTGGCGATGGCCAAGCTGCGGGACGAGCAGCGGGAAGTGCGCATCGTCGACATCGCCGCCGGGCATGGTCGGTACATTCTGGAAGCCTTGCAGGGCGTTTCGCCGTTGCCGGAATCGATCCTGCTGCGGGACTACAGCGATATCAACGTGCGCGACGGTGGCGCGCTGATTCGTGAAAAAGGGCTGGGGGATATCGCCCAGTTCGTCAAAGGCGATGCGTTTGACCGGGCGGACCTTGCGGCGCTGGAACCCAAGCCGACGCTGGCGGTGGTGTCCGGGCTATATGAACTGTTCGCGGATAACGCGATGGTCGGTGGCTCGCTCGCGGGCTTGGCCGAAGCCGTGGAGCCCGGTGGTTATCTGGTGTACACCGGCCAACCGTGGCATCCGCAACTGGAACTGATCGCCCGCGCCCTCACCAGCCACCGCCAGGGCCAGGCCTGGGTAATGCGCCGGCGCAGCCAGGCGGAAATGGATCAACTGGTGGCAGCCGCCGGTTTCCGCAAGATCACCCAACGCGTGGATGAGTGGGGGATTTTCAGCGTGTCCCTGGCACAGCGAGCCTGACCCATGCGTGAACCGGGCCTGTTGAAACCGGCGGTGCTGTGGCTGCTGCTGTTGGCGCCGCTGTTTTTCAGCACCTACGGCTTTGCCACGTGGGTCACCAGCCAGCGCAGCGACGTGGGCACGATGGTGTTCGGCTGGGAAACCCATATCCCGTTCTGGGCCTGGACCATCGTGCCCTACTGGTCGATCGACCTGCTCTACGGTTTCTCCCTGCTACTGCCAAGCACCCGCCATGAACTGAAACAACATGCCTTGCGCCTGCTGACGGCCCAAGTGATTGCCGTCACCTGCTTCCTGATCTGGCCCTTGCGCTTCACCTTTGAAAGGCCGGCGCTGGACGGCGTGTTTGGCTGGCTGTTTGCGGTACTCGCCGGGTTCGACAAGCCGTTCAACCAGGCGCCGTCGTTGCACATCGCGCTGCTGGTGGTGCTGTGGATAATGTATCAGCGGCATAGCCAGGGCCTGTGGCGCTGGCTGGTGCATGGCTGGTTCGCGTTGATCGGCCTTTCGGTGCTGACCACTTATCAACATCACTTTATTGACTTACCCACAGGCGCCCTCGCCGGCTGGATGTGCGTGTGGCTGTGGCCGCTGGAACATCCGAGCCCGCTGCTGAATGCCCAGCTGACCAGGGACCGCCAGCGTTGGCGCCTGGGGCTGCGCTATGGCTTCGGGTCGCTGGTGTGTTTGATCCTGGCGTTTTCCCTTGGCGGCGGCTGGTTGTGGCTGCTTTGGCCGGCGGTATCCCTCGGCTTGATGAAGGCGAATTACCTGGTACTGGGCGTTTCGGGATTTCAGAAACGCGCCGACGGACGACTCACTCCGGCGGCGCGCTGGTTGTTGGCGCCTTATCTGGTGGCTGCCTGGATCAATTCCCGCCTGTGGACACGTAGACATCCACAGCCCGATCAGGTTGTGGATAACGTTTGGCTGGGGCGAATTCCCACCAGCGGTGAGCTGGGATCATTCAAGGCGGTGGTCGATCTGTGCGCCGAATTGCCGATTAATCCACAGGGTCGCGCCTACTACAGCCTGCCAGTGCTCGATCTCACGGCGCCCACTGCAGCGCAATGCGTGGAAGCCGCCCAAGCGATAGAGCGGCTACGCTCAACCGGACCCTTGCTGGTGTGCTGCGCCCTCGGTTACTCACGCAGCGCCACCGCCGTGGCTGCATGGCTGCTGCATACCGGGCGCGCAGGCAATGTCGACGAGGCGGTGGCTATTATTCGTACAGCACGCCCACGTGTGGTCCTGCATTCCGCGCACCGTGAAGCCCTGGAGGGTTTAGCCCATGCCCGCTGATATGGAATTACAGGTCGTCGCCAGCCTGCTGCGGCGGGGCCGTTCCCTGGATCAGTTATCCACAGGCCTGACCTTGCTCGGCGTACTGTTCGGCCTCGCTCAACTGCTGATGGCCAGCATCACGCCGGTCTGCCTGATCCTCAGCCTGTGGATGATTGTGCTCGGGCTGCTGGAAAAATATTGGGCGCTGCGGGTGGCCTTCGACGCCGACCTGTTCGCCCTGCTCGCCCGCGACACCGACCGCACGCCCGACTTCGACCAGGCCATGCAAACCCTTGGCCTGCAATCCGCCAAACGCGCAGGCCGCCCCTGGACCGAGCGCCGTCGCGGCG
Organism: Pseudomonas sp. IPO3774; assembly: GCF_013386835.1. Classification (NCBI taxonomy): domain Bacteria; kingdom Pseudomonadati; phylum Pseudomonadota; class Gammaproteobacteria; order Pseudomonadales; family Pseudomonadaceae; genus Pseudomonas; species Pseudomonas sp. IPO3774. The sequence continues at coordinate 381,898 of NZ_JACAQY010000013.1, forward strand.
CCCTGAAACTGTTGCGCAAGCAAGCCTACCTGCTGGCGGCGCAAGTGCTGCTGACCGTGGCCGTCATCCTGGCCAGCCCCTGGCTGCCCTTCGCCGGATAAGGAATCCTCATGTTCGAACCTGTGGTCGCCACCCTGATTACCTCCATGGCCCGCACCGTCACCGGCGCCCGCAGCCTGTGGCTTGGCTGCGCGCCGGTGCCGGTGCAACGCATCTACTACGCCAACCACAGCAGCCACGGCGATTTCGTGCTGCTGTGGGCCTCGTTGCCGCAGAACCTGCGTAAATTCACCCGCCCGGTGGCCGGCAGCGACTACTGGAACACCAGCGCCCTGCGCCGCTACATCATCAACCGGGTGTTCAACGGCGTGCTGATCGACCGCGAGCGCAAGGACCCTGTGGATAACCCTCTGGCGCCGATGCTTCAGGCCCTGGAAAACGGCGACTCGCTGATCATCTTTCCCGAGGGCACGCGCAACCTGGAAGACGGCCTGTTGCCGTTCAAAAGCGGGCTGTATCACCTGGCCAAGAGTTATCCACAAGCCGAATTGATCCCGGTGTGGATCGCCAACCTCAACCGGGTCATGCCCAAGGGCCGTGTGCTGCCGCTGCCCTTGCTGTGCACCACCAGCTTCGGCGCACCGCTGCAACTGGAGGACGGCGAAGACAAGGCGCTGTTCCTCGCCCGCACCCGCGACGCCTTGCTCGCCCTTGCCCCGGAGCATTCCTGAGATGGATAGCCAAACCCTGATGTTGTTCGGCGGGATCGGCGCGATCCTCGTGCTCGCCTCGCTGATCGGCCTGATCCTCAAACTGCGCACCCGTGGCACACCCAACGCGGTGATCGACAACCTCAACGCCCGCATCAATGCGTGGTGGGTGATGGTGGTGGTGATCGGCGTGGCGTTCTGGCTCGGCACCGGCGCGGTGATCCTGCTGTTTTACGCCGTGTCGTTCTATGCCCTGCGGGAATTCCTCACGCTGACACCCACCCGGCGCAGCGATTACCCGGCGCTGGTGGCGGCCTTCTACTTGGCGCTGCCGCTGCAATACCTGCTGATCTACTTCGACTGGTACGGGCTGTTCTCGATCTTTATCCCGGTGTACGTGTTCCTGCTGCTGCCGATCCTCGCGTCACTGGGCGGCGACAGCACGCACTTCCTGGAGCGGGCGTCGAAGGTGCAATGGGGGCTGATGATCGCGGTGTTCTGTGTGTCCTTCGTGCCGGCGCTGCTGACCCTGGATATCGTCGGCTACGAAGGCCGCAACCTGCTGCTGATTGCCTACCTGGTGATCGTGGTGCAACTGTCGGACGTGCTGCAGTACGTGTGCGGGAAGCTGTTCGGCAAACACAAGATCGCGCCCAACTTGTCGCCGTCTAAAACCGTGGAAGGGTTTGTCGGCGGGATTCTGCTGTCATCCCTGATCGGCGCGGCGCTGTGGTGGACCACGCCGTTCAATCCCTGGCAGTCGTTCCTGATTGCGCTGTTGATCAACCTGCTGGGGTTTGCTGGCGGGATCGTGATGTCAGCGATCAAGCGCGACCGCGGCGTGAAGGATTGGGGGCACATGATCGAAGGGCACGGCGGGATGCTGGATCGGCTGGATTCAGTGTGTTTTGCCGCGCCGATCTTCTTTCATCTCGTGCGCTACTGGTGGACCTGACGACCACCTCCCTCCCCAAATCCACACAACCCCAGTGGCGAGGGAGCTTGCTCCCGCTGGAGTGCGCAGCGCTCCCAAGATTTTGGGGCCGCTACGCAGCCCAGCGGGAGCAAGCTCCCTCGCCACAACAAGCGTCCTTATCTGATCGTTCCCACGCTCTGCGTGGGAATGCATCCGGTGACGCTCCGCGTCACGACTTTAAAGCGGACGCGGAGCGTCCAGGGCGGCATTCCCACGCGGAGCGTGGGAACGATCTAGCCGGGAAGGTGACTCAGCGGCAACGCCCCGGGCGTCTTCACCGTCTGAATCGCGAAGTTACTGCGGATATCACTCACCCCCGGCAACTTCAACAAGCTCCCGGTCAGGAACCGTTCGTACCCGCGCAAGTCCGGCACCACCACTTGCAGCAGGAAATCCGACTCCCCCGACACCAGAAACGCCGAAATCACCTGGGGCAGCGCCGTCACCGCCAACCGAAACGCCTCCGCCTGCTCGTCGTTATGCCGCTCCACTTTCACCCCGACAAACACCGTCAGCCCCAACCCGACTTCATCCCGGTCCAGGCTTGCCTGGTAACCACGAATCACCCCGGCCTCTTCCAGCAGCCGCACACGCCGCAAGCAGGGCGAGGCCGAGAGGCCAATCTCGTCCGCCAGTTGTACGTTGCTCAGCCGGCCATCCCGTTGCAGGGCTTCAAGAATCTTGCGGTCAAATGCATCCAGCTTCAGATTTGGCATAAGTGAAATGTTTCGCCCGAAAAAAGTGGCAGATTGTGCCAAGACTAGACGCTTTTCCATCTGACTACGCAAGCACCTGCCCCGGCCTTCGCCCCTAAAATTGCCCTACGAATCACCTACCGCAAGGGGCAGGCACATGGCAGAACTCTGGTTGTTTTTAGTCGCGTTGGCAGTGGTGTACCTGCTGCCCGGCCCGGACATGATCCTGCTGCTGCAAACCGGCGCCCGCCAGGGCAAGGCGATGGCACTGGCAACCGCAGGCGGCTTGGGCCTGGCGCGAGCCTGCCACGTGGCGCTGGCGGGGATGGGCCTGGCGACCCTGTTCAAGGTCGCACCCTGGACCTTCGATGTGGTGCGCCTGGGCGGTGCGGCGTATCTGCTGTGGATCGGCGTGCAGTGCCTGCGCTCAAACCTGCTGCCCAACCTGAACGCCGAGCACAGCACGGCACCGGCGCATGCCTGGCGCGAAGCCTTCCAGCGGGGTTTGCTGACCAACCTGCTCAACCCCAAGGCGCTGCTGTTCTGCTCCGTGCTGCTGCCGCAATTCATTGATCCACATGGCGCATCGGTGACTGCGCAGTTTGCGCTGTTGGGGGCGATTCTGGTGGCGGTCGGCCTGGGATTCGACAGTTGCTATGGATTGGCCGGCGCAAGAATCGGCCGCTGGCTGGAACGCAGCCCGTCCGCCCAGCGCCTTCAGCAATGGCTGTTTGGCAGTCTTTTGATCGGTTTTGCGATACGCCTCACCTTCGTACAGCAAGCCTGAGCTTTGCGGCGCATTTGCCGTCATCTTTTGTATCAAAGAGACGTGTAAGATACGCGACACATTGCCAGGGATGCTCACCATGTTTGATTCGTTAAAAGCGACCAGCCGCCGTTTTTTCGGGGCCTTGATCTCAGTGGTGAGTGTTCTGTTCAGCGCCGTTCGATGGCTGGCGCGCAGCCTGTTCGGCCAGTGGCAGCCGCCGCGCTGGCTGCAAGCCACAGGCAACGGCCTGGTCAACGTCGGCCACAAGGCCCGGGCTTATCCGCGCCAGGCTGCGGGCGGCGCGCTGGCCCTGGTACTCGTGCTGGCCGCGGGCTTTTACGGCTGGCACTGGTATTCCCACCTGCCACAGCCCCACACCGTGGGTTATTCGCTGCACAAGCCCAACCTGACGGATTACACCCAGCCGCAACCGGTTGTGGATAACTTGCAGGTACGCTTCGCCGAATCCGTGGCCCCGCTGGCGGCCATCGGCAAGCCGGTCACCGAAGGCATCACCCTCAAGCCTGCCATCGCCGGCGCCTGGCGCTGGGCGGATGACCGCAGCCTGGTGTTCACCCCGGAAAAAGACTGGCCCGTCGACGCCCACTACACTATCGACCTGGCCAAGAGGAACCTGTTGGCCGACGGCGTACTGCTCAGCCAATACACCAGCCAATTCTCCACCCAGCCGTTCCGCGCCACCTTGACGCAAAACGAGCTGTACCAGGACCCGAGCAACCCGACGCAGAAACAGCTGGTAGCGACCTTCCACTTTTCCCACCCGGTAGACGAAGACAGCGTACGCAAACGTGCCTCGGTCACCCTCGGCAAAGGCTTGGCCTACCGCGATGCGCAACTGCCCAATCGCCCGGAAATCACCTTCGACGAACACAAGCTCAACGCCTTTGTGCGCTCTGCCGCCCTGGCCACCCCACTGGAAAGCACCCCGGTCAGCGCCAAGCTCGATGAAGGCCTCAAGGCCCGTGATGGCGGCAATCCCAGCTCGGCGCCGCTGGTGGCCGAAGTCACCGTGCCCGGCCGCTATCGCCTGACCTTTACCGGCGCCGAAGTCAGCTTTGTCGACAACGAGCGCGGCGAACCCGAGCCGGTGTTGATGTTCAGCAGTTCCAGCGCCGTGGCCGACGAGACCATCGCCAACAAGGTGCAGGCCTGGATGCTGCCGGAAAAAGCCGAGGACGATACCCGCCCCTGGAACCTGCAAGACATCGACGACAAACTGCTGGCCAGCAGCACCAAGGTCAAGCTGACCCACGTGCCGAGCGTCGAACCGCTGAATACCCTGCACGCCTTCAAGTTCAAGGCCCCGCCGGGCCGCGCCCTGTATGTGCGGGTGCCGGCCAACCTGGAAGCCATCGGCGGCTACTTGGCGAAAAATCCGACAGCCTCTCTCGTGAGCATGCCGGCTTATCCACGCACGCTGCAGTTCCTGTCCGACGGCGCCCTGCTCAGCCTCACCGGCGAAAAACGCCTGGGCTTCATGGCCCGTGGCGTACCCGGCGCCCATGTGGAAATCGCGCGCCTGCTGCCCAACCAGTTGCAACACCTGGTGGACCAGAGCAGCGGCAGCTTTGCCCGACCGAATTTTGCCAATGACTACTTCGACCGGATGGTGGAGCGTCAGAGCCTGGACATTCCGCTGTCGGCTGGCGACCCGTCGAAAACCGTCTACGACAATGTCGACCTGAACAGCTACCTGACGGCCAACGGCGGCCGCCGGGGGATTTTTGTGCTCAAGCTGAGCCCGCAGGACGACCCGGCTGATCGCACCTTCGACTACTCGCGCAACACCACCAGCGACCTGCGTTTCATCGTGGTCACCGACTTGGGCATCATCGCCAAGCGCTCCAGCGATGGCAGCCACGATGTGTACGTGCAGTCCATCGGCAACGGCTCGCCGGTGTCCGACGCCCAGGTCGATATCATCGGCCGCAACGGTTTGCCGGTCGCCAGCGGCCATACCGACGGCGAAGGTCACGCGCACTTCGCCAAGCTGGATGAACTGCGCCGTGAGAAAACGCCGTTGATGTATGTGGTCAGTCGCGGCAATGACCAATCCTTCCTGCCGATTGCCCGTCAGTCGCAACAGCTGGATTTGTCGCGCTTTGATGTAGGCGGCCTGGAAGAGGACGGTGCGATCAATCGCCTCAGCGCCTACCTGTTTACCGATCGCGGCCTGTACCGGCCCGGCGAGACCGCGCACCTGGGCATGATCGTGCGCAGCGGCGACTGGAAAGGCGCCCTGCAAGGCCTGCCGGTTGAGTTGCAGATCACCGACCCCCGTGGCCTTGAGGTGATTCGCCAGCCGTTGAAACTGTCGGCCAGCGGTTTTGAAACCTTCGATTTCCCAAGCAGCGAAGTAGCGCCATCCGGCGATTACACCGCGACCCTGCAACTGATCGGTGAGAAGCAGCGTCGTACCGACCTGGGCAGCGTCAGCTTCAAGGTCCGCGACTTTGAACCGGACCGGATGAAAGTCAGCCTGAGCCTGCACGATACACCGGTGCTGGGCTGGATCCCGCCGGATCAGGTGGTGGCCAAGGTCACCGCGATGCACTTGTTCGGCGCTCCGGCGGCGGGTCGTCGCGTCACGGCGAAAATGTCTCTGAGCCCGACGCTCGCGGCCTTTGATCGCTACCCGGATTACCGCTTCCGCCTGAATGACTCGCTGGAAGAAGCCAGCTCCGAAGACCTGGCCGAAACCACCGTCGACGACAATGGCCAGGCGGTGCTGGACCTGAACCTGCAACGCTTCGCCAACAGCACCTATCGCCTGCAAGTGATGACCCAGGTGTACGAAGCCGAAGGCGGTCGCAACGTCGCCGCACAAAGCGCATTGCTAGTGTCGGCGGCGCCGTACCTGGTGGGTGTGAAGAGCAAGGATTCGCTGTCTTTCGTCGCCAAGGACGCCCCGCGTGAAGTGCAATGGCTGGCCGTGGCGCCAGACCTTACGCCAGTCGCAGTCGACGGCCTGACCAGTGAAGTGGTCGAGCACCGCTACGTCTCGGTGCTGGTGAAGCAATCCAACGGCACCTACAAATACGAGTCGCGCATCAAGAACATCAGCCAGCCTGCCTCGCCGCTGGTGATGACCAAGGACGGCGCCAAGCAAACCCTGAACACCGGCACCCCGGGCGATTTCACCCTGCAACTCAAGGACGCCAACGGCAACCTGCTGAACCAGATCGACTACAGCGTCGCCGGCCGGGGCAACACCTCGCGCTCCCTGGAGCGCAACGCCGAACTGCAACTGCGCCTGGATAAACGCAGCTACGCCACCGGTGATGAGATCGCCATCAGCATTCGCGCGCCGTACACCGGCGCCGGGTTGATCACCATCGAGCGGGACAAGGTCTACACCCAGCAGTGGTTCAAGGCCGACAGCACCAACAGCGTGCAACACATCCGCGTTCCTGCGGGGCTTGAGGGCAATGCCTACGTCAACGTGCAGTTCGTACGGGACATTGGTTCGTCCGAGGTCTACATGAGCCCGCTGTCCTACGGCGTAGTGCCGTTCAGTATCAACCTCGACGCGCGGCGCATGGCGCTGAAAGTCGAAGGCCCGGCGAAGATCGAGCCGGGGCAGACCCTGGATATCAAGGTCAACGCCGACCGCCCTGGCCGCGCAGTGGTCTACGCGGTGGACGAAGGCATCCTGCAAGTGGCGCGCTACCAGACGCCGGACCCGTTGGGCTTCTTCTTCCAGAAGCGTGCACTGGAGGTCGGCACCAGTCAGATCCTTGACCTGATCCTGCCGGAATTCAGCCGCCTGCTCAGTGGGGCAGCGCCGGGTGGCGATACGGAAGGCGCCCTGGCCAACCACCTCAACCCGTTCAAGCGTAAACATCAGCCGCCTGTGGCCTGGTGGTCTGGCCTGGTGGACTTGCCGGCCGGTGAAACCGTGCTGCACTACCAGGTTCCGGACAGCTTCAATGGCAAGCTGCACCTGTTTGCGGTGGCCGTGGACAGCGACAGCGTGGGCGTCAGCGAGGCCAACACCGAAGTGCGCGGGCCGCTGGTGATCACGCCGAACGTGCCGGCCTTTGTCGCACCGGGGGATGTGTTCAGCGTCAGCGCCGGGGTGTTCAGCAACCTGGACGCGGCGGCGGACGTGAAGTTTGAAGTGCAGACCAGCGATGGCCTGCAGGTGCAAGGCGACAAGGCCAGCACCCTGGCCCTGCAACCGCGCAAGGAGGGTGTCGCCGAGTTCAAGATCAAGGTAGGCGAAACCCTCGGCTCGGCAGACTTGCGCTTCGTCGCGGTGCTGCCGGATGGCAAGCGTATCCAGGTGGCGGAAACCACGTCGATCCGACCCTTGAGCGAGCATCGGGTGGCCCTGAGCCTGGGCCGTTTCGACAGCGCCAGCAAAGAGCTGAAACCGACCCGCGAGCTGTTCAGCCAGTTGCGCGATGTGCAGTTGGGCGTCGCCGCTTCGCCGCTGGTATGGGCCAACGGCCTCAAGCATTACCTGGATGACTATGGCTACGCCTGCACCGAGCAATTGGTGTCCAAGGCCATGCCGGCGTTGATCTGGGGTGGTAACGCGCCGGAGGCCGAGCAGGCCTTCAGCGGTGCGGTGCGCATGCTGCGTCAACGGCAGAACCAGGCCGGCGGTTTCGGCTTGTGGGCGGCCAACCCGGATGTGGCGCCGTATGCCAGCCTGTACGCCACCGACTTCCTGATCGAAGCCAGGGAGCGCGGGCTGCCGGTGCCGGAAGACCTGCTGCAACGTTCCAACGCGTACCTCACCGACCTGGCCAACGGCCCGAGCGAAGGCCTGTCGGAATTGCGCAACCGCGCCTACGCCAGTTACCTCCTGAGCCGTCAGGGGATTCTGGTGAGCGGCGCCTTAAGCGATATCCGCGAGCGCTACGAAAGCTACTTCAAGGACACCTGGCAGAACGACATTGGCGCGGCGTACCTGGCCGCCAGCTACAAGCTGCTCAAGCAGGATCGTCAGGCCGATACCTTGTTCCGCAAGGTGCCGTGGCTTTCCCTGTCGGATAAATGGAACAGCGACGGCCTGTATTACGACCCGCTGGTGCACGACGCCGAGCACCTGCATTTGCTCGCGCGGCACTTCCCGGAAATGCTCGACGATGTGCCGACAAGCCTGCTGGATAAACTCGGCAAGCGTCTCAACGAGCAACGCTACAACTCGCTGTCGGCGGCACTGTTGCTGCGGGCCCTGGACAATTACGGCCAGCGCGCCCAAAGCGACATGACCCTCAAGGCCACCGCATGGCTCAGCGACAAGCAGCAACAGTTGTTGCAGATGGCCGGCCAGCCGCCACGTGCGGCGGTGCCTGCCGGTACGCAAAAACTGCAGATGGAAAAATCCGACGGCCCGGCGGCGTTCTACATGCTGAGCGAAGCGGGCTATGACAAGGGCGCCAACCTCAAGCCGATCAACAGCGGCCTGGAAATCATCCACGAATACCTCGACCTCAAGGGCAATCCAGTCAGCAAGGTCGCGGTAGGTGATGAGTTCCTGGTGCGCCTGCGCTTGCGGGCTACTGACCGTGATCAGGTGCAACAAGTGGCCGTGGTCGACTTGCTGCCAGGCGGTGTCGAGCCTGTGTATAACCTGCCGCCGGAGCCGGAAGCGGCCAGCAGCGAGGAAAGCGAAGGCGACGATTCGGAGTACGTTGAAACCAGCGAAGACACCGAAGAAGCCGACGCCTGGCAGGCGCCGATTGGCGAGACCGACTTGAGCAACTGGCAGCCGGACTACGTCGACGTGCGTGATGACCGAGTGGTGTTGTACGGCACCGCGCTGCGGGATGTAGGCACCTTCGTGTACCGCGTGCGCGCCACCAACGCCGGTACCTTCAATACGCCACCGGCCTACGCCGAGGGCATGTACGAAACCACCCTGCAAGGACGCGGCAAAGTAGGCCAGCTTGAAATTACCAAGCCTTAAAAGCCTCACGCCGCTGCTGGCAGCGGCGGTGATTCTGGCGGGGCTGCGCTTGTGGCCCCATGCACCGCTGGAACAGGCGGCCAGTTCATCACGGGTGGTTTTGGCCGATGACGGTTCGCTGCTGCGCATGACCCTGGCGGCTGACGGGCAATATCGCCTGTGGCTTCCCCTGGAACGGATTTCTCCGTCACTGGTGGAGGCGTTGCTGCTCAAGGAAGACCGCAATTTCTACTGGCACCCGGGAATCAATCCCCCGGCGTTATTGCGAGCGGCCATGGCCACCTATAGCGGCGGCCAGCGCCAAGGCGGCTCGACCTTGAGCATGCAGTTGGCCAGGCGCCTGTGGGATCTCAATACCCGCCAGGTACCCGGCAAGCTGCAGCAGATGGCCCTGGCACTGTGGCTGGAGGCGCGTTACAGCAAGCACGACATCCTTGAGGCCTACCTCAACCTGGCGCCCATGGGCGGCAATATCGAAGGTGCCGAAGCGGCCAGCCGGATCTATTTTGGCAAGTCAGCGGCGCAGTTGTCCTTGTCTGAAGCCCTCGCGCTGGCCGTGATTCCCCAGCAACCGGGTCGTCGGGCGCGCTTTGGGCCTTCCCTGCAAACCGCCCGGCAACGGCTGATGGCCGACTGGCGGGAAACTTATCCACAGGACCCGCGTAACGACAGTTTGCTGGACCTGCCGCTGGAAGCCCGCAACCGCCAGCAGATCCCGTTTCTCGCGCCGCACCTGAGCGAACAGTTGCTGGCCTCGCAAACCGGCAATGAGTTGAACAGCACCCTCAACCTGGCGCTGCAACAATTGCTGGAACGGCTGATCACCGGCTTCATCGCCGAGCGCCGCAGCAGCGGTGTGGAAAACGCCACGGCGATCCTGATCGACAGCCGCGACCAGAGCGTAAAAGCCCTGGTGGGCTCGGCAGACTACTTATCCACAAGCATCCACGGCCAGGTCAACGGCGTGTTGTCGCGGCGCTCGCCGGGCTCCACCCTCAAGCCATTCCTGTATGGGCTGGCGCTGGACCAAGGGGTGATCCACCCCATGAGCATCCTCAAGGACATGCCGAGTAACTTCGGCTACTTCCAGCCGGAAAATTTCGACGGTAGTTTTGTCGGTCCGGTGACAGCCCGCGACGCGCTGATTCGCAGCCGCAATATTCCGGCGGTGTGGCTGGCCAGCCAAACCCGCTCTCCGTCACTCTACGGATTGCTGCAAAGGGCCGGGATCAAGGGCCTGCGCGGCGAAAGCCATTACGGCTTGGCGCTGGCCTTGGGCGGCGGCGAGATGACGCCCGAGGAGCTGGCGCGGCTGTATGTGATGCTGGCTGGTGACGGGCATTTGCGGCCGCTGCGCTATTTGCAGGAACAGCCGCAAACCACTGGCGCCCAGCTACTCACGCCGCAGGCCGCGTTTATGGTGCGCGACATGCTGCGGCGCAACCCGCGCCCGGACGGGCTGCCGGGGCGCCACTGGCGTACGGCCTGGAAGACCGGCACGTCCTGGGGTTTTCATGATGCATGGAGCGCCGGCCTCGTAGGCCCGTACGTGCTGGTGGTGTGGGTGGGCAACTTCGATGGGCGTCCGAATCCTGAGTTTATCGGTGCGAAAACTGCGGCACCGCTGTTCTTCCGTATCGCCGACGCCCTGCCGCTGGCCTTGCCCAATGTGGTGATCAAACCCGACAAGCCGCCCGCCGGGCTGATCCGCATCGACGTCTGCGCGGCCTCTGGTGACTTGCCCAACCGTTGGTGCCCACGTACCCGCAAGACCTGGTACATCCCCGGCGTGTCACCGATTCGGGTGTCCAACCTGCACCGCCCGGTGCTGATCGACACCCGCACCGGCAAGGCCGCGTGCCCGCCGTTCGACCCGCAGTACACCCGTGAAGAAGTCTTCGAGTTCTGGCCAAGCGATGTGCAGCGGCTGTTCCGCGCCGCCGGGCTGCCCCGGCGTACGCCGCCCAATGTGCAGAAAAGCTGCCAACCCAACCGTGTCGGCGATCAAAGCGAAGCGCCGCAGATTCGCTCGCCGCTGACCCAGGTCAGCTACCACCTGCGCCTGTCCCAGCCCCAGGAAAGCATCCCGCTGAACGCCAATGCGGCCAGTGATGCACTGACGCTGTATTGGTTCGCCGACCAGACCCTGATCGGCCAGGGCCCGCCGCAAACCACGCTGAACTGGCGGCCGGGTAAGTCGGGGGAGTACCGGTTGCGGGTGACTGACGATCAGGGCCGCAGCGCCAGCCGAGGCTTGAAGGTTGAGTTTGTACCCTGATCAGGCGTCCTCCTCGCCTAAACCGGCAGTGCCGGCATCTTTTGCGAAATGCTTGTACGCCACCCCCAGCTTGCGTTGCTCAAAGATCGAAAACACCAGGGTGCCCAGCAGAATCATCATCCACACCAGGAACACCTTCATGGTGTCCACCTGGGCCACCACCAGCAGCAAGGTCACTACGCCGCCAATCACCATGCCCAGGCCCATCCAGGCGCCCAGCACGCGGCCTACCGCCAGGCGCATGCCCGTGGGCAGCAAGAGCCGCAGCGCGAGCAACACCACAAACATCGTCAGCAAAAAGCCAAACGCGGCCATGAAAGGAATCACGAAGCCGTTGTCACGGTACAACCAGGCCAGAAACCGATAGGCGGGATTCAGCGCTGCCATTTGCTGGTAGGTGGCGGGACCCGGCAGATGCAGTTGGGCAAAATGTTCCGGCGTCATGGCCATGATGCCGACGCCGATCAAACCCACCACCACCGCGTAGAAACCACCGGCGCGCCACAGCGGCGCCAGCACACGGCGGTTTTCCACCTCCTTGGTCTCGGCCAGGCCGAAGACCGCGTCAGGTTGCCGGCCCTGGGCAATCACCGTCTTGCCCGCACGCTCGCAGGCGTCGCCAATCAGCATCACCTGCATATCCTGGGTGAGGAGCAGTTCGCCCTGGCGGCGGGAGCTGCTGATCCATTCATGGTCGTCAGGGCGCTTCTTGCCGAACAGGTCGATACCCTCGGCAATCACTGTCACTTCACCGGTGGCGTCCTGCAGGCGGAAGTCATTGCAGCGAGCCTCGGCCGAGACCTGGCTCCAGCTCCAATCGCCATCCTTGTCTTTGGTGCCTTCTTCGATGACCCACACGTAACCCGCGCAAGGCTTGCCGTGGACCGGGGAGATCAGGGGCGTGTCGACGATCACCTTGCCGTTCACTTCCACCAGCCCCATGGCCAATGAGCGTATCTGGCTGGTGGCCAGGCGCTGTTCGGTGCGATAGAAATTGGGGCCGAAGCTGGCCAGCAGCCCGATCAGGATGCACACAGGAAAAAACAGCGCCACGAGGATCGTCGGGGCGTAGACCATCAGGCCAATAAAGCCGGCGAGAAAGACCAGTGCCACCAGGGTTTTCCACGCTGGTTTTTTTGTGACACCCCCTGCCTGGGTGGTTTTCATGCCCCCGGCACCTCAAGCTTCACGCCGTCGTAGCGGGTTTCTTCGGCGCTGATGGCCAGCAGCGGAATGCGCTGATAGCCGAGCATCTTGGCGAAGAACAGATCAGGAAAAATCGCGATGGCGATGTTGTAGAGGTTGACCGACTCATTGAAGAACTCGCGACGGTCGGCGATGCGTTCCTCCACTGCCGAGATCGCCTGCTGCAACTCGACCATGTTGGGGCCGGAGATCAGCGTCGGATAATTCTCGGCCACTGCAATCACCGACTTGAGCGCCGTATTGAGCTGGTTGGAGGCATCGACTTTATCGGTGAGGCTGCTGGCGTTGAGGTACGCGGTGCGGGCGTCGCTGAGGCGGGTAAACAGCGCGTTCTCATGGTTCATGGCGGTTTGCACCACGCGCATCAGGTCGGGAATCTGGTCTGCCCGCTGCTTGAGCAGCACGTCGATGTTGGCGAAGGCTTTATCCACATCGTTGCGGCGCATCACCAGGCCGTTGTAGACCCCCACCAGCCAGCCGACCAGGCCGACGACAATGATCAGCACGACGATACCGGCGATCAGCAGTTCGATGTTCATGGCGGCGGCATTCCCTGGCTAGTTATCCACAGGGCGCATTCTAGGGGTAAAGCAGGGGAATACTCCCGGAATTAGTCCACAGAAACGGCAAGACCCGATATCCGGTAGCCTGAAAAAGCAAAACCCCCGAAGAACGGGGGTTTTGGTGGTTCGGGTGCGGCTTATTCCACCGTCACCGACTTCGCCAGGTTACGCGGCTGGTCAACGTCGGTGCCCTTCAGCACAGCCACGTAATACGACAGCAGCTGCAGCGGGATGGTGTAGAGGATCGGCGACAGGGTGTCGTGGATGTGCGGCATGTTGATGACGTGAGTGCCTTCGCCATTGGTCATGCCGGCCTTCTCGTCCGCGAACACGATCAATTGGCCGCCACGGGCGCGCACTTCCTGCAGGTTGGACTTGAGCTTCTCCAGCAGTTCGTTGTTCGGCGCGACGGTAACGACTGGCATGTCGTCATCCACCAGGGCCAGCGGACCGTGCTTGAGCTCACCGGCCGGGTAGGCTTCGGCGTGGATATAGGAGATTTCCTTGAGTTTGAGCGAACCTTCCATTGCCACCGGGTATTGCGCACCACGGCCGAGGAACAGGGTGTGGTGTTTGTCGGCGAACAGCTCAGCGACTTTCTCCACAGTGCTGTCCATGGCCAGGGCTTCACCCAGGCGGGCCGGCAGGCGGCGCAGTTCTTCGACCAGGTGTGCCTCAACGCCTTCGCCCAGCGTGCCGCGAACCTGGCCCAGGGACAGGGTCAGCAACAACAGGCCGACCAACTGGGTGGTGAAGGCCTTGGTGGATGCCACGCCGATTTCACGACCGGCCTGGGTCAGCAGGGTCAGGTCGGACTCGCGCACCAGCGAGCTGATGCCGACGTTGCAGATCGCCAGGCTGCCGAGGAAGCCCAGTTCCTTGGCGTTGCGCAGGGCGGCCAGGGTGTCGGCGGTTTCGCCGGACTGGGAGATGGTCACGAACAGAGTGTCGGGCTGCACCACCACCTTGCGGTAGCGGAATTCGCTGGCGACTTCGACCTGGCACGGGATGCCGGCCAGTTCTTCCAGCCAGTAACGGGCGACCATACCGGCGTGGTAGCTGGTGCCGCAGGCGACGATTTGCACGTTGCGCACTTTGGCGAACAGCTCAGCAGCTTGCGGGCCGAAGGCTTGCACCAATACCTGGTTCTGGCTCAGGCGACCTTCCAGGGTGCGTTGCACCACGGCCGGTTGCTCGTGGATTTCCTTGAGCATGAAGTGGCGGAACTCGCCCTTGTCGGCGGCTTCGGCGCCGTCGCGGTACTGCACGGCTTCACGTTCCACGGACTGGCCGTTGACGTCCCAGATGGACACGCTTTCACGGCGGATCTCGGCGATGTCGCCTTCTTCCAAGTACATGAAGCGGTCGGTCACCTGGCGCAGGGCCAGTTGGTCGGAGGCGAGGAAGTTCTCGCCCAGGCCCAGGCCGATCACCAACGGGCTGCCACTGCGGGCGGCGACCAGGCGGTCGGGCTGGCTGGCGCTGATCACGGCCAGGCCATAGGCGCCGTGCAGTTCCTTGACGGTGGCCTTGAGAGCGTTGGTCAGGTCGCCGATGTCCTTGAGCTTGTGGTTCAGCAGGTGGGCGATGACTTCGGTGTCGGTGTCCGAGGTGAAGACATAACCCTGGCCTTTGAGCTGTTCACGCAGCACTTCGTGGTTTTCGATGATGCCGTTGTGCACAACCGCCAGGTCACCGGAGAAGTGCGGGTGAGCATTGCGTTCGCACGGCGCGCCGTGGGTGGCCCAACGGGTGTGGGCGATACCCAGGCGGCCTACCAGCGGCTCACCGGCCAACGCTTGTTCGAGTTCGCTGACCTTGCCCGGGCGACGCATGCGCTCAAGCTTGCCGGCGTTGGTAAAGAGCGCCACACCGGCGCTGTCGTAGCCACGGTATTCCAGGCGTTTGAGGCCTTCGAGCAAAATGGCAGTGACGTTTCGTTCAGCGACTGCGCCAACAATTCCACACATGGTTTCTCTCCTAGATGACTGCCGCGCAAATCAGCGTGATGCCGCGGGCTTGAATCTGGTCGCGGGCCTCAAGTGGCAGGCGATCATCGGTAATAAGGGTATGGACGCTGCTCCAGGGCAGTTCCAGGTTGGGGATCTTGCGGCCAATCTTGTCGGACTCGACCATCACCACCACTTCGCGGGCGACTTCGGCCATGACGCGGCTCAGCCCCAGTAATTCGTTGAAGGTGGTGGTGCCGCGCTCCAGGTCGATGCCATCGGCACCAATAAAGAGCTGGTCGAAATCGTAGGAACGCAGTACCTGTTCGGCGACCTGACCCTGGAACGAGTCCGAATGCGGGTCCCAGGTGCCGCCGGTCATCAACAATACCGGCTCGTGTTCCAGGTCGCTCAAGGCGCTGGCAACGTGCAGGGAGTTGGTCATCACCACCAGGCCGGGCTGGTGGCCCAATTCGGGGATCATGGCGGCGGTGGTGCTGCCGCTGTCGATGATGATGCGCGCGTGTTCCCGCAAACGCCGGACGGCCGCACGGGCGATGGCGCGCTTGTAGGCCGAAATGGGCTGTGCCGGATCACCGACCAGTTCCTGAGGCATGGTGATGGCGCCACCGTAGCGACGCAGCAACAGACCGTTACTTTCGAGGGCCGCCAGGTCCTTGCGGATGGTGACTTCCGAGGTTTCGAAACGCTTGGCCAATTCGTCCACGCTGACTTCACCTTGCTCGGTGAGCATGGCAAGGATGTTGTGGCGACGTTGGGGTGTATTTCGTTTCGACATGGTGATGATAAGTTTCGTTTCGAAAGATAACGAAGGCAATCAAAACCTATTCATTCAAAATGGTCAAGCATGCGACTGAGTTTTTTGAATCAACACAGATAAAAATGTGGGAGCGGGCTTGCTCGCGAAGGCGGTGTGTCAGTCGGCGCATGTATCAACCGAAAGACCGCCTTCGCGAGCAAGCCCGCTCCCACATAAGTACCGCAGTGTTTCAGGGTTGTGGATAACTCAGGTCTTCTTGATTTTGACCGGGCGTTTCCAGCCGTCGATGTTGCGCTGGCGGGCGCGGGCGACGGCCAACTGGGACTTATCCACATCCTGGTTGATGGTGGAACCTGCGGCGGTGTTTGAACCATCACCGATAGTGACGGGGGCGATCAGCGAGTTGTTGGAGCCGATAAACACGTCTTCGCCAATGGTCGTCTGGTACTTGTTGGCGCCGTCGTAATTGCAGGTGATGGCGCCTGCGCCGATATTGCTGCGGGCACCGATCACTGCATCACCGAGGTAAGCCAGATGGCCGGCCTTGGCGTCGTCACCCATCCGGGCGTTTTTCAGTTCGACAAAGTTACCCACGTGGGCCCTGGCTCCCAACACGCTGCCCGGACGCAAACGCGCGAACGGGCCGGCATCGCTGCCCTCGCCCATCACCGCACCGTCGATATGGCTGTTGGCCTTGATCACCACACCCTTGCGCAGGGTGCTGTCCTTGATCACGCAGTTCGGCCCGATCACCACGTCGTCTTCAATGACCACGCGGCCTTCGAGGATCACGTTGATATCGATCAGCACGTCGCGGCCAACGGTGACGTCACCCCGCACATCGAAACGTGCCGGATCACGCAGCGTCACGCCCAGCGCCATCAGGCGGCGGCCTTCACGCAGTTGGTAGTGACGCTCCAGCTCCGCCAGTTGCTTGCGGTCGTTGGCGCCCTGCACTTCCATCGGGTCGTGGGGCTGTTCGGTGGCGACCACCAGGCCATCGCTGACGGCCATCTCGATGACGTCGGTCAGGTAGTACTCGCCCTGGGCGTTGTTGTTGGACAAGCGGCTCATCCAGTCAGCCAGGCGGTCAGCCGGCACAGCGAGGATGCCGGTGTTGCCTTCAGTGATGGCGCGCTGGGCTTCGCTGGCGTCTTTATGCTCGACGATGGCGGCGACCTTGCCGTCAGCGTTGCGCACGATGCGACCGTAGCCGGTCGGGTCGTCCAACTCGACAGTGAGCAAGCCCATCTGGCCTGGCACCACGTGCTTGAGCAGGCGCTGCAAGGTTTCCACTTCGATCAGCGGCACGTCACCGTAGAGGATCAGCACGGTGTCGGCCTTGATGAACGGCACGGCCTGCGCGGTGGCATGGCCGGTACCCAATTGCTCGTCCTGCAATACGAAATTCAGGTCATCCGCCGCCAGCCGCTCACGCACCACATCGGCACCGTGGCCGATCACCACATGAATGCGCTGTGGATCCAGCTGCCGGGCGCTGTGGATAACATGGCCAAGCATGGAGTTGCCGGCAACCGGGTGCAGCACCTTGGGCAGGGCCGAACGCATGCGGGTGCCCTGGCCTGCGGCAAGAATTACGATTTCGAGAGACATGAATGGCTACCAATCCTGGGCGGTCAGACTTCAGACCAAAGAAGTGTTTTGCAAAAAAAGAAAAAGGGTAGCCGAGGCTACCCTTTTTAATCAATCACGCATGAGGTTTGACGGCTTAGCCGCCAAACTTCTTGCGGATCTGCTGGACGGTGCGCAGCTGAGCTGCGGCCTCGGCCAGACGTGCAGCAGCAGAACCGTAGTCGAAATCTGCGCCTTTTTCGTTCAGGGCCTTCTCGGCAGCCTTGACGGCTTCCTGAGCGGAGGCTTCATCCAGGTCGGCAGCACGTTGCACGGTGTCGGCAAGTACCTTGACCATGTTCGGCTGAACCTCGAGGAAACCACCGGAGATGTAAAACACCTCCCGTTCCCCGCCCAGCTTGGTCAGAGTGATCGGACCAGGCTTCAAGGATGTAATCAATGGCGCGTGGCCAAAGTTAATACCCAGGTCGCCCAGTTCGCCGTGTGCAATCACACTCTCGATCTGACCGGAGAAGATTTCGCCTTCCGCGCTGACGATATCGCAATGGAATGTCATAGCCATCTGCTTGCCTCAACCTGATTAGCGCCCGTTACCGGGCGCCGGAATTACAGTTTCTTGGCTTTCTCGATCGCTTCTTCGATGCCGCCGACCATGTAGAACGCTTGTTCTGGCAGGTGGTCGTAGTCACCGTTGAGGATGCCTTTGAAGCCAGCAATGGTGTCTTTCAGGGAAACGTATTTACCCGAGGCACCGGTGAAGACTTCAGCCACGAAGAACGGCTGCGACAAGAAGCGCTGGATCTTACGAGCGCGGGATACCAACTGCTTGTCGGTTTCCGACAGCTCGTCCATACCCAGGATCGCAATGATGTCCTTCAGTTCTTTGTAACGCTGCAGAACGTACTGGACGCCGCGAGCGGTGTCGTAGTGTTCCTGGCCGATGACGTTCGGGTCCAGCTGGCGCGAAGTCGAGTCCAGTGGATCGACCGCTGGGTAGATACCCAGGGAGGCGATGTCACGGGACAGTACGACGGTGGCGTCCAAGTGGGCGAACGTGGTCGCTGGCGACGGGTCAGTCAAGTCATCCGCAGGTACGTATACCGCTTGGATCGAGGTGATCGAACCGTTTTTGGTCGAAGTGATACGCTCTTGCAGAGTACCCATCTCTTCGGCCAGGGTCGGCTGGTAACCTACTGCGGAAGGCATACGGCCCAGCAGTGCGGATACTTCAGTACCGGCCAGGGTGTAACGGTAGATGTTGTCGACGAACAGCAGAACGTCGTTACCTTCGTCACGGAACTTCTCGGCCATGGTCAGGCCGGTCAGTGCTACGCGCAGACGGTTACCCGGCGGCTCGTTCATCTGACCGTAAACCAGTGCCACTTTGTCCAGAACGTTGGAATCCTTCATCTCGTGGTAGAAGTCGTTACCCTCACGAGTACGCTCACCCACACCGGCGAACACGGAATAACCGCTGTGCTCGATGGCGATGTTACGGATCAGTTCCATCATGTTTACGGTTTTGCCTACACCGGCACCACCGAACAGACCGACTTTACCGCCCTTGGCGAACGGGCAAACCAAGTCGATAACCTTGATGCCGGTTTCCAGCAGGTCGTTGCCGCCTGCTTGTTCCGCGAAGGAAGGCGCAGGACGGTGAATGCCCCAGCGCTCTTCGGTGTCGATTGGACCGGCTTCGTCGATCGGGTTACCGAGGACGTCCATGATCCGGCCCAGGGTCGCTTTACCGACCGGTACGGAGATGGCTGCGCCAGAGTCAGTGACTTCCAGACCGCGCTTCAAGCCTTCGGTGGAACCCATTGCAATGGTACGAACCACGCCGTCGCCCAGCTGCTGCTGAACTTCCAGGGTGGTGCCTGCATCGCTTTTGACTTTCAAAGCGTTGTAGATGCTCGGTACGCTGTCGCGTGGGAATTCCACGTCGATAACGGCGCCGATGATTTGAACGATACGTCCGCTACTCATAGCTGGATCCTCTGAATATTTGAACCGTTAAACCGCGGCAGCGCCGCCGACGATTTCCGAGATCTCTTGGGTGATCGCAGCCTGACGCGCCTTGTTGTAGATCAGCTGCAAATCGCTGATCAAATCACCGGCGTTGTCGGTAGCGTTCTTCATCGCGATCATCCGCGCAGCTTGTTCAGCCGCGTTGTTCTCGACCACCGCCTGGTACACCTGCGACTCCACGTAGCGCACCATCAAGCCGTCAAGCAGCTCTTTGGCGTCTGGTTCGTAGAGGTAGTCCCAGTGGTGCTTGAGTTCTTGTTCCGGGGCGGCCACCAATGGAATCAACTGCTCCACAGTAGGCTGTTGCGTCATGGTGTTGATGAACTTGTTGGATACCACGGAGAGGCGGTCAATCCGGCCTTCCAGGTATGCATCCAGCATCACCTTGACGCTGCCGATCAAATCATTGATCGACGGTTCTTCACCCAGGTGGCTGATAGCTGCAACGACGTTACCGCCGAAGTTGCGGAAAAAGGCCGCACCCTTGCTACCGACCACACACAGATCGATCTCGACGCCTTTTTCGCGGTTTACCGCCATGTCCTTGACCAGGGCCTTGAACAGGTTGGTATTCAAACCACCGCACAAACCACGGTCACTGCTCACCACGACATAACCGACGCGCTTTACTTCGCGATCGATCATGAACGGGTGGCGATATTCCGGGTTGGCGTTGGCCAGATGACCAATAACCTGGCGGATACGCTCCGCGTAGGGACGGCTAGCAGCCATGCGCATTTGTGCCTTGCGCATTTTGCTGACCGCCACTTTTTCCATGGCGCTGGTGATCTTTTGCGTGCTTTTGATGCTCGCAATCTTACTGCGAATCTCTTTTGCGCCTGCCATGTAACACCTATCAGGTTAGCAAGCGGGAGCCTCGCGGCCCCCGCTGCGGCTTACCAGGTTTGGGTGGCCTTGAACTTCTCGATACCGGCTTTGATGCCAGCGTCGATGTCGTCATTGAAGTCACCCTTCACGTTGATCTTCGCCATCAATTCGGCGTGATCGCGGTTGAAGTAAGCAATCAGCGCTTGTTCGAAGCTGCCGACCTTGGTGATTTCAACGTCGGTCAGGAACCCACGCTCAGCGGCATACAGCGACAGCGCCATGTCAGCGATCGACATTGGTGCGTATTGCTTCTGCTTCATCAGCTCGGTAACGCGCTGACCATGCTCAAGTTGCTTACGGGTCGCTTCGTCCAGGTCAGAAGCGAACTGGGCGAATGCCGCCAGTTCACGGTACTGAGCCAGAGCGGTACGGATACCACCGGAGAGCTTCTTGATGATCTTGGTCTGAGCGGCACCACCCACACGGGATACCGAAACACCGGCGTTCACTGCAGGACGGATCCCGGAGTTGAACATGGCCGATTCCAGGAAGATCTGACCGTCGGTGATGGAAATCACGTTGGTCGGAACGAACGCGGAAACGTCGCCAGCCTGGGTTTCGATGATCGGCAGTGCGGTCAGGGAACCGGTTTTGCCGGTCACTGCGCCGTTGGTGAACTTCTCTACGTATTCTTCCGAAACGCGGGATGCGCGCTCCAGCAGACGGGAGTGGAGATAGAACACGTCGCCTGGGTAAGCTTCACGGCCTGGTGGACGGCGCAGCAGCAGGGAAATCTGGCGGTAAGCCACTGCTTGCTTGGACAGATCGTCATAAACGATCAGCGCGTCTTCACCGCGGTCGCGGAAGTATTCGCCCATGGTGCAACCGGAGTACGGTGCCAGGAACTGAAGTGCAGCGGATTCCGAAGCACTGGCGGCCACGACGATGGTGTTAGCCAGGGCGCCGTTTTCTTCCAGCTTGCGAACCACGTTGGCGATGGTCGATTGTTTCTGACCGATGGCTACGTAGACGCAGAAAATCCCGCTGTCTTTCTGGTTGATGATCGCGTCGATCGCCAGAGCGGTTTTACCGATCTGACGGTCACCGATGATCAGCTCACGCTGGCCACGGCCGACAGGAATCATGGCATCGACAGCCTTGTAGCCAGTCTGTACAGGCTGGTCTACCGACTTACGCCAGATCACGCCTGGAGCAACTTTCTCGACCGCATCGGTCTCGGTGTTGTTCAGCGGACCTTTGCCGTCAACTGGGTTACCCAGTGCGTCGACAACGCGACCCAGCAGTTCCTTACCAACCGGAACTTCCAGGATGCGGCCTGTGCACTTGGCGCTCATGCCTTCGGCAAGAGTCTGGTAGGAGCCCAATACAACGGCACCTACAGAGTCTTGCTCCAGGTTGAGGGCCATACCGTAGACGCCGCCCGGAAACTCGATCATCTCGCCGTACATTACGTCGGCCAGACCGTGAATCCGCACGATGCCGTCAGATACGCTGACGACAGTGCCTTCGTTACGGGCTTGGGAGGTCACATCGAGCTTGTCGATGCGGCCCTTGATAATTTCACTTATTTCGGAAGGATTGAGTTGCTGCATTGCTCTGCTGCCCCTTCAAACTCAAGATTTCAATGCTTCGGCAAGATTCGCGAGTTTGCCGCGAATCGAGCCATCGATAACCAGGTCGCCGGCGCGAATGATGACACCACCAATCAGGGTGGCATCCTCCGCAACTTGCAGGCGCACTTCCCGGTCGAGTCGTGCACTGAGAACCTTGGCGAGTTTGTCTTGCTGTTCTTGGTTCAATGCAAAAGCACTGGTCACTTCAACATCTACCGATTTCTCTTGTTCGGCCTTGTACAGGTCAAACAGAGCGGCGATCTCCGGCAGAAGCGGGAGACGGTCGTTTTCGGCAACGACGTGGATGAAGTTCTGCACTTTTACATCAAACTTGTCGCCGCACACGTCAATAAACGTGGCGGCCTTGTCTGCGCTCGTCAGTCGCGGGGCCTTGAGCACGCGCTGCATGGTGTCGTCTTGCGACACTGCTGCAGCCAGGCCGAGCATGGCTGACCAAGAGGCCAGCTGCTGGTGGGCCTGGGCGTGCTCGAAGGCTGCCTTAGCGTAAGGTCGGGCCAACGTGGTCAATTCTGCCATGATCGCCCTCGCTTAAATTTCAGCAGCCAGTTTGTTTACCAGCTCCGCGTGCGCGTTTTGATCGATTGTGGCACCCAGGATCTTCTCAGCACCGCCGACGGCCAGAGCACCCAGTTGGGCACGCAGCGCATCTTTGACACCGTTCAGTTCCTGCTCGATCTCGGCTTGAGCCTGAACCTTCACACGGTCAGCGTCGATACGGGCTTTTTCAACAGCCTCTTCAACGATCTGGTTACCGCGTTTCTTGGCTTGCTCAATGATTTCAGCTGCCTGAGCTTTCGCTTCGCGCAGTTGTTGACCCGCTTTATCTTGGGCCAACTCCAGGTCGCGAGCTGCTCGTGCGGCAGCGTCCAGTCCGTCTGCGATCTTCTTCTGACGTTCGTGCAAAGCCGCGATGACCGGAGGCCATACGAACTTCATGCAGAAAACTACAAAAATCAAGAACGCTAAGGACTGACCAATAATGGTTGCATTAATGTTCACGCCAATACCTCGCTCGTTCGTTGCACAACACACCAATCACTCGAAAAAACGAGTGATTAACCGGCGAGTTGACCAACGAAGGGGTTCGCGAAGGTGAAGAACAGAGCGATACCAACACCGATCATGGTCACGGCGTCGAGCAGGCCGGCGACGATGAACATTTTAACTTGCAGCATTGGAACCATTTCTGGCTGACGCGCTGCGCCTTCCAGGAACTTGCCGCCCAGCAGGCCGAAACCAATGGCAGTACCCAGGGCGCCCAGGCCGATCAACAGTGCAACAGCGATAGCGGTTAGACCAACTACAGTTTCCATCTTTCCTCCCGACTTTTACGTCGTATGGTTTAGGTTTTTTAGATTTTAAAGCGGTAAAACAAATCGTTTCATAGCCCTTCAGGGCTACCCTCCCGTTTGACCGGGAGGGACATCAGACTAGTCGAGACTGGTCTTAATGGTTCTCTTCGTGCGCCATCGACAGGTAGACGATGGTCAGCATCATGAAGATAAACGCCTGCAGGGTGATGATCAGGATGTGGAACACAGCCCACGCCCACTGCAGAACAATGCCCAGGCCGCTAAGCCAGAGCAGACCACTGCCGAACATCACAGCGATCAGAATGAACACCAGCTCGCCGGCATACATGTTGCCGAACAGTCGCAGGGCCAGGGAAATCGGCTTGGCGACCAGGGTCACGAACTCCAGCAGGAAGTTCACCGGGATCAGCAGCGCTTGAACGAAGATGTTCTTGCTGCCGAACGGGTGCAGGGTCAGTTCGCCGATGAAGCCGCCGATGCCCTTGATCTTGATGCTGTAGAAAATGATCAACGCGAACACCGACAGGGCCATGCCCAGGGTGGCGTTAGGGTCCGTGGTCGAAACCGCACGGAATGGAATGTGGTGATCGCCGGAGATCAGGATGGCCAGCTGAGGAATCCAGTCGACCGGGATCAGGTCGACGGCGTTCATCAGGAACACCCAGACGAAGATGGTCAGTGCCAACGGTGCAATCACCGCGCTACGACCATGGAAGCTGTCCCGCACGCTGCCATCGACGAATTCGACCAATACTTCAACGAAGTTCTGCAAAGCACCTGGCTGACCGGAAGTCGCCTTCTTTGCCGCCATGCGGAAAATCAGGACGAAGATCAGGCCCAATGCGACAGACCAGCCCAGAGTATCCAGGTGGAATGCCCAGAAGCCCATTTCTTTGGCTTCTGCTGCGGAGTGGGCAAAGCCCCAGCCGCCGTTGGGAAGCTGACCGAAGGTCAGGTTCTGCAAGTGGTGCTGGATATAGCCCGAAGCGGTTGTTTCTGCCATGGTTGCCTCAAACGCCCTAAGGTTTCGAAAGTCTTGTTTTCATTAGCAGGGGAGCGAACCAGCTGACCAGTTGGGTCAACACGAAGACGCCGAATACAGCCAGCGGCGCCAATGGCTTCACACCTGCAAAGGTCAGTGCAAACAGCACTGCCGTCAAAATCAATTTCCCCGCTTCGCCGGCATAAAAAGACCGGACGATAGCCTGGGCTGCTCGGGCGCCGGAAAACCGAAAGGCCCTGTGAGCAAAATACATATTGGGCAGCAAGGCTATCAGGCCTCCGCAGAGTCCCGAGTATCCGGCTACGACTCCATACCAATACCAGAGCGCCAAAGAGGCGATCAGTAAAATGACAAATTGAGCCACTAAAACCGGGAAAACGGCCAAGCGATGGAACGGCAACGTGTTTGGCGTGCGGGTTTCCATCACTCTTGCTCCTCAATGGTCGGCTGCCGGAAATCAATAACTTGGCATAATTTGTGCCGACAAAATGCGCGCAGAGTATAGGGGCGGTTCTGCCCCTATTCAACTGCCGGGTAGTGATTTCCGACTGCGCGCTACAGAAGCAATTGTTTCAGCGGATGTGGGCAAGGACGCCCTGAAGCTCATCCAATGAGTTATATCCGATGACCAATTGCCCTTTGCCTTTCTTGCCATGACGAATTTGCACCGCAGAGCCTAGGCGTTCGGCCAGGCGCTGCTCCAGGCGTGCAATATCCGGATCAGGTTTGGCGGTTTCGACCGGTGCAGGTTTGCCACTGAGCCACTGGCGAACCAGGGCCTCGGTCTGACGAACGGTGAGGCCTCGTGCGACAACGTGTCGCGCCCCCTCAACCTGTTGATTTTCCGGCAAACCGAGCAAAGCACGGGCATGACCCATTTCCAGGTCGCCATGGGAAAGCATGGTTTTGATGACTTCCGGCAGCGCGATCAGGCGCAACAGGTTGGACACGGTAACCCGGGACTTGCCCACCGCATCCGCGACTTCCTGCTGAGTCAGTTTGAATTCCTGCTGCAAACGCTGCAGGGCGATCGCTTCCTCGATCGGATTGAGGTCTTCACGCTGGATGTTCTCGATCAACGCCATGGCGATGGCGGTTTCATCCGGCACATCGCGCACCATTGCCGGAATGGTTTCCTTGCCGGCCTGCTGGCTGGCGCGCCAGCGGCGCTCGCCGGCGATGATTTCAAAGCGGCCTGCACCAATCGGGCGCACCACGATCGGCTGCATCACGCCCTGGGCCTTGATCGAATTCGCCAATTCCTCCAGCGCCTGCGGGTCCATGTCCCGGCGCGGCTGGTATTTGCCGCGCTGGATCAGGTCCAGCGGCAGGTGCTGCAGCTCGCGCTCGTCGGCCTGCACTGCCTGTTCTTCAAGCGAAGTGACAGTCGGACCACTCAGCAGTGCATCCAGTCCACGTCCGAGACCTCGTTTCTTGACGGCCATGGGGATTCCTTAAGTTGGCTGGGCTGCAGCGGTGCGTGAATTGCGGCGTTGACGGCGAACCATCTCGCCGGCCAGCGCCAGATAGGCAATGGCGCCGCGGGAAGACTTGTCGTACGCCAGCGCGGGCATGCCATAGCTTGGCGCTTCGGCCAGGCGGATGTTGCGTGGAATCACGGTGTCGTAGAGCTGATCGCCGAAGTGTTCCTTGAGCTGTGCCGACACATCGTTCATCAGGCTCAGGCGCGGGTCATACATGGTCCGCAGCAGGCCTTCGATTTGCAGGTTCGGGTTGAGCAACTCGGCGATACGCTTGATGTTATCCACAAGGTCGCTCAAGCCTTCGAGCGCGAAGTACTCGCACTGCATGGGGATAATCACCCCGTCGGCCGCAACCAGTGCGTTCAACGTCAGCATCGACAGCGACGGCGGGCAGTCGATCAAAATGTAGTCGTAATTCTCGCGAATCGGCGCCAGAGCGCTGCGCAGACGGCTTTCTTTCATCTGCATTTCCAGCAGCACCACTTCCGCCGCGGTCAAATCGCGGTTGGCAGGCAGCAGTTGATAACCGCCGTGCTCGGAGAAGTGCATGGCCTGGGCCAGGTCGCACTCGCCAATCAGCAAGTCGTAGACCGAGTTTTCCAGGCCGTGTTTATCCACACCGCTACCCATGGTGGCGTTGCCCTGTGGATCGAGATCGATCAACAGCACCCGACGCTTGGTAGCGACCAGGGATGCTGCGAGGTTGATGCAGGTGGTGGTTTTGCCCACGCCACCTTTCTGGTTCGCTATCGCGA
Organism: Pseudomonas sp. IPO3774; assembly: GCF_013386835.1. NCBI lineage: Bacteria > Pseudomonadati > Pseudomonadota > Gammaproteobacteria > Pseudomonadales > Pseudomonadaceae > Pseudomonas > Pseudomonas sp. IPO3774. The sequence goes on from NZ_JACAQY010000013.1 coordinate 408,425, forward strand.
ATACCTTAGCCATTCTTGCTTGTGTTCCCAATCATGCCGTGCGGCGCAGTATCAGCAGATGGCGTTGGCCTTGGCAACCGGGTACGGCCAAGGCGTGTTCGCTATCGAGGTGGAAGTCTGCCGGCAATGCTAACAGCTCGTCGCTTGGATGAACGCCCTTCATTGCCAGCCAACGGGTATCGCGGTCGCCGAGGTGGCGGGTCCAGTTGCTGAAGTTCTCCATGCTGCTGAACGCCCGGGAAACAATTCCGTTGAAAGGCTGTTCAGGCGTAAAGGCTTCGACGCGACTGTGGATAACTTGCAGGTTATCCAGCTTGAGTTCGAGTTTGACCTGGGTCAGGAAGCGGGTTTTCTTGCCGTTGCTGTCCAGGCAGGTCACTTGCGACTCCGGAAACAGGATCGCCAGCGGGATGCCGGGCATGCCGCCGCCGCTGCCAACGTCGAGCCAGCGGCCGTTTTCGATAAACGGCATCACACTGAGACTGTCGAGCAGATGGCGGGAGACCATTTCGTCCGGGTCACGCACCGCAGTGAGGTTGTAAGCCTTATTCCATTTGATCAACAGGGCCAGATAACCCAGCAGCAACTCGTGCTGGGCTTCGGTCAGGTTGACGCCAAGCTGGCGAGCACCTGTGGATAACTCTTCGGCGTGTTGCGAGGTGACCAACGAACTCAAGCGCTTTGCTCCAACTGACGGCCCGCGCCGCGTTTTTTCAAATGAATCATCAACAGCGAAATGGCTGCCGGCGTGACGCCCGGAATACGGGACGCCTGGCCCAGGGTCTCCGGTCGAGTTATCCCAAGCTTGCCTTGGATCTCTTTCGACAGCCCGGAAATGTTTGTGTAATCGATATCCACAGGCAGCTTGGTGTCTTCGCTGGCCCGCAGACGAGCGATCTCATCCTGCTGACGGTCAATGTAACCGGCGTATTTGGTCTTGATTTCGACCTGCTCGGCAACCTGTGGATCTTCTGCGCCACCGCCGGTGACCGAGATCAGACCAGCGTAGTCGATTTCCGGCCGGGACAGCAGGTTCAGCAAGTTGTATTCGTGAGTCAGCGGCGTGCCGAATTTTTCGGCAATCGCGTCGCCTTGCTCGGTGCCCGGGCGAACCCAAGTACTTTTCAGGCGTTGCTCTTCCAACTCGATACTTTCGCGTTTTTTGCAGAAGGCCGCCCAACGCACGTCGTCGACCAGGCCCAATTCGCGACCTTTTTCGGTCAAGCGCAGGTCGGCGTTGTCTTCCCGCAGGATCAGGCGGTATTCGGCCCGGGACGTAAACATCCGGTACGGTTCCTGGGTTCCGAGGGTGATCAGGTCGTCGACCAACACACCGATGTACGCCTCATCGCGACGCGGGCACCAGCTGTCTTTGCCCTGTGCACGCAGTGCCGCGTTGGTTCCGGCCAGCAAACCCTGGGCGCCGGCTTCTTCGTAACCGGTGGTGCCGTTGATTTGCCCTGCAAAGAACAAACCGCCGATGACCTTGGTTTCCAGGCTGTATTTCAGGTCACGCGGGTCGAAGTAGTCGTACTCGATGGCGTAGCCAGGACGCACGATGTGCGCATTTTCCATACCGCGAATCGACTGCACGATCTGGATTTGCACGTCGAACGGCAAGGAAGTTGAAATCCCGTTCGGGTACAGCTCGTGGGTAGTCAGACCTTCCGGTTCGATAAAAACCTGGTGGCTTTCCTTGTCGGCAAAGCGGTGGATCTTGTCTTCGATCGACGGGCAGTAGCGCGGGCCAATACCTTCGATCACCCCGGAATACATCGGCGAACGGTCGAGGTTCGCAGCAATGATTTCGTGGGTGCGGGCGTTGGTATGGGTAATCCAGCAACTGACCTGCTTCGGATGCTGTTCCTTGGAGCCCATGAACGACATCACCGGAATCGGTGTATCGCCGGCTTGCTCGGTCATCACCGAGAAATCCACAGACCGGCCATCAATTCGCGGCGGCGTGCCGGTTTTCAGGCGACCAACACGCAGTGGCAGTTCGCGAAGGCGCTGAGCCAAGGCGATTGACGGTGGATCACCGGCGCGGCCACCGGAATAGTTCTGCATACCGATGTGGATAAGTCCGCCGAGGAAGGTACCGGTGGTCAACACCACGGATTCTGCGAAGAAACGCAGGCCCATTTGCGTGACGACACCGCGTACCTGGTCTTGTTCGACGATCAGGTCATCGGCTGCCTGTTGAAATATCCACAGGTTCGGCTGGTTTTCCAGGGTTTCGCGGACAGCGGCCTTGTACAGGATGCGGTCGGCTTGAGCACGTGTGGCTCGTACGGCCGGGCCTTTGCGACTGTTCAGTACGCGAAATTGAATACCACCTTTGTCGGTAGCCATGGCCATCGCGCCGCCGAGGGCATCGATTTCCTTGACCAGATGGCTTTTGCCAATCCCGCCAATCGCGGGGTTGCAGCTCATGGCGCCGAGGGTTTCCACGTTATGCGTCAGCAACAGGGTTTTTGCCCCCATGCGTGCTGACGCCAGTGCTGCCTCGGTACCGGCATGACCGCCGCCGATGACGATCACTTCAAAACGGGAAGGGAAATCCACCACGCACCTCGTGCCTGCTTCTGTAGGTAATTAGGAATGAGCGTTCGAGATCAGGTTTTCGAACGAGTCGGCAAGTATAGGGACTTCGCCCTTCCTAAAGAACCCTTTGCACAAAATTTAACCAGCTGTGGATGAATCACGAACAATAGAAATTAAAAGAGAGAAATTTATTAAATCTTTGTTTTTATGTTTATTTCTACTGAGGCATGTTTCTGTGGATAAATCTCTACAGGCCTTTATTTACTTTATGTACAGAGATTCAAAAGTCTGTGGTTAGGTGCCAATGAGGCCCTTGGATAAGTGCTTTAAGCCTGTGGATTAAACGGGTGGTTATCCACAGAGGGGTTTTTACTCAGGTTTCAAGCCTGATTATCAACTGGGCACAGGGGCGGTTATTCACAGGGCTTAATCCACAGAAAATACGGATCCCGATAAGTTTCAGGCTCCGAAAATCCTCGGTCAGGCAGGAAACAGTTCATTTGCATTTGTGAAACGGGTTGATGGAACGCCTATTGTGAGAAAGCGTCACGGCAGTTAATAATAGTTATTATCATTAACCTGCCTCGTCACCTCTCATGGCCCTTCCTTCGCATACCGTTGCAGTCCAACACATCTATGAGCAGCACCATTCGTGGTTGCACAGCTGGCTCAAGGGAAAGTTGCATAACGCCTGCGATGCAGCTGACGTGGCACACGATACGTTCGTGCGGATCCTGGGCGGCCGCAATGCGACGCAGATCCTCGAGCCCAGGGACTATCTGGCCACAGTTGCCCGGGGACTGGTGATTGATCGCTATCGCCGCCGCGCCATTGAGCAGGCCTATCTGCAAACCCTGGCAGACCGGCCCGAAGCGATCGCAATCAGTGAAGAAGACAAGGCCATCATCATTGAAACCCTCGTTGCTGTGGATAAAGCCTTGTGTGGGCTGGGGGAGCGGGCCAGGCGAATTTTCATGCTGTCCCAGGTCGAAGGCCTGACTTATCAACAGATCGCCGATCAGTTGCGTGTCTCGCTGACCACCGTCAAGAAACATATGGTTCGGGCCCTGACTGAATGCGCCTTGATCATGGCGGGCATGTAATGGCTGCCCCGGATCGCAAGACGTTCGAAGCCGCCGCCAGTTGGTACGTGCAATTTCAATCGCAGCCACCGACACCCGCGCAACAAAGTGCCTGGCAGCAATGGCTCAACGGCGATCCCTCCCATCAGGCGGCCTGGAACCAGATGGAGCAGTTGCAACGTGGCCTCGGTGCGCTACCCAAGGACTTCACCCGTCGTGCGCTCTCGGCCAGTCAACAACGGCGGCAAGTGCTCAAGCTGATGCTGATGCTCGGTGCCGCCGGGTACTTGGGGTGGAACGTTCAACAACACACGTCCCTGGGCAACCTCTGGGCTGACTATCGGACCAAGGTCGGCGAACGACGTCGAATCGGGTTGGCCGACGGCACTCAAATTGACCTCAATACGAACACGGCTATCGACGTACTTTTCGATGGGCAGCAGCGACTGGTCCGTTTGCGTGAGGGGGAAGTACTTATCCACACCGGAAAGTCGGGCCGGCAAACACCGTTTTATGTCGAAACCCATGAGGGTCGTGTTCAAGCCTTGGGTACGCGGTTCACTGTTCGCCAACTGCAAGGGTCGACGCGGGTTGGTGTGCTGGAAGACCGGGTCAGCGTGCAACCCGTCGACCAGCCGGCCCATAGCCGAGTGCTCGGACCTGGTGAAAGTGTCGACTTCGGCACGCAAGATGTAGGCCCCAGCCATATCTATCGCGGGAACCAAGCCGCATGGGTCGACGGCCAACTGATCGTTCTGGATGCGCGACTGGGGGATGTCATCGACGAACTGGCGCGCTATCGGCCGGGCGTTATGCAGTGCGATGCCGCATCAGCGCGGCTGCGGGTGTCCGGCACTTTCCGTCTGGATTCCACCGACGCCGTATTGGCCAACCTGCAGGTCACGCTGCCGATCCACGTGAAGTATTTCACGCGCTATTGGGTCTCCGTCACGCTTACAGCTTGATACTGAAAAAATACTCTCAGCGGGGGTTATCTTTTTTTTACCTGGCGCGGCCCTACAGGTAATCACGATGCTACCTTCAGGGCTTACTCACACATGCGCCTTCCTACAAAACTTCGCCAGCGTCTCTCCCATCACGGCATCACGTATGGCTTGCTGCTGGCCACGGCCGCGACTGCCAGCACCTTGCTATGCACTGGGGCCATTGCTGCCAGCCCAGTGCAACATTACGTGATCGCCTCCGGGCCACTCGACAATGCCTTGAGCCAATTCGCGTCGAAGGCCAATGTGATTCTGTCATTCTCGCCGCAGCAGACGGCGCGCCTGCAAAGTCCTGGGCTGGAGGGTGACTACTCGGTGGAGCAAGGGTTTGCGTTATTGCTGCAAAACTCGGGATTGCAGGCGGCGGTTCAAGGCCCCGGCAGCTACGCGCTGCAGCCGGCCGCGAGCGGAGAACAGCTCATGCTGGCCCCCACTACTGTAAGCACTTATCAACAGACTGGGTTCAATCAGGAAATTGCCGGGGACGTAGGTTACAAGGCGCAAAACAGCCGAATCGGTACCAAGACCAGCACACCATTGTCGGAAACCCCGCGCTCGGTGTCGGTGGTGACCGGCCAGCGCATCAAGGATCAAAAATCCCAGACGCTCACCGAAGTGCTGGGCTATGTGCCGGGAATCTTTGCCCCTCCCTTCGCTGCGGGCGACGGGCTGGCCGGTGACTTGTTCTTCATTCGCGGTTTCAACGCTACGGATTATGGCTACGGCCTGCTGCGCGATGGCTTGCGAGTCCAAGGCAACCGGTATGACACCACCAGCGAACCTTATGGCCTGGAACGGGTGGAGATATTCCGTGGCCCTTCTTCCCTGCTCTACGGCGAAAACGCACCCGGTGGCCTGGTCAACCTGGTGAGTAAACACCCGACAGCTACACCACAAGGCGAAGTTCAGCTGACCTACGGTTCTAATAACCGGCGCCAGGTGGGTGTGGATATCTCCGGTCCCTTGGACGACAGCGGCAATATCCTTGGACGGGTGGTGATGCTCGGCAGGAAGTCCGACACCCAGACCGATCACGTTCCCGATGACCGCCTGTATATCGCACCGTCCCTGACCCTCAATTTCGACGACTACAACACCCTGACGCTGCTGGCCAACTACCAGAAAGACCACACCAATCTTGAACTTGGCCTACCTGCAGCAGGCACGTTACTGACCAACCCCAACGGAAAGCTCTCAAAGCACACCATGCTCGGTGACCCGGATTGGAACACCTTCGAACGGGAAACCTGGAGCACCGGCTACGAGTTCAGCCACAGCTTCAATGATGACTGGCAGCTTCGGCAGAACTCGCGCTACATGCAGTCGCGAATCACCCGCCATGAAACCTGGCCAGGCAACCTGAATAATGCGGGGTTCGGCACACAGCTGAACATGAATGCCTACGACCGCTACAACAAATCGATGGTCTACTCGCTGGATAACCAGTTGGAAGGCAAATTCCAGGTAGGCGGGCTGGAAAATACCGTGCTGTTCGGTGCCAGCTATGACCGTACCTCGTTCAGCCAGGATTGGAATGCCGGATTTGCAGGCACGATCAATGTGTATAACCCGGTGTACCTGAGGGACCCATTGACGCCTCTCGCGGTGCAAAACACGTTGCTCGAACAGCAGATGAAAGGTGTTTATGCACAGCTTCAGAGCAAGTATGACCACTGGTTATTCTTGCTCGGCGGGCGGCAGGACTGGGTCGACAGTGATTTTCGCGACAAGGTGGCCAAGGCCGGCAACATCAGCTCTGAAGACCGCAAGTTCACCTATCAGGGCGGGATCATGTACCAGTTCGACAATGGCCTGACGCCATATGTCAGCTACTCGACCGCGTTCGTTCCGGTACAGCAGATCTCCAATGCCGGCACACCGCTGGACCCGATCACCAGCAGTCAATACGAAGTAGGCCTCAAGTACGAGCCGATCGGCTGGGACACGGCGATGACGTTGTCGGTCTATGACTTGCGCAAGCAGGACGACACGTACCTCGACGCCACGACCAATACCTACCGCCAGGTCGGCGAAAGCCGGGCCAAGGGTGTGGAAGTGGAGGTCAACAGCAACCTCACACCTAATTTGAACGTGGCTGCGGCCTACACCTACACCGATGCTCGGATTACCAAGGATTCGGCAACGTCGCTCGTGGAAGGTCACCAGATGACCGGTGTTCCGCGTAATCAGGCTTCGGTCTGGGGCAAATACCGCTTTCTTGATGGCCAGCTCAAGGGCTTGTCCGTCGGCGGCGGCGTGCGCTACTTCGACAGCACTTTCGCTTACACCGCGCCTTCTCTATACGGGAAGCTGGATGCTGGAAGCGTGACGTTGGTAGATGCCGCCATTGGTTACCAGATTGACCAGCACTGGTCGGTAGACGTGAATGCGAAGAACCTGTTCGACAAGGAGTATGTGTCCGGCTGCAACGATGCGGGCCGCTGCTACTGGGGTGAAAGCCGGACGCTACTCGGAACTGTTTCCTACAACTGGTAACCAGCCAGCTGTGGATAACCGCCTATTTCCCGATACAGAAGCTTGAAAAGATCCGCCCCAACAAATCATCGGAGCTGAATGCGCCGGTGATCTCACCCAACAGCTGCTGCGCCTGGCGTAAATCCTCAGCCAGCAGCTCACCGGCTCCTGCCAGCGTCAGTTGCGCACGGCCATGCTCGAGGGCGGCGCTGGCATGCCGCATTGCCTCCAGGTGCCTGCGACGAGCGCTGAAGCTGCTTTCCGAAGTCTGCTCGTAGCCCATGCACGCTTTCAGATGATCGCGCAGCAGTTCCAGCCCTTCTCCTGCAGCCTTGGCACTCAAGCTGATTGTCACGTGGCCATCTTCACTGACTTCCAGGGCAATTGCCTCGCCCGTCAGGTCAGCCTTGTTGCGAATCAGCGTGACCTTGGCCGGGTCCGGCCGTTGTTCGAGGAATTCCGGCCACAGTGCGAACGGGTCTGCAGCCTCTGGCGCGGTGGCATCCACCACCAGCAACACGCGGTCAGCTTCCGTGATGGCCTTCAACGCGCGTTCCACCCCGATCTTTTCCACCTGGTCATCGGTGTCACGCAGTCCAGCGGTGTCCACCACATGCAGGGGCATGCCATCGATGTGGATATGTTCGCGCAGGATATCCCGCGTGGTGCCGGCGATCTCGGTGACGATCGCGGCCTCTCGCCCGGCCAGGGCATTGAGCAGGCTCGACTTGCCGGCGTTGGGACGGCCGGCAATCACCACGGTCATACCGTCACGCAGCAAGGCACCTTGCCCGGCTTCGCGCAGCACTGTGGATAACTCATCACGAACCTTATCCAGCATCGCCAGGACATGGCCATCGGCAAGGAAGTCGATTTCTTCCTCCGGGAAATCAATCGCGGCCTCCACGTAGATGCGCAAGCTGATCAATTGCTCGGTGAGGTTATGCACACGCAGGGAAAACGCGCCCTGCAACGAGCGCAACGCATTGCGCGCAGCTTGTGCAGAGCTGGCTTCGATCAGGTCGGCAATCGCCTCGGCCTGGGCCAGGTCGAGTTTGTCGTTGAGGAACGCGCGTTCGCTGAATTCACCCGGACGTGCCAGGCGGCAACCCAACTGCAGGCAACGCTGCAGCAGCATGTCCAGAACGATCGGGCCGCCGTGGCCTTGCAGCTCGAGGACGTCTTCGCCGGTAAAGGAGTTCGGCCCCGGGAAATAAAGGGCGATACCTTCATCCAGCACTTCTTCATCAGCACCTAAAAACGGCCCGTAATGCGCATACCTCGGCTTCAGTTCCCGCCCGCTGATGGCCTGGGCCGCCACGCTGGCGAGCGGCCCGGAAATACGAACGATACCGACACCACCACGACCTTGAGCGGTGGCGACAGCGGCGATGGTTTCACGAGGAGCGCTCATGGCGGGTACCCGGATAAAAGTGACAGAAAGCAAAACGCCCCACTAGGGGGCGTCTTGAGTGGTGTTATCCACAGAGTAAATTACGCCTCGGCTTTTTTGGTAGCCGCTTCGATTTTACGTGTGATGTACCACTGTTGGGAGATCGACAGGCAGTTGTTGACCACCCAGTACAGCACCAGACCAGCCGGGAACCACAGGAAGAAGAAGGTGAAGATGATTGGCATCATTTTCATTACCTTGGCCTGCATCGGGTCCGGCGGAGTCGGGTTCAGACGCTGCTGGATGAACATGGTCGCGCCCATGATGATCGGCAGGATAAAGAACGGGTCTTTGATCGACAGGTCAGTTATCCACAGCATGAACGGAGCCTGGCGCATTTCCACGCTTTCCAGGAGTACCCAGTACAGCGACAGGAATACCGGCATCTGCACCAGAATCGGCAAGCATCCACCCAACGGGTTGATCTTCTCTTTCTTGTACAGCTCCATCATGGCCTGGGACATTTTCTGCCGGTCATCGCCATGTTGTTCTTTCAGCGCGGCCAGTTTCGGGGCCACGGCACGCATACGCGCCATCGACTTGTAGCTGGCAGCCGACAGTGGGAAGAAGATCCCCTTGATCAGCATGGTCAGCAGGATAATCGAGAAGCCCCAGTTACCCACAATGCTGTGGATATGTTGCAGCAGCCAGAAAATCGGCTGGGCAATGAACCACAGAATGCCGTAATCCACAGTCAGTTCCAGACCTGGGGATAACTCTTTGAGGACTGCCTGGCTCTTCGGACCGGCGTACAACGTGGCGCTGGCTTCAGCCTTGGCACCCGGAGCGACGGTCAACGTCGGGCCAGTAAAGCCAATGATATAGTTGCCTTGGCTGTCTTTGCGGGTTTGAACCAGGTTGGCATCACCTTTGTTCGGGATCCATGCGGTCACGAAGTAGTGTTGCAACCAGGCAACCCAGCCACCTTGAACGGTTTCTTTCAGCGCGCCCTTGTCGATATCTTTCATCGACACTTTTTTGTACGGCTCGCTACTTGTCCACAGGGCTGCGCCCAGGTACGTCGCGGTGCCGGTGGCGGTGCTGGAAGAAGGATCGGCGCTGTTGTCACGCTTGAGCTGGGCAAACAGGTTGCCCGTCCACGGCTTCGCGCTTTCGTTGTCGATCAGGTAAGTGACTTTCAGATCGTACAAACCGCGGGTGAAGCTGAAACGCTTGATGTAGTTGACGCCGTCGTGACTGAATTTCAGGTCGACGTTCAACTGGTTCTGGCCATCGGCCAGTTGATAAGTCTTCTGTTCGGTCGAATAAACCGGACGACCGGTAGCACGAGCATCCGGACCGTCAGTACCGGTCAGGCCACTTTGCGCCAGATATACACGTTCGCCACCGTTATCGAACAGCTGGAACGGAACATCCGGATGGTCTTGGCGACGTGGATACAGCGGCAGCTTCAGCTGGGCGATATCACCACCCTGTGGGTCGATTGCCAGGTCCAGTACATCCGTTTTTACATGGATGAGGTCTTTATTGGTGACGACCGGGGTTTCTACCGGGGTACTGGTATCGGCATTCGCGCTGGGTACATCGGCACTGGCGGCAGCATTGTTACCCAGTGGCGTATCCGGAATAGCCGGCGCCGACTGATTGGTAGCAACATTCTGAGTCGGCAGGGCAGCTTGGCCATAATCCTGGTTCCACTTAAGAACCATAGAGTAGGACACGATTGCCAGGGCGACGATCAGGATCGTGCGTTTAATATCCATGATTACTCGGCCATCGAAGAAGAACGGGAGGTAGGGATAGGCGGAACCGGGTCATAACCACCGGGATTCCACGGATGACAGCGACCTAAACGACGAAAGGTCAGCCAGCCACCGCGCAGAAGGCCATGATTTTCTATGGCTTCCAACGCGTAGCAGGAACAACTGGGGTAGAAACGACAGTGGTTTGCCATCAGGGGACTAATGGCATAGCGGTAAAACTGGATCGGAACGAGGGCCAGTTTACGCATCAGTACTGTCTACCCCTACAGTTTCGGTGCTGACAGCTGGTGCTGGCTTGTTGGTACGAGCCAAACGTTTCCAGAGCTTGCCGAAATGCTGAATCAATTCGGGGTTTTCTACGTCCCCCAAGCCTTTGCGCGCGACGATAACAATATCCCAACCAACCAGAGTCTCCTGGTGGAGGCGAAACGATTCGCGCATCAGACGCTTGAGGCGATTGCGCTCAACGGAGAGCTTTACGCTCTTCTTGCCGATCACCAACCCGAGACGGGGGTGATCCAGATCGTTGTTACGCGCAAGGAGCAGGAGATTTTTCCCCGGAACCTTGCCGGTGGGGGAGTCAAAGACTGCCTTGAAATGCCGGGGGGTTAGCAGACGCTTTTCCCGACTGAAGTCCTGACTCACCACCAGTACCGGATTATCAAACTGCCAGACGCGCACGACCTTTGGCGCGGCGACGCGACAGGACAGCACGGCCGTTCTTGGTGGCCATGCGAGCACGGAAGCCGTGAGTACGGGCGCGTTTGATGGTGCTTGGTTGGAAAGTACGTTTCATGGCGTGTTACCTGGTTCGTCCACAACGGGCCGGAATGGCCCCCGTTTTAAGAGACCGGCGATTCTAGAGAAAGCAAGCCTCTAGGTCAATTTCCAACCAGCTTTTCCTTTAATTAGATATCTGGAGGCCTGCGGACCGAATCCGGGCGATTCGCCTTTGACGAGCAATGCCATAGATATAAAAATAAAGAAGGAAGTTATTTAAAGCTTTTCTGTAAAGCTTATAAAAGCTAGGCACCCCATCTTCTGTGGATAACTGCCTTGAGACCATATTCTACGGGCTGTACAGAGAATGACAACACGGGGGAGAAACGGTGCTCTGCCTGTGCTGCGCTATCGGATAAGCTGTGTGTGGAATGGCTAGTTATCCACAGGCCAGTTACCCACAGACTTTCGACCCCACTTGTACAACGAGCTTAGGGGCGCTTATCCACAGAGCTTATGCACAGACCATTTGTCGCCTTTTTTACGGTTAAGGCATTGATTCTTGGCGCCCTGTGAGCAACCTACATGTGGATAAGTGGACGGCTGGCCGCTACAATGGCGGCTGTTTTTGCCTCACCGGCTTTCAACTTAGGGGATATCCGTGTCAGTGGAACTTTGGCAGCAGTGCGTGGAGCTTTTGCGCGATGAGCTGCCTGCCCAGCAATTCAACACCTGGATCCGTCCGCTACAGGTCGAAGCCGAAGGCGACGAGTTGCGTGTCTACGCACCCAATCGTTTTGTTCTCGACTGGGTCAACGAGAAATACCTGAGCCGCGTTCTCGAATTGCTCGATGAACATGGCAACGGGCTTGCTCCGGTGCTCTCCTTATTAATAGGCAGCAAACGTAGCTCGGCACCTCGTGCTGCGCCGAATGCACCGTTGGCTGCCAGTGCCTCCCAGGCTCAGGCCGCTGCGGCACCTGTTAATAACTCGCCAGCCCCGGTCGCCCAGACGCCTTCGAAATCCTCGTCGCAGAAAAACGCGCCTATAAATGAAGAGCCGTCCCGCGACAGCTTTGACCCAATGGCCGGCGCCAGCTCACAACAGGCCCCGGTTCGTGCCGAACAGCGCACCGTCCAGGTAGAGGGTGCGCTCAAGCACACCAGCTATCTGAACCGCACGTTCACCTTTGAGAACTTTGTCGAAGGTAAATCCAACCAGCTGGCCCGCGCGGCTGCCTGGCAGGTCGCCGACAACCCCAAGCACGGTTACAACCCGCTCTTCCTTTATGGTGGCGTTGGCTTGGGTAAAACTCACTTGATGCACGCCGTGGGTAACCACCTATTAAAGAAGAACCCGAATGCCAAGGTCGTGTACCTGCATTCGGAGCGCTTCGTGGCCGATATGGTCAAGGCGTTGCAGCTCAACGCCATCAACGAGTTCAAGCGGTTCTACCGTTCCGTTGATGCCTTGCTGATCGATGACATTCAATTCTTCGCCCGCAAGGAACGTTCCCAGGAAGAGTTTTTCCACACGTTCAACGCGTTGCTCGAAGGTGGCCAGCAGGTCATTCTGACCAGTGACCGTTATCCGAAGGAAATCGAAGGCCTGGAAGAGCGCCTGAAGTCGCGCTTCGGCTGGGGCCTGACCGTAGCGGTAGAACCGCCGGAGCTTGAAACCCGCGTCGCGATCCTGATGAAAAAGGCCGACCAGGCCAAAGTCGACCTGCCGCACGACGCCGCGTTCTTTATCGCCCAGCGCATTCGCTCCAACGTGCGTGAACTGGAAGGCGCACTCAAGCGGGTCATCGCTCACTCGCACTTCATGGGGCGTGACATCACCATCGAGCTGATTCGCGAATCCCTGAAAGACCTGCTGGCGTTGCAAGACAAGCTGGTGAGTGTGGATAACATCCAGCGCACCGTGGCCGAGTATTACAAGATCAAGATTTCCGACCTGCTGTCCAAGCGCCGTTCGCGCTCGGTAGCACGTCCCCGCCAGGTAGCGATGGCGCTCTCCAAAGAGCTGACCAACCACAGCCTGCCGGAAATTGGTGATGTGTTTGGCGGTCGCGACCACACCACGGTCTTGCACGCGTGCCGCAAGATCAACGAACTTAAGGAATCCGACGCGGATATTCGCGAGGACTACAAGAACCTGCTGCGTACACTGACTACTTGATGAACACCAGCGCAGCTTATTAAGGCAAGGGACTAGACCATGCATTTCACCATTCAACGCGAAGCCCTGTTGAAACCCCTGCAACTGGTCGCAGGCGTCGTCGAGCGCCGACAGACCTTGCCGGTGCTTTCCAACGTATTGCTGGTTGTCGAAGGCCAGCAATTGTCCTTGACCGGTACCGACCTGGAAGTCGAACTGGTCGGTCGCGTCCAGCTCGAAGAGCCCGCCGAACCCGGCGAGATCACCGTGCCGGCGCGCAAGCTGATGGACATCTGCAAGAGCCTGCCCAACGACGCGCTGATCGACATCAAGGTTGATGAGCAAAAGCTGGTGGTCAAGGCCGGTCGCAGCCGTTTCACCCTGTCGACCTTGCCGGCCAACGACTTCCCGACCGTGGAAGAAGGCCCAGGCTCGCTGACCTGCAGCCTGGAACAAAGCCGACTGCGCCGCTTGATCGAGCGCACCAGCTTCGCCATGGCCCAGCAGGACGTGCGTTATTACCTTAACGGCATGCTGCTGGAAGTCTCCGAAGGCATCATCCGCGCCGTAGCCACCGACGGTCACCGTCTGGCCATGTGCTCGATGAAGGCCGATATCGGTCAGCCGGATCGCCACCAGGTGATCGTGCCGCGTAAAGGTATTCTGGAACTCGCGCGCCTGCTGACCGAGCCGGATGGCAATGTCAGTATCGTGCTGGGCCAGCACCACATCCGCGCGACCACTGGCGAGTTCACCTTCACTTCCAAGCTGGTTGACGGCAAGTTCCCGGATTACGAGCGCGTTCTGCCAAAAGGCGGCGACAAGCTGGTGATCGGTGATCGTCAGGCCCTGCGTGAAGCGTTCAGCCGTACCGCTATTCTTTCCAACGAGAAATACCGTGGTATCCGCCTGCAATTGGCCAACGGCCAACTGAAAATCCAGGCGAATAACCCTGAGCAGGAAGAAGCGGAAGAAGAAGTGGGCGTCGACTACAACGGCGGCAACCTGGAAATCGGCTTCAACGTCAGCTACCTGTTGGACGTGCTGGGCGTGATGACCACTGAACAGGTTCGCCTGATTCTGTCTGACTCCAACAGCAGCGCCCTGGTACAAGAATCCGACAACGATGACTCGGCTTACGTTGTCATGCCGATGCGCCTGTAATCATGTTCAGCAGAAGCTAGATGTCCCTCAGTCGCGTCTCGGTCACCGCGGTGCGCAATTTGCACCCGGTGACCTTCTCCCCCTCCCCCCGCATCAATATCCTCCACGGCGCCAACGGCAGTGGCAAAACCAGCGTGCTGGAAGCCATTCACCTGCTGGGGCTCGCTCGTTCCTTTCGCAGTGCCCGCTTGTTGCCGGTGATTCAGTACGAGCAACTGGCGTGCACAGTATTTGGCCAAGTCGAATTGGCCGAAGGCGGTCATAGCAGCCTGGGGATTTCTCGTGATCGTCAGGGGGAGTTTCAAATCCGCATCGATGGGCAGAATGCTCGTAGTGCTGCGCAGCTGGCAGAAATCCTGCCGCTGCAACTGATCAACCCGGACAGCTTCCGCTTGCTGGAAGGCGCGCCAAAAATCCGCAGGCAATTCCTCGATTGGGGAGTGTTCCACGTGGAACCGCGTTTCATGGCCACTTGGCAGCGCCTGCAGAAGGCCCTGCGGCAGCGGAACTCATGGCTGCGGCATGGTACACTTGACGCCGCTTCGCAAGCTGCTTGGGACCGGGAACTGTGCCTGGCCAGCGCTGAAATAGATGAATACCGCCGCGCCTATATCAAAGCCTTGAAACCAGTCTTTGAGCAGACCTTGAGCGAGTTACTTGAACTCGAGGGGCTGACGTTGAGCTACTACCGTGGTTGGGACAAAGACCGGGAACTGAGTGCAGTGCTCGCGACGTCCTTGCAACGGGATCAGCAAATTGGTCACACCCAGGCCGGACCACAACGGGCTGATTTGCGCCTTAGATTGGGCGCACATAATGCTGCGGATATCTTGTCCCGCGGTCAGCAAAAGTTGGTGGTCTGCGCTTTGCGTATCGCCCAGGGGCATCTGGTTAGCCAGGCCCGGCGCGGGCAATGTATTTATCTGGTGGATGACTTGCCGTCCGAACTGGACGAGCAGCACCGCCGCGCGTTATGCCGCTTGTTGGAAGACTTACGCTGCCAGGTGTTTATCACCTGTGTAGACCACGAATTATTGAGGGAAGGCTGGCAGACGGAAACGCCAGTCGCTTTGTTCCACGTGGAACAAGGCCGTATCACCCAGACCCACGACCATCGGGAGTGAAGGCATGAGCGAAGAAAATACGAATACGTACGACTCGACCAGCATTAAAGTGCTTAAAGGTTTGGATGCCGTACGCAAACGTCCCGGTATGTACATCGGTGATACCGATGATGGCAGCGGTCTGCACCACATGGTGTTCGAGGTGGTCGATAACTCGATCGACGAAGCTTTGGCCGGTCACTGCGACGACATCAGCATCATCATCCACCCGGACGAATCCATCACCGTACGCGACAACGGTCGCGGCATTCCGGTAGATGTGCATAAAGAAGAAGGCGTTTCGGCGGCAGAGGTCATCATGACCGTGCTCCACGCCGGCGGTAAGTTCGACGATAACTCCTATAAAGTATCTGGCGGTTTGCACGGTGTAGGTGTTTCGGTAGTAAACGCCCTTTCTGAAGAGCTGATCCTGACTGTACGTCGTAGCGGCAAGATCTGGGAACAGACTTACGTTCATGGTGTTCCACAGGAACCGATGAAAATCGTCGGTGACAGCGAAAGCACTGGTACGCAGATTCACTTCAAGCCTTCGGCTGAAACCTTCAAGAACATCCACTTCAGCTGGGACATTCTGGCCAAGCGGATTCGTGAACTGTCTTTCCTGAACTCCGGTGTGGGTATCGTCCTCAAGGACGAACGCAGCGGCAAGGAAGAGCTGTTCAAGTACGAAGGCGGCCTGCGTGCGTTCGTTGAATACCTGAACACCAACAAGACCGCGGTCAATCAGGTGTTCCACTTCAACATCCAGCGTGAAGACGGCATCGGCGTAGAAATCGCCCTGCAGTGGAACGACAGCTTCAACGAGAACCTGTTGTGCTTCACCAACAACATTCCTCAGCGCGATGGCGGTACTCACCTGGTGGGTTTCCGTTCTGCACTGACGCGTAACCTGAACACCTACATCGAAGCGGAAGGCCTGGCGAAGAAACACAAAGTCGCCACCACCGGTGACGATGCCCGCGAAGGCCTGACCGCCATTATCTCGGTCAAGGTTCCGGATCCGAAGTTCAGCTCCCAGACCAAAGACAAGCTGGTGTCCTCCGAAGTGAAGACAGCGGTCGAACAGGAAATGGGCAAGTACTTCTCCGACTTCCTGCTGGAAAACCCGAACGAAGCCAAGCTGGTTGTCGGCAAGATGATCGACGCAGCACGGGCTCGTGAAGCGGCGCGTAAAGCCCGTGAGATGACGCGTCGTAAAGGTGCGCTGGATATCGCCGGCCTGCCGGGCAAACTGGCTGACTGCCAGGAGAAAGACCCTGCCCTCTCCGAACTGTACCTGGTGGAAGGTGACTCTGCTGGCGGTTCCGCCAAGCAGGGTCGCAACCGTCGCACCCAGGCCATCCTGCCGTTGAAGGGTAAGATCCTCAACGTCGAGAAGGCGCGTTTCGACAAGATGATTTCCTCGCAGGAAGTCGGCACCTTGATCACCGCCCTGGGCTGTGGCATCGGCCGCGATGAGTACAACATCGACAAGCTGCGCTATCACAACATCATCATCATGACCGATGCTGACGTTGACGGTTCGCACATCCGCACCCTGCTGCTGACGTTCTTCTTCCGTCAGTTGCCGGAGTTGATCGAGCGTGGCTACATCTACATCGCCCAGCCACCGTTGTACAAAGTGAAAAAAGGCAAGCAAGAGCAATACATCAAAGACGACGACGCCATGGAAGAGTACATGACGCAGTCGGCCCTGGAAGATGCGAGCCTGCACTTGAACGACGAAGCCCCGGGCATCTCCGGTGAAGCGTTGGAGCGCCTGGTAAACGACTTCCGCATGGTGATGAAGACCCTCAAGCGTTTGTCGCGCCTGTACCCTCAGGAGCTGACCGAGCACTTCATCTACCTGCCATCCGTCAGCCTGGAACAGTTGGGTGATCATGCTCACATGCAGGCTTGGTTGGCCCAGTACGAAGTCCGCCTGCGTACCGTTGAAAAATCCGGCCTGGTCTACAAAGCCAGCCTGCGTGAAGACCGTGAACGTAACGTCTGGCTGCCAGAGGTCGAACTGATTTCCCACGGCCTGTCGAACTACGTCACCTTCAACCGCGACTTCTTCGGCAGCAACGACTACAAGACGGTTGTTACCCTCGGCGCGCAACTGAGCACCCTGCTGGACGACGGTGCTTACATTCAGCGTGGCGAGCGCAAGAAAGCGGTCAAAGAGTTCAAGGAAGCCCTGGACTGGTTGATGGCGGAAAGCACCAAGCGCCATACCATTCAGCGATACAAAGGTCTGGGCGAAATGAACCCGGATCAGCTGTGGGAAACCACCATGGACCCAGCCCAGCGTCGCATGCTGCGCGTGACCATCGAAGACGCCATTGGCGCGGACCAGATCTTTAACACCCTGATGGGTGATGCGGTCGAGCCTCGTCGTGACTTCATCGAGAGCAATGCCCTGGCGGTTTCCAACCTGGACTTCTGATCAGGTTGCAGCGCAAAAACAAAAAAGGCCAACGCTTAGCGTTGGCCTTTTTTATGGGCTGGATATGAGCATTTTATAAATGCTCCACGTGGAACATCTCAGTCCTCGGAAGCCGCCGTCACACTCTCCAACCGATATCCGTACCCATAGATCGTCAGCAACTGCCAACCCCGATCCGCCGTCAGCCCGAGCTTATTCCGCAGCCGATAAATATGCGTATCCAGCGGCCGCGACGACACCATCTCCTCATGGGTCCAGAACCGTTCATACAGGTACTCTCGAGACAGCGGCCGCGCCAGGTTCTCAAACAGGCACCGCGCCAGGCGGTATTCGCGCTCCGTCAGGCTGATGGGTTTTCCCGCCCTGCTCACCGTGAGTTCAGCATCATCAAAGGTCAGGTCATTGAAGGTATGCACCTCACTGGCTGCAGACTTCTGCAACCCGTGGCGACGCAGAACGGCATTCACCCGAGCCTTAAGCTCATTGGGACGAAACGGCTTGCTGACGTAATCATCGGCACCACTGTTCAGCGCCTGGACGATATCGCTCTCGGCATCGCGGCTGGTAAGCATGATGGCGGCTGGCGGCGCTTCCATGTGCTCGCGGGTCCAGCGCAGCAATGCCAGGCCACTGAGGTCGGGCAGTTGCCAGTCAAGGATCAGCAAGTCGAAGGTCTCGCGGCGCAGTTGTCGCAGCAGGTCTTCTCCACGCTCGAAGCAGTGCAGGGTCCATGGCTGATCCGCAGCGCTGGGGATTTGTCGCAGTGTCTGTTCCACCCGCCGCAGTTCAGCAGGTTCGTCATCCAGTATTGCGACACGCATGGCAGGGTCCTTTCTTATTGAAGAATGCGGGCATTGAATCTGAACAATTATGGCCAGATTCTCAGGCCCTCTGAATCTCTCGGTACGCTGATATCAAATGGCCGCAAGCCATTGGAAATCGTCAACACCCAAGCTGGGAAGATACCGGCTCGAGACCTTCAGGAAAAGGATCAATGGCAATCTGGTTTTATGCTGTTTCGAGACGTATGGCCGTTCTGGGGAAGGTTGATGTATGGGGAAGACTGGTATTGGTGGTGATGGTTGCTACGCTGGGCACGGAAACGGTCGGGGCCAATAAGCCGGTGATACCTATGCCGTTCGAGGAACGGCAGACTTTGAGTGAGCCCGGCAATGGCATGGGCTTCGCCCGTTCACCGTTTCAGCAACTCAGCGAACAGCAGCAGACCCAACGTTGGGTATTTTAAGTACCCGCAAATCTGAACAAATGTTGCGAATCGGTCCGATGCACCTATGTTGTAGGTAAATTCGCTCTCGCTGGATGACACACGGATTGGAGCGACGGAAGTGCTCCGACACAGGGACGTGTCATCTTCTGCAATGGATCTCACGCTCCCAGATATTTCGGCTATCGACTGGATACCTCATCGAGTATCGTAGACGGTACTCAAGGTCTTCCCGCTGCAAGACGCTGCCTGAAAGTGCTTTCTGATGACCCATTAGAACTAGAATCTTGATGAGCGCCATGACCTTTTTCCCTTGCCGATTCCGCTCTGCCGCTTCTACGCTGTTGAGTTCGGGCCTGATCGTTACGCTTGGCGTAGTGAGTCTTCCGGCCTTGGCACGCCCTGCCCCTCCCCGTGCACCCTATATCGACGACAACCGGATGTGCCGCGCGCAACCGCTTCCGGCAGTGGTGCAGCACCTCACGGGCGAAGCCTGGAAACTGGATGCCAAGGGTGTGTCCGCGGCCCTGGAAGAAGGCATGTTCATTGATGAACAAGAAAGCGTGAAAACCTCATCGGGCGCATTTGTCAGCCTGTTGCTGGGGGACGGCTCGCGGATTGTCTTGCCCTCCAGCTCCCAGGTCCGATTGCATCTGGTCGAGGAGCAATCCATTCCCCAGGTGATTCTTGAAGAGGGTCAGGTCGAGGCTTACGTGATCAAGCGTGCCAGCGACTATGACCGTTTCCAGATCATGACCCCGGTGGGCGTTCTGGGGGTACGCGGCACGCATTTCCGTGTACGTAACGATGGCGAACAATCGCTGGTGGAAGTACTCAACGGGCAAGTGGCGGTCAATCGTGATGACGCTCCACCGACCCCGCATCCTATCAAGAAGAAGCCCATTACCGGTCCAGTCTCTGGTGAAGTAAAGGTTGGTGCGCGGCAGGGCCTCGCGTTCAAGAAACAAGGCGAACTCAAACCCGTGGAACTGCTTGATGCGCCACGGTTGGTCGGCCAGGACGGCCAAAAGGGCGATGCGCCTGTCTGGACCCTGTTCCTGCGGCCATTGGCCGGGGCCCAACGCTACCGGGCCCAGGTCGCGACCGATAAGGAGTTTCTGAACATCAAGCAGGAAAACTTCTCCGACAAGCCGCAAATGCGCTTCACTGGGCTGAAAGCATCGTTCTATCACGTTCGCTTGTCGGCATATGATGAACACGGGCTTGAGGGAGAAACCGGGGTTTATGACATTTTCTATTACCCACCCGCGAACCGCGTGCAGTAGTGCCCTGGACGCGAGCCGGTGAGGCTGTGGCACAGGGCTGAAAAGCGCCAACCGACTCAGGCTCAGCGGCTGTTCAATGGCCTGGTGCGCGAATGGCTGTGGGTCAGCCTGTTGCTATTACCCATCACGGCCTTCCTGTCCCTGAGCCCTGGCCTGGCCCTCAATAACCTGCTGTATGACAGCCTCCGCCGGCTGGCGCCTTTATCGGTGGATCCACGCATCCTGCTGGTAACGATCGACGACCGAAGTCTGAAGGAACTTGGCCAATGGCCGTGGTCCCGACGTGTGCATGCCGACCTGCTTGATCGGCTGAGCGCCGCCAAGCCTGCCGGCATCCTGTTTGATGTGATCTTCAGCGAGCCCGCCCGGGAGCCAGCCAATGACCTGCGCCTGGCCGAGGCTATGTGCAGCGCTGGCAACGTCCTGTTGCCTTTGATTCGTGAAGGTTCGCCACGCTACGGCCAGCCTGTGGCGCAAATCCTGCCTGTGTTGCCCTTGCGTGATTGCGCCCGTAGCGTCGGCCATATCAACGTGGAAGCGGACAGCGACGGCATCGTTCGAAGCCTGTATTTGCGTGAAGGTCCACCCGGTAATTTGACACCGCAGTTAGCTTGGCTGGCGTTTGAACTGAGCGGCCAGCCATCCGGAATGCCGGGCGCACCTGGTCCGTCGGAAAGCTCCAGCTGGCAGCGGGAAAATGCCATTCGAATTCCTTTTATTGCCAGTCATGCCGGCTTTCCCAGCGTGCCGTATATCAGTGTCTTGCGCGGGGAGGTGCCATCCGAGTTGCTGCGCGACCGCTTGATCCTGATTGGCGCTACGGCACCGGGCATGGGCGACCGTTATGTCACGCCGCTTTCGGCCAGTGTCGGCACCACCCCGGGCGTGGAGATCCAGGCAAATATTCTCAATGGCTTGCTGCAAGGGCGCAGTATTGTCGATCTGCCCGTGTGGATGGCGACGCTACTGGCCACCGCGATGGTCGCGGTGCTGTTGGGCCTTCTGCTGTTTCGCCCGCGTTATGCACTGTGGCTGACCCTCGGTTGCATGGGGGCTGCGCTTCTGGGTTCATGGGGCCTGTTGCGCCTGGGCCATTGGTGGTCGCCGGCAGCAAGTCTGATTGGCATGCTGCTCAGCTACCTGATCTGGAACTGGCGGCGCCTGAGCGTGATCCTGGCCTACTTCGGCTGGGAACTGGCACGCCTGGACAACGAGCCCAAAGTACTCCCGGAGCGCCGTCGAGCGCCCGCCAGCCAGGGTGATGTATTGCAGGGACGAATCTTCGCCCTCGAACAAGCGGTCAGCCGCACCCGGGACACTCGTCGCTTCATGGCCGATGGGCTGGAATGTTTGCCTGTAGCAACCTTGATTACCGATCCCAAGGGCAACGTCCTGCTGGCCAATCGAATTGCCCGCGATGTGTTCGGCAATGAACTGGTGGCCGAAAACCTCTTGGATCAGCTCGCCGCATTGGGTTATCCACCGCTGCAGGACGGTGTTCGCCCTGCCCTGTCGACGCTGGATATTGTCGAGTTCCGCGACACCCTTGACCGCAGCCTGCGCCTCGACCTGGCGCCGCTGCTGCCTGCAGACGGTGACGTGGCCCTGGGCTGGCTGCTGAGCCTCACAGACCTGAGCATTGAGCGTGATGCCCAGCAGCAACGGGAGACCCTGCTGCGCTTTCTGTCCCATGACTTGCGTGCGCCGCATTCGGCGATCCTGGCCCTGTTGGATGTTCAGGACACCGCCGCGCCGATATTTGCGCAGATCGAACAACAAGTCCGCCGTGCCCTGAACCTGACCGAATCATTCGTGCAGCTGGCGAAAGCCGAATCCGATGGCTACCAATTCCAGCCCAGCCTGTTCGCCATGTTGGTGCTCGACGCATTTGATCAAGTCGCAGTGCACGCCCAGTTGAAAGGCATTCGCCTGGTCCATCACCTGGATGAAGACGGCGAAGAAACGGTGTGGGCAGACCAATCGCTGCTGACCCGAGCCTTGTTCAACCTGTTGGAAAATGCGGTGAAATACAGCCCATCGGGCACCACCGTTACGTTAAGCCTGACCCGCCATGAAGACGCTTTGGAGTGCCGTATCAGCGACCAGGGGCGAGGAATCTCCCCGCAGGATTTGCCCGAACTCTTCGCTCAATACCGGCGCTTCGCCTCGGCTCAGGGCAGTGAAGGATTGGGGTTGGGGCTGACCATGGTCAAGGCCGTCGTGGATCGTCACAGTGGGAGAATTCGCTGCGAAAGCGAGGTGGATAAAGGTACGACCTTCATCCTTCAGCTGCCATTGTGGCGAGACTGAATCGCGGCTTTTCACCTGTGCATAAAAAACCGGTCTCAAGGACCGGTTTTTTAATGCGGGAAAAACTTATGCACCTTTTTCGCTGTTTTATGAGCTTGGGAAATATGTAAGTAAATCAGCAGCCTATAAGCCAAAAAGAGCAATTCGCCAACAAACCGTACACAGGTTATCCACAGAAACTCAAATCACCGGCGTGTCGACCACAACCGGCTCCGGCGGCAACGAACCCATGGCCCTTTGTTGCGCTTCATTCCATGCCTGGGCACGGTCGTTCAGCGCTGCAATGGCACGTGGGCCTTCGCCCTCGGCATACATGGGCTCGCCAATGATTACAGTGATGGTGCCTTCACGCTTGGCCCAGCCGGTCTTTGGCCAGAACTTGCCGGCGTTGTGGGCAATCGGCAGCACCGGCAGCCCGGCGTTCACCGCCAGGGCCGTACCGCCACGTGAGAACTTGCCCACAGTGCCGTAGGGCACGCGTGTGCCTTCAGGGAAGATCAGCACCCAAACCCCATCCTTCAACAGCTCATCGCCCTTCTTGGCCACATGCTTGAGTGCGGCCTTGGGGTTGTCGCGGTCGATGGCGATCGGTCGCAGCATGGCCATGGCCCAGCCGAAGAATGGCACGTACAGCAGCTCACGCTTGAGCACCTGGCTCAGGGGCGAGAAGTACGCAGACAGGAAAAAGGTTTCCCAGGTGCTCTGGTGGTTCGACAGAATCACACAAGGCTGGTCCGGGACGTTTTCGGCGCCCTTGATCTCGAAACGAATGTTCAGGAACACCTTGGTCAACCACAGCGCGCAGTTGCACCAAAAGACGTTGATGAAACGATAGCGCGCCTTGAACGGCAGGAAAGGCGCGATAAAAAAGCTCAGGGTGCACCAGAGAAAAGAGCTGGTGCCCAACAGCAGGTAAAAGAAGAAGGTTCTGATGGCCTGCAAAATCGACATGGCGGCATTTACCGTTGCGGGACAACGCCCGCCTGTTAAAAGCGCGCTCCCGAACAGTCCTTGGTCAGGAAGTCAGAAGGGCTGCTAGTTGTTGATAAGTTCTGCGGCAACCGCCGCCAGATCGTCAAAAATCAAAGTACCTACCGGCAGGGTTTTAGCCTGGGTCTTTTCGCCTTTCCCGGTTTTTACCAAAACTGGCTGAGAGTCGACGGCTTTGGCGGCTTCCAGGTCACCGAGGCTGTCCCCGACAAACCATAGCCCAGCCAATGGCACGTTGTAATGTTCAGCAATAGTTTTAAGCATACCCGGTTTGGGCTTGCGGCAATCGCAGCCTTCATCCGGGCCGTGCGGGCAATACACCACCAGCCCTACTTCACCGCCCTGCTCGGCCACCAGCGTGCGCAGGCGCGCGTGCATGGCGTCGAGGGTGGCGATGTCGTAGTAGCCGCGGGCGATGCCGGACTGGTTGGTGGCGATGGCCACTGTCCAGCCCGCTTTGCTCAACTGCGCGATGGCCTCGATCGAGCCGGGCAGTGGAATCCATTCCGCCACCGATTTGATGTAAGCGTCGGAGTCGTAATTGATCACTCCGTCCCGATCGAGAATCAGCAGTTTCAACATGGTCAGCTCAGTACGGAAATGTCAGCGATATTGATGAACAGGCCGCGCAGGCGCGCCAGCATGGCGTAGCGGTTTTTCCGCACGCCCGCGTCTTCGGCATTGATCATCACCGCTTCGAAGAACGCATCCACCGGCTCACGCAAGGTGGCCAGGCGCGCCAAGGCTTCGGCGTAGTTGCGTTCGGCGATCAGCGGCTTCACTGCATTTTCTGCCTTGGCGATGGCCGAGTTCAGCGAGAACTCCTTGGCATCGGCAAACAGGCCCGGGTCGACTTCGGCATTGCCGAGGTTGTCGGCCTTGCTCAGCAGGTTCGACACACGCTTGTTCACGGCGGCCAGGGCACCGGCTTCCGGCAGCTTGCGGAAGGCCTGTACGGCCTGCACACGCTGGTCGAAGTCCAGCGCCGAACCTGGTTGCAGGGCACGTACCGACAGGTACACCGAAACGTCCACGCCTTCGTCTTCGTAACGCGCACGCAGACGGTCGAACACGAACTCCAGCACTTGCTCGGCGAGGCCCGCTTGCTTGACCTTGGCACCGAACTGGCCAACCGCAAACACCACGGCCTGGGTCAGGTCGAGGTCGAGCTTCTTGTCGATCAGGATGCGCAGCACGCCCAGGGCCGCACGGCGCAGCGCATACGGGTCTTTGCTGCCGGTAGGCAACATGCCGATACCGAAGATACCGACGAGGGTATCCAGCTTGTCAGCGATGGCCACGGCCGCACCGGTGAGGGTGGTCGGCAGCTCGGCGCCAGCACCGCGCGGCATGTACTGCTCGTTCAGCGCCAGGGCGACGTCTTGCGGCTCGCCATCATTCAGGGCGTAGTAGTAACCGGCAACACCTTGCATCTCCGGGAACTCGCCGACCATCTCGGTGGCCAGGTCGCACTTGGACAGCAGGCCGGCACGCGCAGCCCAGGCAGCATCGCCACCAATGCGTGGCGCGATGTAGGCCGCCAGCTTGGAAACCCGTACGGCCTTGTCGTATACGCTGCCGAGTTTTTCCTGGAACACCACGTTCTGCAGGCGCAGGTTGAAGTCTTCGAGCTTCTGCTTCTTGTCTTGCTTGAAGAAGAACTCGGCGTCAGTCAGGCGCGGGCGAACGACTTTTTCGTTACCGGCGATGATCTGCTGCGGGTCCTTGCTTTCGATGTTGGCCACGGTGATGAAGCGCGGCAGCAGCTTGCCGTCGACGTCCAGCAGGCAGAAATACTTCTGGTTGTCCTGCATGGTGGTGATCAGCGCTTCCTGCGGCACGTCGAGGAAACGCTCCTCGAACGAGCACACCAGCGGCACTGGCCATTCAACCAAAGCGGTCACTTCGTCCAGCAGGCTTGGCGGCACGATGGCGGTGCCTTCCTGCAGGCGGGCCAGCTCTTCGGTACGCTTGCTGATCAGCTCGCGGCGCTCATTGGCATCCGCCAGCACATAGGCTGCACGCAGGTCATTGAGGTAGTTGGCGGGCGCGGTGATGCGCACGGCTTCAGGATGGTGGAAGCGGTGGCCACGTGAATCACGGCCGGCCTTCTGGGCGAGGATGGTGCAGTCGATGACCTGGTCACCGAGCAGCATCACCAGCCATTGGGTCGGGCGCACGAACTCTTCCTTGCGGGCACCCCAGCGCATGCGCTTGGGAATCGGCAGGTCGTTCAGCGAGTCTTCAACGATGGTCGGCAACAGGCTGGCGGTCGGCTTGCCGGTGATGACCTGGCTGAAACGCAGCTTCGGGCCACTCTGGTCGATTTCGCTCAGCTCGACGCCACACTTCTTGGCAAAACCAAGGGCGGCTTGAGTCGGGTTGCCTTCAGCATCGAAGGCGGCCTGGCGTGGCGGGCCGTCGAGGTTGATGCTGCGGTCCGGCTGCTGGGTTTCCAGTGCGGTGAGCAACACAGCCAGTCGGCGCGGCGCGGCGTAGACTTTTTTTGCGGCGAACTTCAGGCCAGCGGTTTGCAGGCCTTTTTCGATACCGGCCAGGAATGCGTCGGCCAGGGTATTCAGTGCCTTGGGTGGCAGCTCTTCGGTGCCCAGTTCAACCAGGAAATCTTGAGCACTCATTGTGCAGCCTCCAGCTTAGCCAACACTTCATCACGCAGGTCCGGGGTGGCCATCGGGAAGCCCAGCTTGGCGCGAGCCAACAGGTAGGCTTGGGCGACGGAACGCGCCAGGGTGCGTACACGCAGGATGTATTGCTGGCGCGCAGTTACCGAGATGGCACGACGGGCGTCCAGCAGGTTGAAGGTGTGGGATGCCTTCAGAACCATTTCATAGCTTGGCAACGGCAGCGGCTGATCCAGTTCGATCAGGCGCTTGGCTTCGCTTTCATAGAAGTCGAACAGTTCGAACAGCTTCTCGACGTTCGCGTGTTCGAAGTTGTAGGTCGACTGCTCCACTTCGTTCTGGTGGAACACGTCGCCGTAGGTCACCTTGCCGAACGGGCCGTCAGCCCACACCAGGTCGTAGACCGAGTCCACGCCTTGCAGGTACATGGCCAGGCGCTCGAGACCGTAGGTGATCTCGCCGGTCACCGGGTAGCACTCGATGCCGCCGGCTTGCTGGAAGTAAGTGAACTGCGTCACTTCCATGCCGTTGAGCCAGACTTCCCAGCCCAGGCCCCAGGCGCCCAGGGTTGGCGATTCCCAGTTGTCTTCGACGAAACGGATGTCGTGGACCAGCGGGTCCAGGCCGACATGTTTCAACGAGCCCAGGTACAGCTCCTGGAAGTTGTCCGGGTTTGGCTTCAGAACCACCTGGAACTGGTAGTAGTGCTGCAGGCGGTTCGGGTTTTCGCCGTAGCGGCCGTCAGTCGGGCGACGACTGGGCTGCACATAAGCGGCGTTCCAGGTTTCCGGGCCGATGGCCCGCAGGAAGGTAGCGGTGTGGAAAGTGCCGGCGCCTACTTCCATATCGTAGGGCTGAAGTACCACACAACCTTGCTCGGCCCAGTATTGCTGGAGGGCGAGGATCAAGTCTTGGAAGGTACGCACGGCTGGCGTAGGCTGGCTCACGAAATTCACCTGTTACTTGGGCTGCGATTTAAAGAGCGGGAGTATACCCGATTCGGCCGCGCCACCATCCCCTGGAGCCTTATGCCACGCTGCTTTTGGTGTTCTGAAGATCCGCTGTACATGGCTTATCACGATCAGGAGTGGGGAACGCCGCTGCGCGATGCGCAGGGACTGTTCGAGTTGCTTTTGCTCGAAGGGTTCCAGGCGGGCCTGTCCTGGATCACCGTTTTACGCAAACGCGAGCATTATCGAAAGGTCTTGTTCGGCTTTGATGCGCAGCGTCTGGCCCAACTGAGCGATGCCGAGATCGAAGCGCTGATGCTCGATCCGGGCATCGTGCGTAACCGCCTGAAACTCAATGCCACCCGGCGCAATGCCGCCGCCTGGCTGGCGCTGCAGGACCCCGTGGAGTTTCTGTGGTCGTTTGTGGGCGGCGTGCCCAAGGTCAATCATTTCAAGGACCGCAGCCAGGTCCCGGCCATTACGCCGGAGGCTGAGGCCATGAGCAAAGCCTTGAAAAAAGCCGGCTTCACCTTCGTCGGGCCGACCATCTGCTACGCGTTCATGCAGGCCTCGGGCATGGTCATGGACCACACTCAGGACTGCGACCGTTACGCGGACCTCGCCAACGCCGGTTAGAATGGCGGCTTTGCGCACCACACACGATCAGGAGTGACCTGTGGAAAAGTTTAAAGGCGCCTTGCTGGTAGGCGCTCTTCGGTTGTTTGCCCTGCTGCCCTGGCGCGCGGTGCAAGCGGTCGGTTCGGCAATTGGCTGGATCATGTGGAAAACCCCCAACCGTTCCCGTGAGACGGTGCGGATCAACCTGTCCAAATGCTTCCCGGACATGGATCCGGCCGAGCGCGAGCGTCTCGTTGGACGCAGCCTGATGGACATCGGCAAGTCCCTGACCGAAAGCGCCTGCGCCTGGATCTGGCCGGCCCAGCGTTCCATCGACCTGGTGCGCGAGGTCGAAGGCCTGGAAGTGCTGCACGAAGCCCTGGCCTCGGGCAAAGGCGTGGTCGGCATCACCAGCCACCTGGGCAACTGGGAAGTGTTGAACCACTTCTATTGCAGCCAGTGCAAACCGATCATTTTCTACCGCCCGCCGAAGCTCAAGGCGGTGGATGACTTGCTGCGCAAACAGCGGGTGCAACTGGGTAACCGCGTGGCGGCGTCCACCAAGGAAGGCATCCTCAGTGTCATCAAGGAAGTGCGCAAAGGCGGCCAGGTGGGCATTCCTGCGGATCCGGAGCC
This sequence comes from Pseudomonas sp. IPO3774, assembly GCF_013386835.1. NCBI lineage: Bacteria > Pseudomonadati > Pseudomonadota > Gammaproteobacteria > Pseudomonadales > Pseudomonadaceae > Pseudomonas > Pseudomonas sp. IPO3774. Next base: position 436,961 of record NZ_JACAQY010000013.1, read on the forward strand.
GGCGGAATCGGCCGGGATCTTCGTGCCGTTCTTCGCCACCCAGGCGCTGACCAGCAAGTTCGTGCCGAACATGCTGGCGGGGCACAAGGCGGTCGGGGTGTTCCTGCATGCCCTGCGGCTGCCGGATGGCTCGGGCTACAAAGTGATCCTGGAAGCGGCGCCGGAAGACATGTACAGCACCGACACCGCCACTTCGTGTGCGGCGATGAGCAAGGTGGTGGAGCGCTATGTGGGGGCTTACCCGAGCCAGTACATGTGGAGCATGAAACGCTTCAAGAAACGCCCGCCGGGTGAGGCGCGGTGGTATTGATGTACGGCTGACTCAAGGTTGGCACAAAACAAAATGTGGGAGCGGGCTTGCTCGCGAAGGCGGTGTATCAGACACAAATTCGGTGACTGACACGACGCCTTCGCGAGCAAGCCCGCTCCCACATTGGGTTCTGCTTAAGCTTGGCGGTCGAGTTTCTTCAGGAATACGGTCATTTCCTTTTCGGCCTGCTTGTCGCCATGTGCCAGGGCCGCTTCAATACCCTTCTCCCAAGCTAACCGCGCTGCAGCGTTATCACCCTGCCCCAGCTGCGCCTTGCCCAACAGCTTCCACGCCGCCGAATACTTCGGGTCGAACTCGACGCATTTCTGCAAATGCTCGGCCGCCTTGGCGTTGTCCTTCAGATCAAGATAACCCTTGCCCAAACCAAACCGCAGCAGTGAGTTATCCACACCCTTGGCGAGCATTTTTTCCAGGGATTCGAGCATGTCGGTCACTCCGTTTGATCAGAAAAAGCTCAGGCCCACGTGGAACAGCTTCTCCACATCGCGGATATGTTTTTTATCCACAAGGAACAGAATCACGTGGTCGCCCGTGGCGATCACCGTGTCGTCGTGGGCGATGATCACTTCTTCATCGCGAATGATTGCACCAATGGTGGTGCCCGGCGGCAGGCCGATATCGCGGATCGCCTTGCCAATCACCTTGCTCGATTTTGAATCACCGTGGGCAATCGCCTCGATGGCTTCCGCCGCACCCCGGCGCAACGAGTGCACACTGACGATATCGCCGCGGCGCACGTGGGCCAGCAAGGTGCCGATGGTCGCCAGTTGCGGGCTGATGGCGATGTCGATATCGCCGCCCTGGATCAGGTCGACGTAGGCCGGGTTGTTGATGATGGTCATCACCTTCTTCGCCCCCAGCCGCTTGGCCAGCAACGACGACATGATGTTGGCTTCGTCATCGTTGGTCAGGGCCAGGAAGATATCGGCGTCGGCGATGTTTTCTTCCAGCAGCAGATCACGATCCGAGGCGCTGCCCTGCAGGACCACGGTGCTGTCGAGGGTGTCGGACAAATACCGGCAGCGTGCCGGATTCATCTCGATGATCTTCACCTGGTAGCGGCTTTCGATGGCCTCGGCCAAGCGCTCACCGATCTGCCCGCCGCCGGCGATGACGATGCGTTTATAGGTCTCATCCAGACGGCGCATTTCGCTCATCACCGCGCGAATGTTCGCTTTGGCGGCGATGAAAAACACCTCGTCGTCAGCCTCGATCACCGTATCGCCCTGGGGCAGGATCGGCCGGTCGCGACGGAAGATCGCCGCCACCCGCGTCTCGACGTTGGGCATGTGCTCGCGCAGTTGGCGCAGTTGCTGGCCCACCAACGGCCCGCCGTAGTAGGCCTTGACCGCCACCAGCTGTGCCTTGCCTTCGGCGAAGTCGATCACCTGCAAGGCGCCCGGGTGTTCGATCAGGCGCTTGATGTAATGGGTCACCACCTGTTCCGGGCTTATCAGCACATCGACCGGGATCGCGTCGTTGTCGAACAGTCCGGCGCGGGTCAGGTAGGCCGCCTCACGCACTCGGGCGATCTTGGTCGGAGTGTGAAACAGGGTGTGGGCGACCTGGCAGGCAACCATGTTGGTCTCGTCACTGTTGGTGACTGCCACCAGCATGTCGGCATCGTCGGCACCGGCCTGGCGCAGCACTGTAGGAAACGAGGCGCGGCCCTGTACGGTACGGATGTCCAAACGGTCGCCCAAATCCCGCAGGCGCTCCGCGTCGGTGTCGACCACGGTGATGTCGTTGGCTTCGCTGGCCAAATGCTCGGCCAGCGTACCGCCAACCTGCCCTGCGCCGAGGATGATGATTTTCATCCGGTCACTCCCTTAAAACCATTCAGCCGCGAGCGGCGGCAATCTTGATCAGCTTGGCGTAATAGAACCCGTCGTGGCCGCCTTCCTGGGCCAGCAACTGGCGGCCATGAGGCTGCTTGATCCCGGCCTGGATGTCGAGGTCCAGTTCCCGTGCGCCGCTGGTGCGAGCAAGGAAGGCTTCGATGACTTCAGTGTTTTCGGTAGGCAGCGTCGAGCAGGTGGCGTACAGCAGGATGCCGCCTACTTCGAGGGTCGGCCACAACGCGTCCAGCAACTCGCCTTGCAGCACGGCCAGGGCGGCGATGTCGTCGGGTTGGCGGGTCAGCTTTATGTCCGGGTGGCGGCGGATCACGCCGGTGGCGGAGCACGGTGCGTCCAGCAGGATGCGCTGGAACGGCTTGCCGTCCCACCAGGTGGCGGTGTCGCGGCCGTCAGCGGCGATCAGCTCGGCGCTGAGGCCCAGGCGGGCGAGGTTTTCCCGCACACGCACCAGGCGCTTGGCTTCCAGGTCGACGGCGACGACACCGGCCAGGTCCGCTTGCACTTCCATGATGTGGCAGGTCTTGCCGCCGGGGGCGCAACAGGCGTCCAGTACGCGTTGGCCCGGGGCCAGGTCCAGCAGGTCGGCGGCCAGTTGAGCGGCTTCGTCCTGCACGCTGATCCAGCCTTCGGCGAACCCGGGCAGGTTACGTACATCGCCCGGTTCTGTAAGAACGATGCCGTCCTGGCTGTAGACGCAGGCCGTGGCCGCTACACCGGCTTCGCCAAGCAATGTGAGATAAGCGTCGCGGGTGTGATGACGGCGATTGACCCGCAGGATCATCGGCGGGTGCGCGTTGTTGGCCGCGCAGATGGCTTCCCACTGCTCGGGCCAGAACGCCTTCAAGGATTTTTGCAGCCAGCGCGGGTGGGCGGTGCGCACCACCGGGTCATGTTCCAGCTCGGCCAGCAGCGCTTCGCTTTCGCGCTGGGCGCGGCGCAGCACGGCGTTGAGCAGGGCCTTGGCCCAAGGCTTTTTCAGCTTGTCGGCGCAACCGACGGTTTCGCCGATGGCTGCGTGGGCCGGCACGCGGGTGTAGAGCAGTTGATACAGGCCCACCAGCAGCAGCGCCTCGACATCGGCGTCTGCCGCCTTGAACGGCTTTTGCAGCAGCTTGGCCGCCAGCGCCGATAAACGTGGCTGCCAGCGGGCGGTACCGAAGGCCAGGTCCTGGGTAAAGCCGCGATCGCGGTCTTCGACTCTATCCAGTTGGGTCGGCAACGAACTATTGAGGGAAGCCTTGCCGTTGAGCACGGCGGCCAGGGCCTTGGCGGCGGCCAGACGTGGGTTCATTGCGCGTCCACCGCTTGGCCGAGGACGATGCCAACGGCAAATTTCTCACGGCGGCTGTTGAACAAATCGCTGAAGTTCAGCGCCTTGCCGCCGGGCAATTGCAGACGGGTCAGACACAGCGCCTGTTCACCGCACGCTACCAACAGGCCGTCCTTGCTGGCGCCGATGATCTCGCCGGGGGCGCCCTTGCCTTCGGCCAGGGTGGCGGCCAGTACTTTCAAGGCCTCGCCATTGAGCGTGCTGTGGCAGATCGGCCACGGGTTGAAGGCACGCACCAGACGCTCCAGCTCAACGGCCGGGCGGCTCCAGTCGATGCGGGCTTCATCCTTGTTCAATTTGTGGGCGTAGGTGGCGAGGCTGTCGTCCTGAACTTCACCTTGCAGAGTGCCGGCAGCCAGGCCTGCGATGGCCTGGACGACAGCCGGCGGGCCCATTTCGGCGAGGCGATCATGCAGGCTGCCGCCGGTGTCTTGCCCGGTGATCGGGGTGGTGACTTTCAGCAGCATCGGCCCGGTGTCCAGGCCTGCTTCCATGCGCATCACGGTCACCCCGCTTTGCGCATCACCGGCTTCGACGGCACGCTGGATCGGTGCCGCGCCACGCCAGCGAGGCAGCAGCGAGGCGTGGCTGTTGATGCAGCCCAGGCGCGGGATATCCAGCACAGCCTGGGGCAGGATCAAGCCGTAGGCCACCACCACCAGCAGGTCTGGCTTCAGCGCAGCCAGTTCGGCCTGGGCATCGGCGTTGCGCAGGGTCGGCGGCTGCAGCACCACAATGTTGTTTTCCAGTGCCAGCTGCTTGACCGGGCTGGGCATCAGTTTTTGCCCACGACCGGCCGGGCGATCGGGCTGGGTGTAGACCGCCACGATTTCATAAGGGCTGGCGAGCAGGGCCTTGAGGTGTTCGGCGGCGAATTCGGGGGTGCCGGCAAAAACGATGCGCAGTGGCTCGGTCATGGGAAACGTCTCACAAAAGAAAAAGGCTTGCCGGAGCAAGCCTTTGAAAGAAGGGAATCAAGCTTGCTGGCGATGCTTCTTTTCCAGCTTCTTCTTGATCCGGTCGCGTTTAAGCGTGGACAGGTAATCGACAAACAGCTTGCCGTTGAGGTGGTCGCACTCGTGTTGGATGCAAACCGCCAGCAGGCCTTCGGCAATCATCTCGAACGGCTTGCCGTCACGGTCCAGGGCCTTGATCTTGACGCGCTGGGGACGGTCGACGTTCTCGTAGAAGTCGGGCACCGACAGGCAGCCTTCCTGGTACTGGCCCATCTCGTCGGTCAGGGTTTCGAACTCAGGGTTGATAAACACCAGGGGCTCGCTGCGGTCTTCGGACAGGTCCATGACCACGACGCGCTGATGCACGTCGACCTGGGTCGCGGCGAGGCCGATACCCGGGGCTTCATACATTGTTTCAAACATGTCATCGACCAACTGACGAACCTTGGCGTCCACTACGGCCACTGGCTTGGCGATGGTGCGCAGGCGTGAGTCCGGAAATTCGAGGATGTTCAAAATAGCCATAAGCGTAATTGCTGCACATGTGAGGTAAAGGCAAGTCGGCGCCGGGGATGGACCCTTGATGTGCCGGGATAAGTGCCGTGGGAAAACGTCCGAAAGCCGCGAAGGCCAAGGCGTTTCACGCGAATGCACATAATAAAGGAGATTCACCCCATGAGGAAATCGCTACTCGTCTTGCTGCTGTGGGCCCAGGCCGTTATTGCCCAGGTTCCCGAGAGCTATCCACAGCCCGGCCAACCGTTGCCGCTTCATACGCAGCAGGCCATCCAGCGCTTTTTACTGCACAACCGCATTCTCGATACCCCCCAGGAACTGGAGCACGCTCCCTATATTGTTGCAGCAGATGCCGGACGAGTATTGGGCGCCGATGGCGAGCGTATTTATGCGCGAGGTGCCCTGGACCCTGCAGTCGAAAGCTACGGGATCTTCCGTCGCGGCAAGGCCTATACCGACCCGCAAAGCCAGGAATTGCTGGGTATCAACGTCGACGACATTGGCACCGCACGTTTTGTGACGGCGGGCGATGTCAGCACGTTGGGTGTGCAGCGCGTCACCCAGGAAGTGCGGCCCGGCGACCGATTGCTCAGCCAGCAAGCGCCCACCGACCTGGCCAGCCTGGTGATTCAGATGCCTGCTCGCGCCACTGCCGGGCACATCATCGACGTGCCACGGGGCGTGACGCAGATCGGCGTGCTGGACGCGGTGACGCTGAACAAGGGCCGTCGTGACGGCCTGATGGAAGGCCATTTGCTGGCCGTGGTGAAAACCGGGGAAACCGTTCGGGACCGAGTGACCGGTGCTCCGGTGAAGATGCCCGACGAGCCGGCCGGGACGCTAATGGTGTTCCGCACCTACGAAAAGCTCAGCTACGGCCTGGTGCTCAGCGCGTCGCGATCGCTGGCGGTAATGGACCGTTTTGAGGCGCCTGAACGAAGACAATAATTAGGTTGCTAAATAAGTTACCAACAGAGTTATCCACAGCTTGTTCCGATCAAGGACGATCAAATGTTACCGACGAATGACCGTGAAATTTCCCCGGCAGAACTGGAAGCCCGACTACGCTTGCACAGGCTGCCGGAACTGGGTCCCAAGGGCTTTAAAAAACTTATCGAGGCCTTTGGTTCTGCGTCAAAAGCCATCAGCGCACCGGCCAGTGCCTGGCGCTCCCTGGGGCTCAAGGTGGCCAGCGCCGATGCCCGGCGTTGCGAGGAAGTACGTGATGGTGCCAGTGCGGCATTGGCCTGGTTGGAGCGTCCGGCCCAGCATTTGCTGATGTGGGACCAACCCGACTACCCGGCATTGCTTGCAGAATTGGATGACGCACCCCCGCTATTATTCGTCGCCGGCAACCCGGCGATTCTGGAGAAACCGCAGCTGGCGATGGTCGGCAGCCGTCGCGCCTCCAGGCCAGGAATGGATACCGCCGCCGCGTTTTCCCGCAGCCTGGCGAGTGCCGGTTTTGTCATCACCAGTGGCCTTGCCCTGGGTATCGACGGTGCTGCTCACCAGGCGGCTTTGGATGTTGGTGGACATACAATCGGCGTGCTGGGCACCGGGCTCGAAAATTTTTATCCACAGCGCCATCGACGCTTGGCCGAGGCGATGATTGCCCAAGGCAGCGCCGTGGTTTCCGAGTTTCCGTTGGACGCCGCGCCCCAGGCCGGCAACTTCCCGCGCCGCAACCGTATTATCAGTGGCCTGTCGCTTGGGGTACTGGTGGTGGAGGCCAGCATGGCCAGCGGTTCGCTGATCACCGCGCGGCTGGCGGCGGAGCAAGGGCGCGAGGTATACGCCATCCCCGGCTCCATCCATCACCCCGGGGCCAAAGGCTGCCATCAACTGATCCGCGATGGCGCGGTGCTGGTGGAAACCATCGAGCACATTCTCGAAAACCTGCGTGGCTGGCAGGCCCTCTCCCGCCCGGCGCCGATTGCGGTCAATCATCCGCTGGTGGCGCTGTTGCACGCGGCGCCCCACACCAGTGAAGCCCTGGCGATTGCCAGTGGCAGGGCCTTGTCCGAGGTGCTGGCCAGCCTGACGGAGCTGGAACTGGAAGGCCGGGTGATCTGCGAAAGCGGGCGCTGGCTTGCGCGCGGCTAGGTTTTGTAACGAAGATCGGTAAACTGCGCAGAGCTTTAGTCCGGAGAGTGAGTAATGGTCAACAGGTGGCGTGTGCGAGAAGCCGCACGAGAAATTCGCGCAGGCGCAGTGATTGCCTATCCAACCGAGGCGGTCTGGGGCCTGGGCTGTGACCCTTGGAACGAAGAAGCGGTGGATCGGTTGCTGGCGATCAAGGGCCGGTCTGTGGATAAGGGGCTGATCCTGATTGCCGACAATATCCGTCAGTTCGATTTTCTCTTCGAAGACTTTCCCGATGAGTGGATGGACCGCATGGCCAGTACCTGGCCTGGCCCGAATACGTGGCTGGTGCCCCATCAGGACTTGCTGCCCGAGTGGATTACCGGGGTGCATGACACGGTGGCGTTGCGGGTGACTGATCATCCGCAAGTGCGGGATCTGTGCTCGCTGGTCGGGCCACTGATTTCCACCTCGGCCAACCCGCAGGGCCGCCCGGCGGCGCGCACGCGGATTCGTGTGGAGCAGTACTTCCGCGGGCAGGTGGATCTGGTATTGGGGGGGAATCTGGGGGGGCGCAAGAACCCGAGTCTGATTCGGGATCTGGCGACGGGTGAGGTTGTGCGGCCTTCCTGAGACCGAGCCGCCTGCTTTCGCGAGCAAGCCCGCTCCCACATTTGACCGAGTCCAACTTTTGGAACGCGGACAAATGTGGGAGCGGCGGTGCGACGATTCGACTTGCTCGCGAAGAGGCCCTCAAAGCCGCTGAAAATCCAACGCCTTATGGCAACAGAATGGTCGACCCAGTCGTCCGCCGCGCCGACAACTCAATTTGCGCCTTCGCCGCATCCCCCAACGAAAACCGTTGGTTAATATCAATCTGCAGCTTCCCGCTGATGATCATCGAAAACAGATCATCCGCCATCGCCTGCAGGTTTTCCGGGTTGTTGGCATAGGTCGCCAATGTCGGCCGGGTCACATACAGCGAGCCCTTGGCCGCCAGAATCCCCAGGTTGACCCCATCCACCGCCCCCGAAGCATTACCGAAACTCACCACCAGCCCGCGTGGCGCGACGCTGTCCAAGGATGTGAGCCAGGTGTCCTTGCCTACGCCGTCGTACACCACTGGGCACTTCTTGCCGTCAGTCAGTTCCAGCACGCGTTGTGCGACATTTTCCTTGCTGTAGTCGATGGTTTCCCAGGCGCCGAGGGATTTGGCCAGCGCCGCTTTTTCCGGCGAACTCACGGTACCGATCAGCTTCACGCCCAAGGCCTTGGCCCATTGGCAAGCCAGGGAGCCGACGCCACCGGCAGCGGCGTGGAACAGAATGGTTTCGCCGCCCTTCAACTCATAGGTCTGGCGCAACAGGTACTGCACCGTCAGGCCCTTGAGCATCGCGCCGGCGGCCTGTTCGAAGCTGATGTCGTCCGGCAGGTGCACCAGGTTGGCAGCCGGCAACACATGCAATTCGCTGTAGGCGCCCAGCGGGCCGCTGCCGTAGGCCACGCGATCGCCGACCTTGAATTGAGTGACTTCGCTGCCCACCGCATCAACCACGCCAGCACCTTCTGCGCCCAGGCCCGACGGCAAGGCCGGTGGTGCATACAGACCGCTGCGGAAATAGGTGTCGATGAAGTTCAGGCCAATGGCCTTGTTCTGCACGCGAACCTGCTGCGGGCCGGGTTCGGCCGGGGTGTAGTCCACATACTCAAGCACTTCGGGGCCGCCATGGGCACGGAACTGGATACGTTTGGCCATCTGCACTCTCCTTAAGTCATTTCGCGTAGCCCCCTATCGGACTCCTAAGCTTGATCTTCGTCAACTGTGGCAGCAGTGGGTGCAGTGGTATCCTGTGCGCCCATTTGCCGCCGATGCCCAATGGCCTCGTGTAGCGTTGCCCGATTCAAGGTGATGTCATGACTACCCGCACCGAGGCTGTCAAAGCCTACCTGCTTGACCTGCAAGACCGCATTTGCAGCGCCCTGGAAACCTTCGAGACGGACACTCGCTTCATCGAAGACGCCTGGACCCGGCCTGCCGGCGGCGGCGGTCGCACCCGTGTGATCGAAAACGGTTCGGTAATCGAGAAAGGCGGCGTTAACTTTTCCCACGTGTTTGGCAGCGGCCTCCCACCGTCCGCCAGTGCCCATCGCCCGGAATTGGCCGGTCGCGGTTTTGAGGCCCTCGGCGTGTCGCTGGTGATCCACCCGCACAACCCGCATGTGCCGACTTCCCACGCCAATGTGCGTTTTTTCATCGCTGAAAAAGAAGGCGAAGAGCCGGTGTGGTGGTTTGGCGGCGGCTTCGACCTGACGCCCTACTACGGCAACGAAGAAGACTGCATCCACTGGCACCGCGTCGCCGAACAGGCCTGCGCGCCGTTTGGCCCGGACGTTTATTCACGCTACAAGGCCTGGTGCGACACCTACTTCCACATCAAGCACCGCAACGAACCGCGTGGCATCGGCGGTTTGTTCTTCGATGATTTGAACGAGTGGGACTTCGACACCAGCTTCGCCTTCATGCGCGCCATCGGCGACGCCTACATCGACGCCTACCTGCCGATCGTCCAGCGCCGCAAGGCCATGGCCTATACCGAGCAGCAGCGCGAATTCCAGGAATTCCGCCGTGGCCGCTACGTCGAGTTCAACCTGGTCTACGACCGTGGCACTTTGTTTGGCCTGCAATCGGGCGGGCGTACCGAGTCGATCCTGATGTCGCTGCCACCGCAAGTGCGCTGGAGCTATGACTGGAAAGCCGCCCCCGACAGCGAAGAAGCGCGCCTAACCGACTACTTCCTGCAAGACCGCGACTGGCTGGGTGTGCTGCCCAAGGCGGCGGTCTGATGGATCGTTATGTCGTCTTCGGCAACCCCATCGGCCACAGCAAGTCGCCGCTGATTCACCGTCTGTTCGCCGAACAGACCGGCGAGCAACTGGACTACAGCACCTTGCTCGCGCCGTTGGAGGATTTCACCGGCTGTGCAAAAGCATTTTTCGCACAAGGCCGTGGCGCCAACGTCACCGTACCGTTCAAGGAAGAGGCCTATCGCCTGGCCAACGCCCTGACCGAACGCGCCCAACGGGCCGGCGCGGTGAATACCCTGAGCAAGCTCGGCGATGGCAGCCTGTTGGGAGACAACACCGACGGCGCCGGCCTGGTGCGGGATTTGACGGTGAATGCCGGGTTCAGCCTGCAAGGCAAACGCATCCTGCTGCTGGGCGCCGGTGGTGCGGTGCGCGGCGCGTTGGAGCCATTGCTGGCTGAGCAGCCGGCTTCGCTGATCATTGCCAATCGCACCGTGGAAAAAGCCGAATTGCTCGCCGAGCTGTTCGACGATCTCGGCCCGGTGTCCGCCAGCGGTTTCGACTGGCTGCGTGAACCGGTGGATCTGATCATCAATGCCACGTCCGCCAGCCTGTCAGGCGATGTACCGCCGATTGCCGGCAGCCTGATCGAACCCGGAAAGACTTTTTGCTACGACATGATGTACGGCAAAGAGCCTACGGCTTTCTGCCGCTGGGCCGGTGAGCAGGGCGCGGCGGTGGCAATGGATGGCCTGGGGATGCTGGTGGAACAGGCCGCGGAAGCGTTCTTCCTGTGGCGCGGCGTTCGACCGGACTCCGCGCCGGTGCTGGCTGAATTGCGTAGCCAACTGGCCTGACGCAATCCAAATGTGGGAGCGGGCTTGCTCGCGAATGCGGTGGATCAGTCGATACATACGGCGACTGTCACACCGCATTCGCGAGCAAGCCCGCTCCCACAGTTTTAACCGCATTCAGTCTTCGAAATGGATGGGGCATTTGTCGGCCCCTTCCAGTTTCTTCAGCTCTTCCACCACCTGCGGCCGGGCCTTGCGCAACGCCAGGCTGCGCCCCACTCCATTCAATCGGCGCGCTTCCTGGTGCAGCATCTCCACCCCGGAATAGTCGATGAAGTTGATCTGCTGCGCCTCGATCACCACCCGCTGGCCGTGCAGGCTTTGCAGCCGCACCTGCAGGTAATGGCTGGCGCCAAAAAAGATCGACCCGCCGACCCGCAGCACATCGTCCTCACCGTCACGCCATTGCTGGACCCGCGGCTGCGAGGTGCGCTTGAGGTAGAAAAACAGCGACGCCAGCACCCCGGCGTAAATGGCCGTTTGCAACTCCAGCAACAGCGTGGCGATGCAGGTCAGGCTCATCACCACGAACTCTGCGCGGCTGACCCGGAACAGCGCCCGAATACCGCGATGGTCGACCAACCCCCAGCAAATCAGCAGGATGCTGGCGGCCATGCTCGGGATCGGGATATGCGCGATCAATGCCGCACCGAACAGCGCGAACAACGCCACCCACAATGCGGAAAACACCCCCGCCAGCGGCGAACAGGCGCCTGCCTCATAACTCAGGCCCGACCGTGTGAAGGAACCCGCCGACAAGTACCCGGAGAAAAATCCACCGACGATGTTGGATAAACCCTGGGCGCGCACTTCCTGATTTGCATCGAGCAATTGTTGGGAGCGCGCCGACAGTGAGCGCGCAATCGACAGGCTGGTCACCAGCCCCAGCATGCCCACCGCCACGGCACTCGGCAGCAGGCGCAGGACCATGTCCAGGTCCATCGGCAGCGGGCTGAACGGTGGCAGCTTGCCGACAAATGAACTGACCCGCGCCACCTCCCCGAACATCGCCGGCCACAGCCACGGGATGAGGCTGCCCAGGGCCAGCGCGATCAACAGGGTTGGCCAGCGCGGTACCCAGAGTTTCAGCAGCACCCCCACCAGCAAGGTGCCGAGCCCGAGCACCAGTGAAGGACGATTCCACTCCCCGGCATGGTTGATCAGCGCCAGCAGACTGTTGATCGCCGTGGCCTGGCTGGGCAGGTCCAGCCCCAGCAGGTTGGGCAGTTGGCCCAGGGCGATCACCACCGCAGCGCCGAGGGTGAAGCCGAGCACCACTGAATGCGAGACGAAATTCACCAGGGCGCCGAAGCGCAGCATGCCCAACAGCCATTGGAAGACGCCGGCCAGGAACGTCAGCAGCAGGATGAGTGTGATGTAGTCCTGGGAGCCGGGCACGGCCAGCGGGCTGACGCTGGCGTAGAGCACGATAGAGATGGCTGCCGTGGGGCCGCAGATCAGGTGCCAGGAAGAGCCCCACAAGCAGGCGATCAATACCGGGATGATCGCGGCGTACAGACCATACTCCGGTGGGAGACCGGCGATCAGCGCGTAGGCAATGGACTGGGGTAATGCCAGGACTGCACCGCTCAGGCCAACGATTGCATCTCGCCCGACGCTGGCGCGGGTTTGGCGCGGGAGCCAGCTGAGGAAGGGGAAGAGTGTATGGCGGTTGGGCCAGGGCATTGGAAACTCGGTTGAAGAGGTTTGAATCAGAGTATCAGGCTCATGATGATCGTTCCCACGCTCTGCGTGGGAATGCCGTCTTGGACGCTCTGCGTCCGCTCTTGAGTCGTGACGCGCAGCGTCACCGGATGCGTTCCCACGCAGAGCGTGGGAACGATCAGTGCATCAGAGTTTGGCTTTTACAGCGGCCAGTGCATCCTGGCCGTCCACGGTTTTAACCCCGTCCAGCCACTTGTCCAGCACCGCCGGGTTCGCCTTGATCCACGCCTTCGCCGCGTCCGCATTACTGAGCTTCTTGTTCACCACCTCAGCCATGATGGCGTTCTCCATCTCCTGGGTGAAACTCAGGTTGGTCAGCAATTTCCCCACATTCGGGCACGCCTGTGCATAGCCCTTGCGGGTCAACGTATACACGCTGCCGGTGTCACCAAAGTACTTCTCCCCACCCTTGAGGTAATGCATCTTCAACTGCACGTTCATCGGGTGCGGCGTCCAGCCGAGGAAGGTCACGAACTTCTGCTTCTTCACCGCCCGGGACACTTCGGCCAGCATCGCCTGTTCACTGGACTCGATCAGCTTCCACTGGCCCAGGTCAAAGTCGTTCTTCTTGATGATTTCCTGCAACGAGAGATTCGCCGGCGCGCCCGAACCGATGCCGTAGATCTTCTTGTCGAACTTGTCGGCAAACTTGTTCAGGTCGGCAAAGTCATGCACCCCGGCGTCCCAGACATAGTCCGGCACGGCCAGGGTGAACTCGGTGCCGTCGAGGTTCTTCGCCAGTTGCACCACATCGCCATTGGCCACGAACTTGTCGTAGAAGCCCTGCTGCGCCGGCATCCAGTTACCCAGGAACACGTCCACCTGGCCGTCCTTGAGCCCGCCAAAGGTGATCGGCACCGCAAGGGTGTCGACCTTGGCCTTGTAGCCCATGCCGTTCAACAGGAAACCGGTAATGGCATTGGTGGCGGCGATATCGCTCCAGCCCGGATCGGCCATCTTCACGGTGTCGCAGCTGGTGTCCGCGTAGACGCCGGCACTGCTCAATGCCAGCAGCGCAACGCTCAACACGGTGGATAACTTTTGCATGGCCTTCCCCTCAGTTTTATTGGTTTTGGCAGGGTTGTGGAAAACGTGCCTTGCGCTCCAGATCGTCGAGGTCGATGTGGTTGCGCATGTATTGCTGACTGGCGTCTACCAGTGGCTGGTGGTCCCAGCTCTTCAGCTTGCCCTGGGTCAGCGCCTCGAACACCAGGCGGCGACGGCGTTGGCTGGCGAGCACCTGCTGGTGGATCGCCGGGATGTCCCATTTGGCCCGCGCTTCATGCAAAAACGCCTCGAACAGTGGCCGGTGTTCCGGTGACTGGCTGAGGTCCTCCCGCTCGTGCGGGTCGTTGTGCACATCGAACAATAGGCAAGGATCGTCCTCGCTGTAGATGAACTTGTAGGCGCCACGGCGAATCATCATCAGCGGGCTGATGGTGCCCTCGGCCATGTACTCACCGAACACTTCGTCGTGCCCGCCCTGCCCTTGCAGGTGAGACACCAGCGAGCGGCCGTCCAGCGCCAGCCTCGGGTCCAGCTCGCCGCCGGCCAGTTCCACCAGGGTAGGCAGCAGGTCGGCGGTGGACACGGCGGCGGTCACCCGGCCGGCCGCAAACTGCCCCGGCGCGCTGATCAGCAGCGGCACCCGGGCGGCCATTTCAAACCAGTGCATTTTGTACCAGAGCCCGCGTTCGCCGAGCATGTCGCCGTGGTCGCCGGAGAAGATGATGATGGTGTCGTCGGCCAGGCCCGTGTCTTCCAGGGTTTGCAGCAGCTTGCCGACGTTGCTGTCGATGTAGCTGCACGCGCCGAAGTAAGCGCGGCGTGCATCGCGGATCTTGTTCAGCGGCAGCGGCTTGTCCCACAGGTCATAGACCTTGAGCAGGCGCTGGGAGTGAGGGTCGAGGTCAGCCTGTGGCGGTGTTGCAGGCAGCGGGATGTCGTTGTCGTCGTACAGGTCCCAGAACGGTTTGGGAATGGTGTAAGGGTCGTGTGGGTGAGTCATCGACACGGTCAGGCAGAACGGCTGGTCGCCATCCTCGCGGATATGGTCGAACAGGTACTGCTGGGCCTTGAACACCACCTCTTCGTCGAAATCCAGCTGGTTGGTGCGCACGCACGGCCCGGCCTGCAGCACCGACGCCATGTTGTGGTACCAGGAGGGGCGCACGTCCGGCTCATCCCAGTTCACGGCCCAGCCATAGTCGGCCGGGTAGATGTCACTGGTCAGGCGTTCTTCATAGCCGTGGAGCTGGTCGGGGCCGCAAAAATGCATCTTGCCCGACAGCGCTGTGCGGTAGCCAAGGCGACGCAGGTAGTGGGCATAGGTCGGCACGTCGGCGGGGAAATCGGCTGCGTTGTCGTAGGCGCCGATCTTGCTCGGCAACTGGCCGCTCACCAGGGTAAAGCGCGATGGCGCACACAGCGGACTGTTGCAGTAAGCGGCGTCGAACACCACGCCCTCAGCGGCGAGGCGACTCAAGTTTGGCAGTTTGATAGGCGAAGGACCGTAGAACGGAAGCATCGGCGCGGCCATTTGATCGGCCATGATAAAAAGAATGTTCTTGCGCTTCATGGTTTCGCGGCATTCCATAGTCGATGTTTATGCGAATGAGCATGCAGGCCATGGAAATCGTGGTAAAGCCCATGAGAAGCAATGTCTAGGATAAGCCCAGCTTATGTATGAATCCCTCGGTCACCTGTCACTCGACCTGCTGCGTGCCTTTGAATCCGCAGCGCGCCAACGCAGCTTTACGGCAGCGGCGATGGAGTTGGGCACCACCCAGCCGGCCATCAGCCAGCAGATCAAGCGCCTGGAAGAACAGCTGAAGGTGCGCCTGTTTGATCGCATCTACCGTGGCATCGAGCTGACCGACGCGGGCGCCTTGTTATTCGAGCAGGTACAGGCCGGTTTGCAGAGCATCAACCAGGGCCTGAGCGCGATTGCCGAGCAGGACCAGCATGAAGTCCTGCAGGTGGCGACCGACTTTGCCTTCGCCGCGTATTGGCTGATGCCACGCCTGCATCGTTTCCATGAAGCCAACCCGCAGGTGGACGTGAGCCTGGTCACCAGCGAGCGTAACCACGCCACGTTGCGCAGCGATATCGACGTAGCGGTGCTGTTCGGTGACGGCCGCTTCAAACAGGGCGACAGCCTGTGGCTGTTCAACGAGGAAGTGTTCCCGGTGTGCAGCCCGCAGCTACTCCAGGACCGAGTCGCGCCACTGTCGGTGCAGAGCCTGCTGGAGTTCCCCTTGCTGCACCTGCGCCAGCAAAACAACAACCAGTGGTTCGACTGGAGCGGCGTGTTCCGTGAGTTGGGCATCACCACCGCGCCCACTCCGGGCCAACTGCGTTTCGACAATTACACGCTGTTGATCCAGGCCGCGATCGCGGGCCAGGGCGTGGCCATCGGCTGGCGTCACCTTGTGGATAACCTGCTGGAGCAAAAATGGCTGTGCCGGCCGATTGGCGACACGGTGATCTCGCGCTTCGGCTATTACGTGGTGCTGCCCCAGCGCAAACGCCGCAGCCAGTTGATCGAGCGTTTCGTCGACTGGCTGATGACCGAACAGGCCAGCAGCGCACAATCGCTGACCGGTCTGGCCCTGCCGTCCATTGCGGTCTAGGATTTGCCGATCAATGAGCCCGGAGCCTGTCATGCAACGTATCAAGGGCTACCACGCCCATATCTATTTCGACGCCAACACCATCGACCAGGCGCGCAAACTCTGCGAAGACGCCGCGCAATTGTTTCCGCTGCGCATGGGCCGCGTGCATGAACGCCCGGTGGGCCCGCACCCGGACTGGAGCTGCCAGCTGGCATTCGAACCTGAATACATCGGCGTCGTGCTGCCTTGGCTGGCCCTCAACCGCAACGGCCTGGTGGTGTTCCTGCACCCGACCACCGGTGATGACCTCAAGGACCACACCGAACACGCGATCTGGATGGGGGCGATGCGCACGCTGGATTTGTCAATATTTTAAGCCTGCAATTTCCCTATATATGGGACTGATATTTATATATTGAGACTTTGCCGGTCTTGGGTTTATATTCGCCTCATCCGCTCAGAACACTCAGGTGAAGCGATGCAGGCGCAATTGATCGCGCTCGATTGGGGAACCAGTTCCCTTCGTGCTTACAAGCTCGGCCCGGCAGGCGTCGTGATCGAACGGCGCACCTTGGCGTCGGGGATCATGCACCTGCCGACTGAAGCCCGGGAAATAGCCGGTGTTCGCTGCAGCAACGGGTTCGAGCTGGCATTCGACGCAGCCTGCGGTGACTGGCTCGACACCCAGCCCGACCTTCCCGTTATCGCCTGCGGCATGGTCGGCAGCGCCCAGGGTTGGAGCGAAGCGGCTTACCGCGACACCCCGGCCGACGTCTCTACCCTCGGCCAGGCGCTGCATGGGGTGCGCAGCCTGCGGGGCGCAGCGGTGCACATCGTGCCCGGCGTGATTCAACGCGGCGCGTTGCCCAATGTGATGCGCGGTGAAGAAACCCAGGTGCTCGGCGTGCTGCAAAGCCTGGCTGCCCATACCGGGCGCGACGTATTGATCGGCCTGCCGGGCAGCCATTCCAAGTGGGTGGAGGTGGTGGAAGGCTGCATCACTCACTTCGATACTTTCATGACCGGCGAGTTGTTCGCCGTGCTCAGTCAACACAGCATTCTGGGGCGCACCCAGCGCCCTTCCGAACAGTTTCAGGTGGCCGCTTTTGATCGCGGTGTTCAGGTTGCGCTGTCGGCAGACGGCCAAACGGGCCTGTTGTCGAACTTGTTCAGCGCACGCTCCCTGGGATTGACCGGCGAGCTGGCGCCTGACGAGCAACCGGACTATCTGTCCGGGCTGTTGATCGGCCACGAACTGACCGGCCTGCGCACTCGCAAGCCCAGCCAGCAGCGCGACATCGTCCTGGTCGGCACACCCCAACTCTGCACCCGCTACCAGCGTGCACTCCAACTCTGTGGCTTCCCCCACGTGACCCTGGCGCAGGAGGCTACTGAGCGTGGCCTTTGGCAACTGGCCATGGCGGCGGGGCTGCTGCCTGCAACCTGACGAGAGGCCCGACATGCTCAAGCAAGCACTGACACACAACGGTTTGATCGCGATCCTGCGCGGCCTGCGACCGGAGGAGGCGCTGGCGATTGGCGAGGTGTTGTACACGGCGGGCTTCAGGGTGATCGAAGTGCCGCTGAACTCGCCGGATCCTTATTCCAGCATCCGCATCCTGCGGGACAGCCTGCCCGCCGATTGCCTGATCGGCGCCGGCACCGTGCTGACCCCGGAACAGGTCGATCAAGTCAAAGCCGCCGGCGGCCAGGTGATCGTCATGCCCCATAGCGATGCCAAGGTGCTGCGGGCCGCCAAGGCCGCGGGCCTGTATCTGTCGCCGGGTGTGGCCACGCCCACCGAAGCGTTTGCCGCGCTGGCCGAAGGCGCCGACGTGCTGAAGCTGTTCCCGGCCGAGCAAATGGGCCCGGCGGTGGTCAAGGCCTGGCTCGCGGTACTGCCCGCCGGCACCGTGCTGCTGCCGGTAGGCGGCATCACCCCGGACAACATGCAGGTATTTTTCGACGCGGGCGTCAAAGGCTTCGGCCTGGGCTCCGGGTTATTCAAGCCGGGCATGAGCGTCGCCCAAGTGGCGAGCAACGCCCAGGCCTACGTCGCCGCCTGGCATGCCTTGGGCTGATCAGCGTTCTCCATCTACAAGAGAGATAAGAAGATGAAAATCACCAAACTGACCACCTTCATCGTCCCGCCGCGCTGGTGCTTCCTCAAGGTTGAAACCGACCAGGGCGTGACTGGTTGGGGGGAGCCCGTTGTCGAGGGCCGCGCCCATACCGTGGCTGCCGCGGTCGAAGAATTGTCCGACTACTTGATCGGCAAGGACCCACGCAATATCGAAGACATCTGGACCGTGCTCTATCGCGGCGGTTTCTACCGTGGCGGCGCGATCCATATGAGCGCTCTCGCCGGTATCGACCAGGCGCTGTGGGACATCAAGGGCAAGGCCCTCGGCGTGTCGGTCAGCGACCTGCTGGGTGGCCAGGTGCGCGACAAGATCCGCGTGTATTCGTGGATCGGTGGCGACCGCCCGGCCGACACTGCCCGCGCCGCCAAGGAAGCCGTGGCCCGTGGTTTTACTGCGGTGAAAATGAACGGCACCGAAGAGCTGCAATTTCTCGACAGCTTCGAAAAGGTCGACCAGGCCCTGGCCAACGTCGCCGCCGTGCGGGATGCGGTCGGTCCGAACGTCGGCATCGGCGTCGACTTCCATGGCCGGGTGCACAAACCCATGGCCAAGGTGCTGATGAAGGAACTCGACCCCTACAAACTGATGTTTATCGAAGAGCCGGTGCTCAGCGAAAACTACGAAGCGCTGAAAGAGCTGGCGCCGCTCACCAGCACCCCGATTGCCCTCGGCGAGCGCCTGTTCTCGCGCTGGGACTTCAAGCGCGTGCTCAGCGAAGGCTACGTCGACATCATCCAGCCGGATGCGTCCCACGCCGGCGGTATCACCGAAACCCGCAAGATTGCCAACATGGCCGAAGCCTACGACGTGGCCCTTGCCCTGCACTGCCCGCTCGGCCCGATTGCCCTGGCAGCGTGCCTGCAGCTGGATGCGGTTTGCTACAACGCGTTCATCCAGGAACAGAGCCTGGGCATTCACTACAACGAGAGCAATGACCTGCTGGATTACGTGCGCGATCCGGGTGTTTTCGACTACGACCAGGGCTTTGTGAAAATCCCCAACGGGCCAGGCCTGGGCATCGAGATCAACGAGGAATACGTGATCGAACGCGCGGCCATCGGGCATCGCTGGCGCAATCCGATCTGGCGGCATGCCGATGGCAGTTTTGCGGAGTGGTAAACACCGCGAATTTGAGATGAAAACCCGATCAATGTGGGAGCGGGCTTGCTCGCGAAGGCGGAGTGTCAGTCAACACCTCCGCTGCTGGTAGACCGCTTTCGCGAGCAAGCCCGCTCCCACATTTGATTCGGTTTCGTCAGTAAGACCTGTCCTCAATAACCATAAGAAGAGGCAACCCCCATGCAATCCGAGTCCTTCACCGGGCAGGCTTCTTTAGTCACGCCCAGCCGAAAGCGTTTCTTCATCATGGTGCTGCTGTTCATCACCGTGGTGATCAACTACCTGGACCGCAGCAACCTGTCGATTGCCGCTCCGGCCCTGACCAGCGAGCTGGGGATCGACCCGGTGCATGTCGGGCTGATCTTCTCCGCGTTCGGCTGGACCTACGCGGCCATGCAGATTCCCGGCGGCTGGCTGGTGGACCGGGTGCCGCCGCGCATTCTCTACAGCGTCGCCCTGCTGCTGTGGTCGGTGGCCACGGTGATGCTCGGTTTCGCCGCCAGCTTCATCGCGCTGTTCGTATTGCGCATGGCGGTGGGCGCCCTGGAGGCCCCGGCCTACCCGATCAACAGCCGCGTGGTCACCACTTGGTTCCCCGAGCGTGAACGGGCCACGGCGATCGGCGTTTATACCTCCGGACAATTTGTCGGGCTGGCGTTTCTCACGCCGGTGTTGGCCTGGCTGCAACACACCTTTGGCTGGCACATGGTGTTTGTCGCCACCGGCGGCGTGGGCATTGTGTGGGCGTTGATCTGGTACGCGGTGTACCGCGAGCCACGGGATTTCAAAGGCGCGAATGCGGCGGAAATCGAGCTGATCCGCGAAGGCGGCGGGTTGGTGGACATCCAGGCGCAGGCGGCCAAGGCACCGTTCAGCTGGGTCGACCTCGGCATCGTGTTGAGCAAGCGCAAACTGTGGGGGATCTACCTGGGGCAGTTCTGCCTGAATTCCACGTTGTGGTTTTTCCTGACGTGGTTTCCGACCTACCTGGTGAAATATCGCGGCATGGACTTCATCAAGTCCGGCCTGCTGGCGTCGCTGCCGTTTCTGGCGGCGTTTGTCGGGGTGCTGTGTTCGGGGCTGTTTTCCGATTGGCTGATTCGCCGGGGAGCGTCCGTGGGGTTTGCGCGCAAGTTGCCGATCATTGGCGGGCTGTTGATTTCCACGGCGATCATCGGCGCCAACTTTGTTGATTCCACGGCGTGGGTGATTGCGTTTCTGGCGGTGGCGTTTTTCGGCAATGGCCTGGCGTCGATCACCTGGTCATTGGTGTCGACCCTGGCGCCGGCAAGGCTGCTGGGGCTGACCGGAGGGGTGTTCAACTTCATCGGCAATCTGTCGGCGATTACCACGCCGATCGTGATTGGCTTTCTGGCGACAGGGGATTCGTTTGCACCGGCGATTACGTATATCGCGGTGCTGGCGTTGTTGGGTGCGTTGTCCTACATCTTGTTGGTCGGCAAGGTCGAGCGTATCGAGATTTAGGCGACTGCTGCGGCGAGGGGGCTTGCTGTGGCCGGGGAGCTGGTGTGGCGAGGGAGCAAGCTCCCTCGCCACACCAGCTCCCCGGCCACAGCAAGCTCCCTCACCACAAAAGCAGTGCGGCTCTAGTACAGCGCGCCATCCAGAATCTGATAGACGATGCTGGTGCCAACGGCGATCAACACGATGTCCCCGCCCGAACGGCGCCATTCATAACCAGGGTATTGCGGCAGATGGCCCAGCGCCCGTGGGTCCAGACGCTCACCATAGTAGTTTGGTGGCAGGCGCTGGCCGCGCACCAGGTGGATGCCGGGAGGCGGCGGCGCGCCACGGCGGAAGTCGCCATGGTTGTCGCGGATGACCTGTCTCACAGGACCAAAGTCCTGAGGCGGCCCGCCACGGTGGTTGTCCTGCGGCCCGCGATGGTCATCGCCACGTTGATCGTGCTGGCCCTGTGGGCCACCACGGTCAGGTCCGCCACCCTGATCATAGGGCGCAGCTTGGACCAGGGCGCTGGCGCCAAGCACCAGCACGCCTACACCTGCAATCAAACGTTTGGGGATTTTCATGGGGCTGTTTCCTCAGTACTGCACGAACAAAAAAGGGATTTCGAACCGGGTTCGAAATCCCTTGGTCTTGTTAGCTTAGGTGCTGATTTGCCAGCATGATTCCTCTGTATCAGGAACTTTACCTACCGCTTACGAGCCGCTTACTTACGGGCGTTGCGTACACCTTCCGACAGCGCCGAGCACAGGGTCAATACACCGTCGATGGCCTGTTGATCATTGTTGGCGTTGGCGATGTGGTCGATCAGTGCCGACCCCACCACCACACCGTCTGCCAGGCGGGCGATTGCAGCGGCCTGCTCCGGGGTGCGGATGCCGAAACCGATGCTGATCGGCAGGTCGGTATGCCGACGCAGACGGGTCACGGCCTCTTCGACGTGTTCCAAGGTCGCGGCAC
Source organism: Pseudomonas sp. IPO3774 (assembly GCF_013386835.1). Taxonomy (NCBI): domain Bacteria; kingdom Pseudomonadati; phylum Pseudomonadota; class Gammaproteobacteria; order Pseudomonadales; family Pseudomonadaceae; genus Pseudomonas; species Pseudomonas sp. IPO3774. The sequence continues at coordinate 458,744 of NZ_JACAQY010000013.1, forward strand.
CGGCACCGGTCACACCGGCCACCGACACGTAGTACACAAACCCTGAGCTGCCGTTGAGCACGGTGGGCAGGCGCGCGTCGTCGGTGGTCGGCGTGGTCAGGCGGATAAAGTCGATACCGGCAGCCTGGGCCGGGTCGCACAGCTCGCCGTTATGTTCCGGCGGCATGTCGACCACGATCAGGCCGTCGACGCCGGCTTCTTTTGCATCGCTGATGAAGCGTGGCACGCCGTACATGTGGATCGGGTTGAAGTAGCCCATCAGCACCAGCGGCGTGTCGCTGTTGCCCTCGCGGAACTCGCGAACCATTTGCAGGGTTTTCGTGAGGTTCTGCTTGGCGGTCAGCGCGCGGATGTTGGCCAGTTGAATGGCCGGGCCGTCAGCCATCGGGTCAGTGAACGGCATGCCCAGTTCGATCACATCGGCGCCGGCCGCCGGCAAGCCCTTGAGGATCGCCAGCGAGGTGTCATACCCCGGGTCGCCAGCGGTGACGAAGGTCACCAGGGCGGCGCGGTTTTGTTCTTTCAGTTGCGCAAAACGTGTTTGCAGGCGGCTCATTTAGTGTTTCTCCTGCTTGGACTGTTCCATGTGGTGCATCACGGTTTGCATGTCTTTGTCGCCACGGCCGGACAGGTTGACCACCATCAGGTGATCTTTCGGCAAGGTCGGCGCGCGCTTGAACACTTCGGCCAAGGCGTGGGCGCTTTCCAGTGCAGGAATAATCCCTTCCAGGCGGCAGCATTTGTGAAAGGCGTCGAGGGCTTCGTCGTCGGTCACCGAGGTGTACTGGACGCGGCCGATGTCGTGCAACCAGGCGTGTTCAGGGCCGATGCCCGGGTAGTCGAGGCCCGCGGAGATCGAGTGGGCGTCGATGATCTGGCCATCGTCGTCCTGCAGCAGGAAGGTACGGTTGCCGTGGAGCACACCCGGTACGCCGCCGTTGAGGCTGGCCGCGTGTTTGCCGGTCTCGATGCCGTAGCCGGCCGCTTCAACGCCGATGATTTCGACGCTGGTGTCATCCAGGAACGGGTGGAACAGGCCCATGGCGTTGGAACCGCCGCCGATGCACGCCACCAGGCTGTCGGGCAGACGGCCTTCCTGGGCTTGCAGCTGGGTACGGGTTTCCTTGCCGATAACGGCCTGGAAGTCGCGAACCATGGCTGGGTACGGGTGCGGACCGGCCACGGTGCCGATCAGGTAGAAGGTGCTGTCGACATTGGTCACCCAGTCGCGCAGGGCTTCGTTCATCGCGTCTTTCAGGGTGCCGGTACCGGCGACTACCGGGATCACTTCAGCGCCCAGCAGCTTCATGCGAAATACGTTGGCCTGCTGGCGCTCGATGTCGGTGGTGCCCATGTAGATCACGCATTGCAGGCCAAAACGCGCGGCGACGGTGGCGGTGGCCACACCGTGCATGCCGGCGCCGGTCTCGGCGATGATGCGTTTTTTACCCATGCGCCGCGCCAGCAGGATCTGGCCGATGCAGTTGTTGATCTTGTGGGCGCCGGTGTGGTTCAGCTCTTCGCGTTTGAGGTAGATCTTGGCGCCACCGCAGAACTCGGTCAGGCGCTCGGCGAAGTACAGCGGGCTTGGGCGTCCGACGTAGTCGCGCTGGAAGTAGGCCAGTTCTTCGTTGAAGGCCGGATCGATCTTGGCCGCTTCGTATTCGCGGGCCAGGTCAAGGATCAACGGCATCAGGGTTTCCGCCACGTAGCGGCCGCCGAACGAACCAAACAGGCCATTGGCATCCGGGCCGTTGCGTAAATCGGTCTGGGTCTGAGTCATGGGACGCTCCAGGTAGAAAATGTGTAAGAGGCAATGACGGTCACTCTACCCCTGACGCTTCCACGTGAAAACCGATAAGATCGCCACAACCTGTCAGGAAAACTCACAGATGAGCCGAGACCTCCCACCGCTGAATGCCTTGCGCGCTTTTGAGGCGACTGCGCGCCTGAACAGCGTTAGCCAGGCCGCTGAGCAACTGCACGTGACCCATGGTGCGGTCAGCCGGCAGCTCAAGGTGTTGGAAGAACACCTTGGTGTAAACCTGTTCGCCAAGGACGGGCGCGGCCTCAAACTCACAGATGCCGGCATTCGTCTGCGGGATGCGAGTTTCGAGGCCTTCGAGCGACTGAGGGACACCTGCGCCGAGCTCACGCAAAGCAGTGCCGATGCGCCGTTTGTACTCGGCTGCTCCGGCAGCCTGCTGGCGCGCTGGTTTATTCCGCGTCTGGGGCGCCTGAACGCCGAGTTGCCGGATTTGCGCCTGCATCTGTCGGCGGGTGAAGGCGATCTTGACCCGCGCCGCCCCGGCCTGGACGCGCTGCTGGTGTTCGCCGAACCCCCATGGCCGGCGGATATGCAGGTGTACGAATTGGCCAGCGAACGCATCGGCCCGGTCATGAGCCCGCGTTTTGCCCATTACGAGCGATTGCGCCAGGCGCCTCCCGAGGCGCTGCTGAGTGAGGCCCTGTTGCACACTACCTCACGCCCGCAAGCCTGGCCCAGCTGGGCGCAGCACCATGGGATCGACGCTTGCGCGTTGAAGTACGGTCAGGGGTTTGAGCATTTGTATTATTTGCTGGAGGCGGCGGTGGCCGGGCTGGGGGTAGCAATTGCGCCTGAGCCGCTGGTGGCAGAGGACCTGCGAGCGGGTCGCCTGGTTGCGCCGTGGGGTTTCAGTGAAACCCCGGCGCAACTGGCGTTGTGGCTACCCAAGCGCGCCGCGGATGGGCGCGCCGGGCAACTGGCGCAGTGGCTCAAGGCTGAGCTTGCGCGCCAGGACGTTTAGTCGCCGCGTTTGCACAGCAAGTAAGCCGCCAGCAAACCCAGCGCGCCGACGGCGACACCGGCGGTAGTCCATGGATGCTCTTGCGCGTAGTCCCGTGTTGCAACACCGGTTTCGCGGATTTTGACTTTGCTTTCTTCGTAGGCATCGCTGATCAGGTGGCGGGAATGCTTGAGGGCGTTCTCGGCATTGTTTTTCAGGGCCTTCAGGGTTTTGCGCGACTCGTCAGACGCATCGTCCTTGAGGCTTTCCAAAGATTTGAGCAGGCTCGAAATCTCGGCTTCCATGCTTTCCAATGACGCTTTGCGTAAAGAGGTGTTGGCCATGTGGGCTCTCCTGGAGTGATTGAGTGGCGTGTGTTGTTTCCGACTGCGGCGGTTTCAGAAAGTGCAGTAAATCTGAACTTTCACATCGCAATAGCCGCCAGAAGCAGTACGAGAATTCACTGCTAGTCTTGATTAACGACCCCAGGAGAAAAACTTATGAGTGATCATCACACCTACAAGAAAGTCGAACTGGTGGGCTCTTCCGCGACCAGCATCGAGGAGGCCATCAACAATGCCCTGGCTGAAGCCAGCAAGAGCATCAAGCACTTGGAGTGGTTTGAAGTGACCGAAACCCGCGGTCATATCAAGGACGGCAAGGCCGCGCATTTCCAGGTGACCCTCAAGGTGGGGTTCCGAATTGCCAGTAGTTGATTGAGCCGGTTGAACTTGCGCGCTGGCCGATTGCCATAAACTCCGCTACAACCTTTAGGCACGTCGACGTGACGAGCGGCGACGTGCTTCCTTTCGATCAACCCAAGGAAGTGACGGATGAAGAACTTTTTGTTGGCGGTAGGTTTGTTGAGCATTGCGGGCACGGCCCTGGCGGCGGGCAAGCCTTGTGAAGAGCTGAAAAGCGAGATTGCGGCGAAAATCGACGCTAAAGGCGCTTCGGGCTACTCCCTGGAAATCGTGGACAAAGGTGCTGCACCTAGTGACCACACGGTTGTCGGCAGCTGTGAAGCCGGTACCAAGGAAATCGCCTACAAGCGCGGGTGATCCCGTGTTGCAGACGTAAAAAACCGACGCAAGTGCGTCGGTTTTTTTATGCCTGCGATCCCTCGCTCCGCGTGGGAATGTAGCCTGGGATGCTCTGCGTCCCCCCTCACTCCTGGATTCAGCCCTTCATGACCTGCGCCAGCAGCTCGTAGGAATGAATCCGGTCGGCGTGCTCGTACAGGTCACAGGTAAAGATCAGCTCATCAGCGCCGGTCTGCTCCACCAGCACCTCCAGCTTGGCGCGGATCTTCTGCGGGCTGCCCACCATGGCCAGGCCGAGGAAACTGCCGACCGCGTCTTTTTCATGGGGCAGCCACAGGCCGTCCATGGTCTTGACCGGCGGGCGCTGCACCAGGCTTTGCCCACGCATCAGCGCGAGAATTCGCTGGTACACCGAGGTGGCCAGGTAGTCGGCTTGCTCATCGGTGTCGGCGGCCACCAGCGGGATGCCGAGCATCACATAGGGCTTGTCCAGCACGGCCGAAGGCTTGAAGTGGTTGCGATAGACGCGAATCGCTTCATGCATCAGGCGCGGTGCGAAATGCGAGGCAAAGGCGTAAGGCAAACCGCGCTCGCCCGCCAGTTGTGCACTGAACAGGCTTGAGCCCAGCAGCCACACAGGCACATTGGTGCCCGTGCCGGGTACAGCGATCACGCGCTGGTCCGGGGTGCGCGGGCCGAGGTAGGCCATCAGTTCTGCCACGTCTTCCGGGAAATCATCGGCGCTGCCGGAGCGTTCACGACGCAGCGCGCGGGCGGTCATCTGGTCGGAGCCTGGTGCGCGGCCAAGGCCCAGGTCGATGCGGCCCGGGTACAGGCTTTCCAGGGTGCCGAACTGCTCGGCGATCACCAACGGCGCGTGGTTGGGCAGCATCACGCCACCGGAACCGACACGGATCGTCGAGGTGCCGCCGGCCAGGTAACCCAGCAATACCGAGGTCGCCGAGCTGGCGATGCCGTCCATATTGTGGTGTTCGGCGACCCAGAAACGGTTGTAGCCGAATTTTTCCACGTGCTGGGCCAGGTCCAGGGAATTGCGCAGCGACTGCGCCGGGCTGCCGTTGGCGCGCACGGGCACGAGGTCGAGGGTCGAGAACTTTACGTCGGACAGCGATTTCATAAGCCTGCTTCTCCAATGGGGGCGCAGGCTTCTTAGACGAACCAAAACCTGCCGCTTCATGTGCATGTCCTATGCAATGAGGGCATATACCCGAGATTCAATAGCGATGGTGAAATTTCCTACTTAATCGCTAGGTTTCTCCGACAAGATGAACTTTGCCGTGGCGTCTATCCTCAGAACCCTTACTGACGCAAAACCACCGTTCGAGGAGACCGCTATGAGTATTGTTAAAAAAGCATCCGCGCATTGGGAAGGCGACCTGAAGACTGGCCTGGGTTCCATTTCCACCGAAACCGGCGTTCTGCGTGAAGCGCCTTACGGCTTCAAGGCCCGTTTCGAAGGTGGCAAGGGCACCAACCCTGAAGAACTGATCGGCGCAGCCCATGCCGGTTGTTTCTCCATGGCGTTTTCCATGATTCTCGGCGATGCCGGGCTCAAGGCCGACAGCATCGACACCCAGGCCGAAGTGACCCTGGACCAAGTGGACGGTGGCTTTGCGATTACTGCCGTGCACCTGACCCTCAAGGCAAAGATCCCGGGCGCCAGCCAGGCGCAGTTCGATGAGCTGAGCAAAAAGGCCAAGGAAGGATGCCCCGTGTCCAAGGTACTGAATGCAACCATTACCCTGGATGGCACGCTGGTTAGTTGATGCAACCCCCTTGCAGGGGTGAGCTTGCTCGCCCCTGCAGGTGCAAATGTGGTCGAATAGCCGATTGCAGACTCAGCGCACACCCGTGCGCGTGCATTCAGGGAGCTTCACACATGAAACGTATTGCCTTGGCGGTTATCTGCTGTGCACTGGCCACGTCGGCGCTGGCGGCGCCAAAAGATTGTGAAGAGCTCAGGAAGGAGATCGAGGTCAAAATCCAGGCGAATGCCGTTCCGTCCTACACCCTCGAAATCGTCACCAAGGAAGAAGCTGACAAGCACGACAGCGCCATGGTTGTCGGCAGCTGTGAGAATGGCACCAAAGCCATCGTCTACCAGAAGAACAACGACTGATCAGATGCAGTTGACGCTACGTTCTTCGGCCAGCAATTGACCCGCTTTGTTGTACAGCCGGATATTCGGGTTGTAGCCCAGTGAGCGCCCTTCCAGGCGATAGCGCTGGCCCGCCTCGAAACGGTCGTATTGCAGGGTCATGAAGCAGGTACGGTCAGTGGTTTGGCCAAACCCGCCGAAACTGCCGCCGGTAGGCACCTCGAAATCAAAACGTACCATCAGCTCATGGCTGCCAGGCGGCATTTGGAAGAAGCGCCCGTCGTTCAGGTTTTTCCCGTCCAGGCGTTGCGCCATTACCAGCTTGGCGCCGGGTGTCGGGGTAGCGAAGTCGACCCAGGCTTGGAGTGGATCAACCGGCGGTAGTGGCGTCGACGCACAGGCACTGAGAAAAATCGCGGCGACGGGAAGCAGTAGCTGACGCATGTTAAGCACTCAACTGTAGGAATGGTTTTTTGAACGGCTGCGTTCGGCAGCACGCTCCCTATGAGTATAAACACGCCACGCCATGGAAAAATTCCCCACAGGCGAGATAGTCTGGCGGGATGGTTACCGGCGAGAGGTTTGAATGGTCAGGCGTTTGCTTCCCGGCTTGATGCTGCTGTTGCTCAGCGGCTGTTCCAGCGTCAGTTATTACAGCCAACTGGCAGACGGCCAATGGCAATTGCTGCGTGCCCGGGAGCCGGTCTCCGCGGTCGTCGCCGACCCGTCCCGGCCACAGGTGCTGCGCGAGCACTTGGCGCAATCGCAGAAAGCCCGCACCTTCGCCAGCGAACACCTGCACCTGCCGGATAACCAGAGTTACCGGCTGTATGCCGATATCGGCCGCCCTTACGTGGTCTGGAACGTGTTCGCCACGCCTGAATTTTCCCTGTCCCCGCAAACCCACTGCTTCCCGATTGCCGGTTGCGTGGCCTATCGCGGCTACTACAACCAGGGCGCCGCACGCGGCCAGGCGGCTTTGTTGAAGCAGCAAGGGATGGATGTGTCGATTGGCGGCGTGGAGGCCTATTCCACCCTCGGCTGGTTCAACGACCCGATCATGAGTTCGATGATGAGCTGGGGGGACGAGCGCCTGGCCACGCTGATTTTTCATGAGCTGGCGCACCAGCGGTTTTATGTGAAGGACGACACCGAGTTCAACGAGTCGTACGCCACCTTCGTCGAGCAGGAAGGTACCCGGCAATGGCGCGCCGCCCAAGGCTTGCCGCCTGCCAGCGAGTCAGCGTTGAAACAGCGCGACCAGTTCACCCGGCTGGTGCTCGATACCCGCAAACGCCTGGAGCAGTTGTATGCGCAGCCGCTGACGGCAGATGCCATGCGCCAGGCCAAGGCCGCTGAATTCGAGCGCCTGCGCAGTGACTACCGGCACATGCGCGATAGCCAGTGGGGTGGCGACAAGCGTTATGACGCCTGGGTCAACCTACCGATGAACAACGCAAGGTTGCTGCCGTTTGGGCTGTATGACCAGTGGGTGCCGGCGTTCGTCGCGTTGTTCCGGCAGGAAGGCGGGGATTGGCCGAAGTTCTTTGCGGCGGTGGAGAAGCTGGGCGGGTTGCCGGTGGATCAGCGCAAGGCGGCCCTGAGGGCGTTGGAGGGATCCGGGCAAGTGGTTGGCCGGTAGGGCCTCATCGCGGGCAAGCCCGGCTCCCACATTTGACTGAGTTGTCTTGGCCGACCGTGATCAAATGTGGGAGCTGGCTTGCCTGCGATAGCGCATTCAAGGCCGTTGCAAAAACGCCTGATGCATCTCGGCCAACGTTTCGAAATGCCAGGTCGGCGCCTCGGCACTCAGCTCTTCATGGCTGCCAAACCCATAACCCACCGCCGCCGAATCCAGCCCATTGCTGCGGGCCCCGATCAGGTCGTGCTTGCGGTCGCCAATCATCAAGGTGCTGGCCGGGTCCAGGCTTTCTTGCGCCATCAGGTGGGCGATCAACTCGACCTTGTTGGTGCGCGTGCCGTCCAGCTCGCTGCCGTAGATCACCTTGAAGTGCTTGGCGAAATCAAAATGCCGGGCGATTTCCCGGGCAAATACCCAAGGCTTGGACGTGGCTACATACAGCTGGCGGCCCTGGCCATTCAATTCCTCAAGCAGCGGCATCACGCCGTCGAACACGAGGTTTTCGTACAGGCCGGTGACCTTGAAGCGCTCGCGGTAGAAGTTCACCGCTTCCCAGGCCTTGGCTTCGTCGAAACCATAAAACTGCATGAACGCTTGCAGCAGCGGCGGGCCGATAAAGTGCTCAAGTTTGGTCAGGTCCGGCTCATCGATCCCCAGTTTGGCGAGGGCGTACTGGATCGAGCGGGTGATGCCTTCGCGCGGGTCGGTGAGGGTGCCATCGAGGTCGAACAAAACGGTCTGGTAATGCATGGGTGTCCTTGTCATTGGTCGAAGCCTTCGGCCAGGTGCAGGTCTTTGAGCTTTACGTAGTTCGCGGCGCTGTAGGTGAAAAATGCCCGTTCCTTGTCAGTCAGCGGGCGGATTTGTTTAACCGGGCTGCCAACATACAAAAAACCGCTCTCAAGTTTCTTGCCCGGCGGCACCAAGCTGCCGGCGCCGATGATCACCTCGTCTTCCACCACGGCGCCGTCCATCACAATGCTGCCCATGCCGATCAGGATCCGGCTGCCTACCGTGCAGCCATGCAGCATGACCTTGTGGGCAATGGTCACATCGTCGCCGATCAGCAGCGGGAAACCATCAGGATTGAAGGGGCCTGCGTGGGTAATGTGCAGCACGCAGCCGTCCTGCACGCTGGTGCGCGCACCGATGCGGATGCGGTGCATGTCGCCGCGGATCACCGTCAGCGGCCATACCGAGCTGTCGGTGCCGATTTCGACGTCGCCGATCACCACCGCCGATGCATCGACGAAAGCCCCGGCGGCCAGGGCCGGCGTGTGATTCTGGTAGGTGCGAAGGGTCACGATAGGCTCTCTCTCTTCTGCTGATAGCTGCGGTGGGCGTTGATTGTAATTAAGATGGCCCCATCTTTGTTCTTACATGTTTCTTCAGCCAAGGTGCCAACCGTGAGCGCGAACAACCCTCTTCTGCAGTCCTACGACCTGCCGCCGTTCTCGGCGATCCGTGCCGAGCACGTACAGCCGGCCATTGAACAGATCCTCGCCGACAACCGCGTCGCCATCGAAGGCATCCTGCAAAGCCAGGGTAAAAATCCGACCTGGGCCGGGCTGGTCCTGGCCATGGACGAACTCAATGACCGCCTGGGTGCCGCCTGGAGCCCGGTCAGCCACCTGAATGCCGTGTGCAACAGCGCCGAACTGCGAGAAGCCTACGAGGCGTGCCTGCCGGCACTGAGCGCCTACTCCACCGAGATGGGCCAGAACCGCGAGTTGTTCCAGGCCTTCGACGCCCTGGCCAACAGCCCGGAAGCCGCCGGCTTCGACGTGGCGCAAAAAACGATTCTGGAACACTCCCTGCGGGACTTCCGTCTGTCGGGTATCGATTTGCCGCCTGAGCAGCAAAAGCGTTATGCCGAAGTGCAGAGCAAGCTCTCCGAACTGGGCAGCAAGTTCTCCAACCAATTGCTCGATGCCACCCAGGCCTGGACCAAGCACGTCACTGACGAAGCAACCCTTGCCGGCCTGACCGATTCCTCCAAGGCGCAAATGGCTGCGGCTGCCCAGGCCAAGGGCCTCGACGGCTGGCTGATCACCCTGGAATTCCCAAGCTACTACGCGGTGATGACCTACGCCCACGACCGCGCCCTGCGTGAAGAAATCTACGCAGCCTACTGCACCCGCGCGTCGGACCAAGGCCCGAATGCCGGTCAGAACGATAACGGCCCGGTCATGGAACAGATCCTCGACCTGCGTCAGGAGCTGGCGCAACTGCTGGGCTTCGCCTCGTTCTCCGAGCTGAGCCTGGCCACCAAAATGGCCGAGTCCAGCGACCAGGTGCTGAGCTTCCTGCGTGACCTGGCCAAGCGCAGCAAGCCGTTTGCCACCCAGGACCTGCAACAGCTCAAGGCCTATGCCGCCGAACAAGGCTGCGCGGACCTGCAAAGCTGGGACAGCGGTTTCTACGGCGAAAAACTGCGTGAGCAGCGTTACAGCGTTTCCCAGGAAGCCCTGCGCGCCTACTTCCCGATCGACAAGGTACTCAGCGGCCTGTTCGCCATCGTGCAACGCCTGTATGGCATCGAGATCGCCGAGCAGAAAGGCTTCGACACCTGGCACCCGGATGTTCGCCTGTTCGAAATCAAGGAAAACGGCCAGCACGTCGGCCGCTTCTTTTTCGACCTGTATGCCCGCGCCAATAAGCGTGGGGGTGCCTGGATGGACGGCGCCCGAGACCGTCGCCGCACGGTTGATGGCGTGCTGCAAAGCCCGGTGGCCAACCTGGTGTGCAACTTCACCCCGGCCGACAGCGGCAAGCCTGCCCTGCTGACCCACAATGAAGTGACCACGCTGTTCCACGAATTCGGCCACGGCCTGCACCACCTGTTGACCCGTGTCGAGCACGCCGGCGTGTCCGGCATCAACGGCGTGGCCTGGGATGCGGTGGAGTTGCCGAGCCAGTTCATGGAAAACTGGTGCTGGGAGCCGGAAGGCCTGGCGCTGATTTCCGGTCACTATGAAACCGGTGAGCCGCTGCCTCAGGACCTGCTGGAAAAAATGCTCGCGGCGAAGAACTTCCAGTCCGGCCTGATGATGGTTCGCCAGTTGGAGTTCTCGCTGTTCGACTTCGAGCTGCACGCTACCCACGGCGATGGCCGCAGCGTGCTGCAGGTGCTTGAAGGTGTGCGTGATGAGGTGTCGGTGATGCGTCCGCCCGCCTACAACCGCTTCCCCAACAGCTTCGCGCATATCTTCGCTGGCGGTTACGCCGCGGGTTACTACAGCTACAAGTGGGCGGAAGTGCTGTCGGCCGATGCCTTCTCCAAGTTCGAAGAAGATGGCGTGCTCAATGCCGAGACTGGCCGGGCGTTCCGCGAGGCGATCCTGGCCCGTGGCGGTTCCCAGGCACCGATGGTGCTGTTCGTCGATTTCCGCGGACGGGCGCCGTCGATTGACGCACTCTTGCGCCACAGCGGCCTGAGTGAGGACGCGGCAGCATGAGTGAAGCACCTGTGAAAACCAAAAAACGCTTTATCGCCGGGGCAGTCTGCCCGGCGTGCAGCGAGCCGGACAAGTTGATGATGTGGAGCGAGGACGATGTTCCGCACCGCGAATGCGTGGCTTGCGGCTATTCCGACACGCTGAATGAACAAGGTCTGTCAGTGCCCAAGGAATTGGGTACGCGGGTCAATACGTCGGCGTTGAAAGCACCGGACCCCAAGGTGCAGGCGGTGCAGTTCTTCCCTAATCCGAAGCTGAAGAAAGACTGATCGTGAAGCGCTCCCTGGGTTGATGGCTCAGGGAGCGACCACCCAGGCGGTTTTTTCCTCGGCCGGGTCTTTGGCGTTGTCCGCGGTATTCAGCCAGCTTTTCATCGAGCACAGTGCAAAGGCGCTGGTGCTGCATTCGCCGTTGACCAGTGCGGTGCGTAACTTGTCGACATCGGCCCTCATCATGTAGCGAACACCGTCCTTGAAGCCGCTACTGGCGCCAAAGCCGCCCAAGGTCATTTCGTTCAGCGCGTCTTCCTTGCTCCATCCCTGAATCACCACCCGATACATCGCCGCCACCAGGCCAGTACGGTCGGAGCCGTGTTTGCAGTGCATCAGCACCGGGCCGTTGGCTTCGGCATCCTGAATCGCACGCAACGCTGCGAGCACATCGGCGTCATCGACATGGTTGGTGCGATAGGACAATTGCACCTGATTGATACCGGGTGATTTCAGCCAGTTGGCATCGGACTCGGGCAGAAAGTTGATCACCGTACCGATCTTGAGCTTTTCCAATACAGGGACAGCGCCGCTATCCGGCAGCGCGCTGCGATAGAGCGTGGGCGTCATTTGATACAGGTTGTATTGATTGCCCACCGGCTGGGCCCATTCCGATGAACGGATGGGCGTGAGCTCTTCGGCCTGGGACGGTGCGGTGGTGAACAACGCCATGAACACGAGGCTGAGGGCAGGCAGCAATTGATTCTTGAACATGCGCGATGTAACCGAATAGGGAAGGGGTTAATGGGGCCCAGATTCGCCTACAGGGGGTCAATGCCGTGTGAGGTACTCGTCAAAGAATCGTGAATAAGCCGGCTCCGGGCAGATTTTTTCGCGCTGAAACGATTTTCCCCAATCCTTAGCCTGCTATCCTTTGTAACTATTGATTGCTGCTGTGTTCTATCCCCTTGGGTCCTTTGGATCCCATTTACTGCCAAAACTATAAGTCGTTCCTCGAAGCGGCTGATAAATCCGTGACCACATGATGAGGTGCCACCATGTCTGATCAAGATCAAGACAACCCCCGGCGTGAGTTTTTACGCAAATCCTTGACCTTGATCCCCGTGGTCACTGTCGCCAGCACGGGCCTGGGCGGTTCGATGCTGATGGCGGTTCCCGAACCGGCTCAAGCCAGCCCGGAGAAGGCGCCCGTCAGCAGCAAGGCCTATGAGCCGAGCTATTTCACTGGCGAGGAATGGGCCTTTATCAACGCGGCCGTTGCGCGCCTGATCCCGGCGGACGACCAGGGCCCAGGCGCCCTGGAAGCCGGTGCGCCGGAATACATCGACCGTCAGATGAACACGCCGTACGCGGCTGGCGCCCTGTGGTTCATGCAAGGCCCGTTCAATGCCGACGCGCCGCCTGAAATGGGCTGGCAGAGCAAATTGGTGCCCAAGGAGATCTATCGCCTGGGCATTGCTGACACGGACGCCTGGTCGAAAGCGATGAACGGTAAGTTATTTGCCGAGCAAGACAGCGCTACCCAGGACAAATTGTTGCAGCGCCTGGAGGCCGGCGACGCGCAATTCGACAGCGTCCCGCCGAAGATTTTCTTCAATCTGTTGCTGCAAAACACCAAGGAAGGGTTCTTTTGCGACCCGGTCCACGGTGGCAACAAAGGCATGGTCGGCTGGACCATGATCGGCTTCCCCGGCGCCCGCGCCGATTTCATGGATTGGGTTGAACGCAACGAGCAATACCCCTTCCCGGCTGTTTCGATCCGTGGCGAGAGGGCGTAAACGTGGCGACCATCATGAAGAAAGTGGATGCAGTGATTGTCGGCTTTGGCTGGACCGGCGCGATCATGGCCAAGGAGCTGACGGAAGCAGGCCTCAACGTGGTAGCGCTGGAGCGCGGCCCGATGCAGGACACCTACCCGGACGGCAACTATCCCCAGGTCATCGACGAACTGACCTACAGCGTGCGTAAAAAGCTCTTCCAGGACATCTCCAAGGAAACCGTGACCATTCGCCATAGCGTGAATGACGTGGCGATGCCCAACCGCCAACTGGGCGCTTTCCTGCCTGGCAACGGTGTCGGCGGTGCAGGCCTGCACTGGTCCGGCGTGCACTTTCGGGTGGACCCGATCGAGTTGCGCATGCGCAGCCATTACGAAGAGCGCTACGGGAAAAACTTCATTCCCAAGGACATGACCATCCAGGATTTCGGCGTCAGCTATGAAGAGCTGGAACCATTCTTCGACTATGCCGAAAAAGTCTTCGGCACCTCCGGGCAAGCCTGGACGGTGAAGGGCCAGTTGGTGGGCGAAGGCAAGGGCGGCAACCCTTACGCACCGGATCGCTCCAATCACTTCCCGCTGGAATCGCAGAAGAACACCGTCTCTGCACAGCTGTTCCAGAAGGCCGCCACGGCCGTGGGGTACAAGCCCTACAACCTGCCTTCCGCGAATACATCGGGGCCGTACACCAACCCTTACGGCGCCCAGATGGGCCCGTGCAACTTCTGCGGCTTCTGCAGCGGTTATGTCTGCTACATGTATTCCAAGGCTTCGCCGAACGTGAACATCCTGCCGGCCTTGCGCCAGGAACCCAAGTTCGAACTGCGGCCCAACTCCCACGTGCTGAAGGTCAATCTCGACAGCACCAGGAGCAAGGCGACCGGCGTGACGTATGTCGACGCCCAGGGGCGGGAATGCGAGCAGCCGGCGGACCTGGTGATCCTCGGTTCCTTCCAGTTCAACAACGTGCGCCTGATGCTGCTGTCGGGCATCGGCAAACCCTACGACCCGATCTCCGGTGAGGGCGTGGTGGGCCGCAACTTCGCCTACCAGAACATGGCCACCATCAAGGCGTTCTTCGACAAGGACGTGCACACCAACAACTTCATCGGTGCCGGCGGCAATGGCGTGGCGGTCGATGACTTCAACGCCGACAACTTCGACCATGGGCCTCACGGCTTTGTGGGCGGCTCGCCGATGTGGGTCAACCAGGCGGGCAGCCGGCCGATTGCGGGTACCTCCAACCCGCCGGGCACGCCGGCCTGGGGCAGCGCGTGGAAGCGCGCCACGGCTGATTACTACACCCACCAGGTGTCGATGGATGCCCATGGCGCCCACCAATCCTACCGTGGCAACTACCTCGACCTGGACCCGGTTTACCGCGATGCCTACGGCCTGCCGCTGCTGCGCATGACCTTCGACTGGCAGGAAAACGACATCAAGATGAACCGCTTCATGGTCGAAAAAATGAGCAAGATCGCCGAAGCGATGAACCCCAAGGCGATTGCCTTGCTGGGCAAAAAGGTGGGCGAGCACTTCAACACCGCGTCTTACCAGACCACCCACCTCAACGGTGGCGCGATCATGGGCACCGACCCGAAAACCAGTGCCTTGAACCGCTACCTGCAGTGCTGGGACGTACACAACGTGTTTGTCCCGGGCGCTTCCGCGTTCCCACAAGGCTTGGGCTACAACCCTACGGGCCTGGTGGCGGCATTGACCTACTGGTCGGCGCGGGCAATTCGCGAGCAGTACCTGAAAAACCCCGGCCCACTGGTTCAGGCATAAGGAGCGATGACCATGAAAGCATTTGTTATCGCGTCCCTGGCTTTGTTCAGCAGCTGCTCGGTGAGTGCGGCTGAAACCGATCTGGTCAAACAAGGTGAATACCTGGCGCGCGCCGGTGACTGCGTGGCCTGCCACACCGCCAAGGGCGGCAAACCGTTCGCCGGTGGCCTGCCGATGGAAACCCCGATCGGCACCATCTACTCCACCAACATCACCCCGGATAAAACCGGCCTGGGCGACTACAGCTTCGAAGACTTCGACCAGGCCGTGCGCCATGGCGTCGCCAAGAACGGTAGTACGCTTTACCCGGCGATGCCCTACCCGTCTTACGCGCGGGTCACCGAAAGCGACATGCAGGCGTTGTACGCGTACTTCATGAAGGGCGTGGAGCCGGTGGCGCAGGTGAACAAGGACAGCGACATTCCCTGGCCGTTGAGCATGCGCTGGCCGTTGGCCGGATGGCGCTGGATGTTTGCGCCCAAGGTCGAGGACTACCAGGCCCAGGCGGGCGCCGATCCGGTGATCAGCCGTGGCGCTTATCTGGTAGAGGGCCTTGGCCACTGCGGTGCCTGCCATACGCCACGGGCCCTGACTATGCAGGAAAAATCCCTGAGTGCGTCGGATGGCAGCGCTTTCCTGTCCGGCAGTGCGCCGCTGGAAGGCTGGATTGCCAAGAGCCTGCGGGGCGACCACAAGGACGGCCTGGGTAGCTGGAGCGAGGAGCAACTGGTGCAATTCCTCAAGACCGGGCGCAGTGATCGCAGCGCGGTGTTTGGCGGCATGAGCGACGTTGTGGTCCACAGCATGCAGTACATGTCGGAAGAGGATCTGACGGCTATCGCCCGTTACCTCAAGAGCTTGCCGGCGGTGGATCCCAAGGATCAGCCGCACCAGTACGACAAGCAGGTCGCCGACGCGCTGTGGAAGGGTGATGACAGCAAGCCGGGTGCCTCGGTGTACATCGACAACTGCGCGGCGTGCCACCGTACCGACGGCCACGGCTACACCCGCGTGTTCCCGGCGCTGGCGGGCAACCCGGTATTGCAGACGGCGGATGCGACGTCGCTGATCAACATCGTGTTGAACGGCGGCACGTTGCCGGCGACGCATACGGCACCTTCGACCTTCACCATGCCGGCGTTTGCCTGGCGGCTGTCGGATCAGGAGGTGGCGGATGTCGTCAGTTTCGTTCGGGACAGTTGGGGTAATAAGGGAGAGACTGTAAAGGCTTCGCAAGTGAAAGACTTGCGAAAAGATGCAGTAACTACCGAAGCTGATCAAACTTCAGAGAAGTAGTGTCAGTTGCCAGGTTTATAGTTTTATATATAAGCCTGGCAACTAGCCGATTAATTATCGAGGGGCGCAGGTTTTTACAAAGCTATTCGCCATGTTCAGGAAGATGGTCTTGTCCTGTTCATCGAAGTCGCCGTCGTTATCCAGGTCGGTGGTGGAGGAAGTGGTGTCGTAGTGCCCGTCCCTGTTGGAGGAAGAGGCATACATGGCGTAGGACAGTTTACCGTCGGTAAAGCGCTCCATTAATACTTCCGGGCTGTTATCTTTTTCAAAGTCTTCGCATGTAAAGCGTAGTTCATCCTGAGACATAAATATCCTGTAGGTGGTAATGAGTTAAGTTGTGATCATAGCGATGTGTTAATAACTTTATCCATGTCACATATGTCGCGATTTATTTCTTGTTTGGTTACATGTAGGAAGGTGTCATTCCGTTCGTGCGAAGGTCGATGCTAGACCGCGCCGCCCAGTGGTGCTGGTGAAAAGCGATCTTCTCGAATACTGTATATGGATACAGTTTATGAGGTCTGACTATGAATGTCCCTTTGCCGCCTCGCGGGCGCGGCACGGCCACCAACCTGCACAACCGTTTTGCGCCCACCGTCAGCGTGGCGGAAGACGACGGTTGGTATCAGGAAGTGCCACAGACCCAGGGCACCGAAGTCCGTATCGAAACCGCGAAAACCATCATTACCCGCAACAGCTCGCCGGATATCCCGTTTGACCGGGCGATCAACCCGTATCGCGGCTGCGAGCATGGTTGTATCTACTGCTATGCGCGGCCCAGCCACGCGTATTGGGACCTGTCGCCGGGGCTGGACTTCGAAACCAAGCTGATCGCCAAGACCAACGCCGCCGACGTGCTTGAGCAGCAACTGTCGAAACCGGGCTACATCTGCGCGCCGATCAACCTGGGCTCCAACACCGACCCGTACCAGCCCATCGAGCGCGAGTACAAGATCACCCGGCAAACCCTCGAAGTGCTGCTGCGCTACCGTCATCCGGTGACGATCATTACCAAGGGCTCGCTGATCCTGCGGGACCTCGACCTGCTGACCGAGCTGGCGCAGCAGCGGCTGGTGGCGGTGATGATCAGCCTCACCAGCCTGGACGATGAACTCAAGCGCATCCTCGAACCGCGCACGGCTGCACCCAAGGCCCGGCTGCGGGCGATCCGGGTGATGCGTGAGGCGGGGATCCCGGTGGGCGTGCTGTGTTCGCCGATGATCCCGATGATCAACGACAGCGAGCTGGAAAGCCTGCTGGCCGAAGCTCATGCCGCGGGGGCACAAAGCGCGGCGTACATGATGCTGCGTTTGCCTCTGGAGGTGGCGCCGCTGTTTGAGGAATGGCTGGCGGCCCATTACCCGCAGCGCGCGGCCCATGTGATGAGCCTGGTGCGGCAGGTGCGCGGCGGTGAGGTCTACGACAGCCGATTCGGTGTACGCATGCGTGGCGAAGGGCCGTTTGCCGATTTGCTGGCGCAACGTTTCGCCAAGGCGATCAAACGATTGGGGCTCAACCGGCGGGAAGGGTTTAATCTGGATTGCACGGCGTTTTGTCCGCCGGGCAGACAGATGGCATTATTGTAAACTGCTGGATAAGCGTACTTTTCTGTAGGAATAGTCGCGTTTTGATATCACTGAAAGCCCCGATCTAGAGCGGCTCATTCAGTTTGAGTTAAGTTTCGGCGGGTACCTTGTTCATCGAGTGACTAATGAGTCGGCGCTTCAGTTTGGGCGCCGGCCGCACTGGAAAACTCCCCTGCTCCAACCAAGAGGATGAATTATGAGTGACAAGGATAAACAGCCGTTGGCTGCGTCGGCTTCAGCCCCTCACGAGGCGGAATCCGCCGATGCAGCGCTGCAGCACATCGTTGAAGGCTTTTTGCATTTCCATAACGAGATCTTCCCCCAGCAGGAAGAGCTCTTCAAAAAACTCGCCACGGCCCAGAGCCCGCGGGCGATGTTCATTACCTGCGCCGACTCGCGCATCGTTCCCGAGCTGATCACCCATAGCTCCCCTGGGGATTTGTTCGTGACCCGTAACGTCGGTAACGTCGTGCCGCCTTATGGGCAGATGAACGGCGGTGTTTCAACGGCTATCGAGTACGCGGTATTGGCCCTTGGTGTGCAGCACATCATCATTTGCGGCCACTCCGACTGCGGCGCCATGCGCGCGGTGCTCAACCCCCAAAGCCTGGAAAAAATGCCCACGGTAAAGGCCTGGCTGCGCCACGCCGAGGTTGCCAAGACCATGGTCCAGGACAACTGCGATTGCGCCAACGAACACGAAAGCATGCACGTGCTGACCGAAGAAAACGTGATCGCCCAACTGCAGCACCTGCGCACTCATCCCTCCGTGGCCTCGCGCATGGCCAACGGGCATTTGTTTATCCATGGCTGGGTCTACGACATCGAGACCAGCGAAATCAGGGCCTACGATGCGGATCAGGCAGCGTTCCTGCCCTTGAACGGTACCCAGCCGATTCCATCCGCGACGCCTAAAGCGCGCTTCTAAAACAATCCCCTGTCGGGTAACGCGATGGCTGCCATTCGAGCAACCAGGCCTTGCCACGCCCGGCGAATGCCTCGGGAGAGTCATCATGCGTGCTGCTCAATTGAAAGCTGTGCTGCCACGGGAGCTGCTGGCTTCCGTGGTTGTGTTTCTGGTCGCCCTGCCGCTGTGCATGGGGATCGCCATCGCGTCCGGAATGCCTCCGGCCAAAGGCTTGATCACCGGGATCATCGGTGGCCTGGTGGTCGGTTGGCTGGCGGGGTCGCCGTTGCAAGTCAGCGGTCCGGCGGCAGGTTTGGCGGTGTTGGTGTTTGAACTGGTTCGCCAGCATGGCATGGCCATGCTCGGGCCGATCCTGTTGCTGGCGGGCTTCCTGCAATTGGTAGCCGGGCGTTTGCGCCTGGGCTGCTGGTTCCGCGTGACTGCGCCTGCAGTGGTGTACGGGATGTTGGCAGGGATCGGGGTGCTGATTGTCCTGTCGCAAGTACACGTGATGCTCGACGGTGTGCCAAAGCCCTCGGGGCTGGATAACCTCGCCGGCTTTCCTGCGGCACTGATCCAGGCGATCCCCACATTGGGCGGCGGGCTCGGCTGGCAGGCCGGTTTGCTCGGGCTGTCGACGATTATGGTGATGTGGCTGTGGGACAAGTTCCGCCCGCAAAAGCTGCGCTTCGTCCCCGGCGCCCTGCTCGGCGTGGGTTTGGCGACAGTCACCAGCCTGGTGCTGGCGTTGCAGGTCAAGCGGGTGGAGGTGCCGGAAAATCTCGCGGATGCCATCGATTGGCTGCGCCCCAGCGACCTGCTTAACCTGGCGGATCCCAATCTGTTGATCGCGGCCTTCGCCGTGGCATTTATCGCCAGCGCTGAAACGCTGCTTTCGGCGGCGGCAGTCGACCGTATGCACAGTGGCCAGCGTTCCGACTTCGACAAGGAATTGTCGGCACAAGGCGTGGGCAACATGCTGTGTGGCCTGGTCGGCGCCCTGCCGATGACCGGTGTGATCGTGCGCAGTTCGGCCAACGTCCAGGCCGGCGCTACCACGCGTTTGTCGGCGATGTTCCACGGCTTGTGGCTGCTGGCGTTCGTGCTGTTGCTGTCCAGTGTGCTGCAAAGCATTCCGGTGGCAAGCCTGGCGGGTGTGCTGGTGTACACCGGGATCAAGCTCGTGGACATGAAGGCGTTTCGTGGCCTGGCGCGCTACGGGCGAATGCCGATGTTTACCTACGCGGCGACGGCGCTGGCGATCATCTTTACCGACCTGCTGACGGGTGTGTTGGTGGGCTTCGGGTTGACGCTGGTGAAGTTGGCGTTCAAGGCCTCACGCTTGAAAATAAGCCTGATCGACCTGCCGCAGGAGGGCGAGATGGAGCTGCGATTGACGGGGGCCGGGACCTTTCTCAAGGTGCCTGCATTGACCCAGGTGCTGTCGACGGTACCCGCCGGGACCACCTTGCATGTGCCGCTCAGTAACCTGAGTTATATCGACCACTCCTGCCTTGAGCTATTGGAGGAATGGGGTCGGGCCAATGCGGCCAAGGGCTCGAAGCTGATGATCGAGGCGCGGGGGTTGAAGCGCAGGTTGGAAGGACGGGTAAGAACGACGACCGGAATAGGCTCGGCGCCGTCTGTTGGCTGACGAAACCGGATCAAAATGTGGGAGCGGGCTTGCTCGCGAAGGCGCAGTGTCAGTCACTGAATGTGTTTCTGATACACCGCTTTCGCGAGCAAGCCCGCTCCCACATTGGATCTTTGCAAGAAGCCGGCAAATCTAAGCTGGCTGGTCCAGCTCAAGACCCACGCCCAACTGCCGCGACAGGCACGGCCAGCGCTTCCACGCCGCTTCCGTGTCCGGGCTCTTGAGCTTGTCGCGGTAGGCTTCGACCGACTCCAGCGCAAAACTCTCTTCGTTAAGCATCTCATCTACCGCGTGGTGCACCGCCTCATCCAGCTGATTGGCAAACGTCTCGCCGATCAACTGGTGGGCAATCACGTTCGCCACGGTGGTATCCAGCGGAATCAACGGCTGGCCGAAGTGCTTGATATACAGATCGTTGACCTCTTCCACCAGGCGATGCGCCAGGTAAGCCTCATCCAGCAAACCGTCCAGGCCTTCATGCCCGGCCAGGATCGCCGGCGGCTGCAGGAAGAAATGCTCGGCGATTTTCAGCACCGGTTTGATCTGGCTTTCAATACCGGCTTCGCGTGCAACATCGTTGGCCGCGTCCAGTAGATCGGGGACCTGGTCGATGTAGGCGCTTACAAAACGCGTCATCACGCCCTTGGCGTCAACGTCAGGCACGGAAATCGCCGGGTGCAGGTGCGGTAACTGAACTTCCAGCTGCTGAGCAAGCTGGCCAGTGCTGGATTCGTGTTGATGGGCACGGGAAATCTGCTCGCGCAATGCGGCGGTGTTCATGAAAGCTCCAGTGATGCAGGCGTAGGAAATAGGGAGAGCATAAGGTAGCTCGTTTATACGAGAGCCTAAGACGCATTTGTCATAATTATTTCATGGTTATGCGCTGGCGTTATATCAAATTGCCATCGTTCGTCGGATAACGCGCGCCACCGGTCCTGTTGTGTGGTCCGTTTCCTCATTTTCGTTCATTTGCCCGATCACATTGCGGGGTGGCGGTCGCTGTCTATACTCGATTTTGTACGCAATTAGCTGATGACGCCCGACTGCATGAGCAGGCAAGGCCTGGCGGTTGTAAGCAGTATGGAAGCCGCTCCCTTGGCCGCAGGTGCAAACCGGCGGGATAACAAGAATGATAAGGGGAACCCGCAATGACGCGACATCCACATGTTTGGATGGGCCTCCTGTTGTGGTCAGTATTCGGCCAGGCGCAAGCCGCCTGGACAACGAATATGGCGCCAGGGGCCACTGAAGTCAGTCACGCCGTGTTTGACCTGCACATGACCATTTTCTGGATTTGTGTGGCGATTGGCATCGTCGTGTTTGGCGCGATGTTCTGGTCGATGATCGTTCACCGGCGCTCCACGGGACAGGTGGCAGCCAAGTTCCACGAGAGTACGACGGTGGAGATTCTCTGGACCGTGGTGCCCTTGCTGATCCTGGTGGCGATGGCCATTCCGGCCACCAAGACGCTGATCAATATCTACGACAGCACTGAGTCGGATATCGATATCCAGGTCACCGGCTACCAGTGGAAGTGGCATTACAAATACCTGGGCCAGGATGTCGAGTTCTTCAGCAACCTGGCCACGCCCGCCGAGCAGATCCATAACCAGGCCGTCAAAGGCGAGCATTACCTGTTGGAAGTCGACCAGCCGCTGGTGCTGCCGGTGGGTGCCAAGGTGCGTTTCCTGGTGACCGCTGCGGACGTGATTCACTCCTGGTGGGTGCCGGCGTTTGCGGTGAAGCGTGATGCGATTCCCGGCTTCGTCAACGAGGCCTGGACCCGCATCGAAAAGCCCGGCATCTATCGCGGCCAGTGCGCCGAACTGTGCGGCAAGGACCACGGCTTCATGCCCATCGTGGTGGAGGTCAAATCCAAGGCCGACTACGACACCTGGCTCGGCGAGCGTAAGGAAGAGGCGGCCAAGCTCAAGGAGCTGACCTCCAAGGAATGGACCCTGGATGAGCTGGTGGCCCGTGGCGACAAGATCTACCACACCACCTGCGTCGCCTGTCACCAGGCCGAAGGCCAGGGCCTGCCGCCGATGTTCCCGGCGCTCAAGGGCTCGCCGATTGCCACCGGGCCCAAGGAAGACCACCTGCACCGCGTGTACTTCGGCAAGCCCGGCACCGCCATGGCGGCGTTCGGCAAGCAACTGTCGGAAGTCGATATCGCGGCGGTCGTGACCTATGAACGTAACGCCTGGGGCAACAACAAAGGCGACATGGTCACACCTAAAGACGTGCTGGCTCTGAAACAGGCGGAAAGCAAATGACTTCCTTCATTGCATATTCCCTGAACCGTCCCGCCCACTCGTTCGCAGGAGAAAGGCCATGAGCGCTGTGATCGATGACCACGGTCATGCCGGTGACCACGCTCACGGCCCCGCCAAGGGCCTGATGCGTTGGGTACTGACCACCAACCACAAAGACATCGGCACGATGTACCTGTGGTTCAGCTTCTGCATGTTCCTGCTTGGTGGCTCGTTTGCCATGGTGATCCGTGCCGAGCTGTTCCAGCCGGGTTTGCAGATCGTCGAGCCGGCGTTCTTCAATCAGATGACCACCATGCACGGCCTGGTGATGGTGTTCGGTGCGGTGATGCCAGCGTTTGTCGGCCTGGCCAACTGGATGATTCCGTTGATGATCGGCGCGCCCGACATGGCCCTGCCGCGCATGAACAACTTCAGTTTCTGGCTGTTGCCGGCGGCGTTCCTGATGCTGGTTTCCACCCTGTTCATGCCCGGCGGCGGGCCGAACTTCGGCTGGACCTTCTACGCCCCGCTCTCCACCACCTACGCGCCGGAAAGCGTGACGTTCTTCATCTTCGCGATCCACTTGATGGGCATCAGTTCGATCATGGGCGCGATCAACGTCATCGCCACCATCCTCAACCTGCGCGCTCCCGGCATGACGTTGATGAAAATGCCGCTGTTCGTCTGGACCTGGCTGATCACAGCCTTCCTGCTGATCGCGGTGATGCCGGTGCTGGCGGGCTGCGTGACCATGATGCTGATGGACATCCACTTCGGCACCAGCTTCTTCAGTGCCGCTGGTGGCGGTGACCCGGTGTTGTTCCAGCATGTGTTCTGGTTCTTCGGCCACCCCGAGGTGTACATCATGATCCTGCCGGCGTTCGGTGCCGTCAGCTCGATCATCCCGACCTTCTCGCGCAAGCCGCTGTTCGGCTACACCTCGATGGTGTACGCCACGGCGAGCATCGCGTTCCTGTCGTTCATCGTGTGGGCGCACCACATGTTCGTGGTGGGCATCCCGCTGGTGGGCGAGCTGTTCTTCATGTACGCCACGCTGCTGATCGCGGTGCCCACGGGCGTGAAAGTGTTCAACTGGGTCAGCACCATGTGGCAAGGCTCGCTGACCTTCGAGACGCCGATGCTGTTCGCGGTGGCCTTCGTGATTCTATTCACCATCGGCGGTTTCTCCGGGCTGATGCTGGCCATCGCCCCGGCGGATTTCCAGTACCACGACACCTACTTCGTGGTGGCGCACTTCCATTACGTACTGGTGCCTGGGGCGATCTTCGGGATCTTCGCCTCGGCCTACTACTGGCTGCCGAAATGGACCGGCCACATGTACGACGAAACCCTGGGCAAGCTGCACTTCTGGCTGTCGTTCGTGGGGATGAACATGGCGTTCTTCCCGATGCACTTCGTAGGGCTTGCCGGCATGCCGCGTCGGGTGCCGGACTACAACCTGCAGTTCGCCGACTTCAACATGGTCTCCTCCATCGGTGCCTTCACCTTTGGCGCGACGCAGATCTTCTTCCTGTTCATCGTCATCAAGTGCATCCGTGGCGGCCCGCCTGCGCCGGCCAAGCCGTGGGATGGCGCCGAAGGGCTGGAGTGGAGCATTCCTTCGCCCGCGCCGTACCACACCTTCACCACGCCACCGGAGGTCAAATGAACACCTCCCTATCCTGTGGGAGCTGGCTTGGCTGCGATGGCATCACTTCGGTGTACCTGAAAGACCGAGTTGCCAGCATCGCAGGCAAGCCAGCGCCCACAGAAAGGCCATTCGCAGAACATTCATTCGCAGGTGGCCGCCATGCTTGAGTCCGTGCCTATCAAGCGGCTGGTCACGCGCCTGCTGATCCTGGTGGTGGCGATGTTCGCCTTCGGGTTTGCCCTGGTGCCGATCTACGACGTGATGTGCAAGGCGTTCGGCATCAATGGCAAGACCGCCGGGCAGTACGAAGGCGAGCAGGTGGTGGACCCGACGCGGCAGGTGCGGGTGCAGTTCCTGTCCACCAATGCCATCGATATGGTCTGGGAATTCCACTCCAAGGCCGACGAGGTGGTGGTCAATCCCGGCGCAGTCACCGAGATGCTGTTCGTGGCCTACAACCCCACCGACAAGCCGATGACCGCCCAGGCGGTGCCGAGCATTTCGCCGGCCGAGGCGGCGATGTACTTCCACAAGACCGAGTGTTTTTGCTTCACCCAGCAAGTGCTACAGCCAGGTCAGCGCATAGAGATGCCGGTGCGCTTCATTGTCGACCGCGACATGCCCAAGGATGTGAAGCATTTGACCCTGGCGTACACGCTGTTCGATATCACCGCGCGCCAACCGCCCGTGGCTGTCCATACCGGCGGCTAGGCGTTGCTTGCGGGCTCGATTAGGAGAACGAATACATGTCGACTCATGATACGTACTACGTACCAGCGCAAAGCAAATGGCCAATAATTGCTACGTTGGGGATGCTGATCACGGTGTTCGGATTAGCGACCTGGTTCAACGATTTGAAGGCCGCACGCCCGGAATCCCACGGCCCGCTGATCTTTTTCGTCGGTGGCTTGCTGCTGGCCTACATGATGTTTGGCTGGTTCGGCGCGGTGATCAAGGAAAGTCGCGCCGGTTTGTACAGTTCGCAGATGGACCGCTCCTTTCGCTGGGGCATGACCTGGTTCATCTTTTCCGAAGTGATGTTCTTCATCGCTTTTTTCGGTGCGCTGTTTTATGTGCGGCACATGTCGGCGCCGTGGTTGGCGGGCGAAGGCCACAAGGGCATCGCGCACATGCTGTGGCCGAACTTCGAATTTGCCTGGCCGCTGCTGAACAATCCCGACCCGAAAATGTTTCCGGCGCCCAAGGGCACCATCAGCCCGTGGGGCTTGCCGCTGATCAACACGATCTTGCTGGTCAGCTCCAGCGTGACCATCACTATCGCCCACCATGCCTTGCGCAAAGGCCATCGCGGCGCACTGAAGATCTGGCTGGCGATCACCGTGTTGCTGGGTTGGGCGTTTCTCGGGTTCCAGGCCGAGGAATACATCCATGCCTATAAGGAGTTGGGCCTGACCCTGGGTTCCGGCGTGTACGGCGCGACCTTCTTCATGCTCACCGGCTTCCACGGTGCCCACGTGACCATCGGCACGATCATTTTGTTTGTGATGCTGATGCGCATCCTGAAGGGGCATTTCAACAACGAACACCAGTTCGGGTTCGAGGCGGCCAGTTGGTATTGGCACTTTGTGGACGTGGTGTGGATCGGGCTGTTTTTCTTCGTTTACGTGCTTTGAGGTGTTTCACCAGGGCGCATGAGATACCAGTTGGCCGCTGAAGAAACCCCAGGTGATCAACCCCAGGGTGATCACGGCCAGCACCACACGCACGGTCAAGGCAGTGACGAGGCGGTTGGAGTTGCCCTCGTCCTTGACCAGGAAGAACAAGCCACTGAACAGGCTCACGACGGTAGCAATCAGCATCAGGGCAATGGCTGCTTTGAGCATGGTGGGCTCCGGGGCTCTTTTTTGGAGGGGGCGAGCAATGAGATTCAGTATAGCCAGCGCAGCACCGACCTCTGCGGCAATGCCATGAAACCCTTTCGCCCCGGTATTGCGCCGACGCTGGTGGTACTCGTGCTGCTGCCGTTACTGGTATTTCTCGGCTTTTGGCAGCTGTCTCGCGGTCACGAAAAACAGGCGCTGCTGGACACTTACGCCGAGCGCCGCGCTGCCGAGCCCATGAGCAGTACGCAACTGCAGGCCACCGAAGATCCGGCGTTCCGTCGTGTGCATTTGCGCGGGCAGTTCGATGCCGAGCACAGCGTGTTGCTGGATAACCGCTTTCGCGACGGCAAGGTCGGTGTGGAGCTACTGCAACCTTTCCATGATCAGGCCAGCGGCGAGTGGCTGTTGCTCAATCGTGGCTGGCTGCCCTGGCCGGACCGCCGTGCACCGCCGGTTTTCACCACTCCCGAACAACTGTTGAATCTCGACGCCTGGGTCTATGTGGCGCCTGGCGAGACCTTCCAGTTGCATGCCGATCCGGCGGGCGCACAGTGGCCACGATTGCTGACCGCGCTGCATCCCGAGGCGTTGTGGGCCGAGTTGGGTCGCAGCGGATTCGCCTATGAAGTGCGGGCTGAAGCGGGCCCGGCCACCTACGAAACCAGCTGGCCCGTGGTCGCCATGGGCCCGGAAAAACACCTGGGCTACGCCGTGCAGTGGTTCGCCATGGCGGTGGCGCTGTTCGGCCTTTACCTCTACCTCGGATGGCACAACACAAAAAAGGAGAAGCGCCATGGGAGCGGCCATGAATCCACTCAACATGTCTGACACGCCGGCAGCGCCCAATCGGCGCAAGGGCCGTTGGCAACTGATCCTGATCCTGCTGATGGTGGTCGGCCCGATGGTGCTCGCCACCTTTATGTACAAATTGCAGTTCTGGGTGCCGGACAGCCGCAGTTACCACGGCGAGATGATCGGCAATGGCCAGACCCGTGCCGACATTGGCGTGCAGGCTGACGAAGACCGCTGGCAACTGCTGGTCACCGCGCCCACCGCCTGCGCCGCCGACTGCCAGCAACTGGTGTACCTCGCACGCCAACTCCAGATCGGCCTGGGCCGTGATGCCTCCCGCGCCAGCCACGCCCTGGCCAGTGCGCAGCCGGTCAGCACCGCGTATGACGCCAAACTCAAGGCCGAATACCCGCAACTGCAACGCTATTCCCTGGACCTGTCGACCTTCAACAAAGACGCCGCCGCCCAAGGCAGCGGCGATGCCCAGCTGTGGATCGTCGACCCCCACGGCAACCTGGTGCTGCGCTACGACGCCCGGGTCAAGGGCAAGGACCTGCTCAACGACCTGCGCCTGCTGCTGAAACTGTCGAACATCGGATAAGGACACCGTCATGGCCAAACCTGGATTTCGCCTCGCGCTGTTTGCCACCCTGCTGGCCCTGATCGTGGTGCTGCTGGGCGCCTATACCCGCCTCACCCACGCGGGTCTTGGTTGCCCGGACTGGCCGGGTTGCTATGGCTTTATCAGCGTGCCGAAAAGCGAAGCCCAGCTGGCCCATGCCGAACTGCATTGCCCGGACACGCCGGTCGAGGCGGACAAGGGCTGGAACGAGATGACCCACCGTTACTTCGCCGGCACCCTCGGGCTGTTGATCGTGCTGCTGGCGGCGCGCGCCTGGACCCATCGGCATCATCCGGGCCAGCCGTTGAAACTGCCGTTGTTCCTGTTGGCGGTGGTGTTCGCCCAGGCAGCGTTTGGCATGTGGACGGTGACGCTGAAGCTCTGGCCGCAAGTGGTCACCGGGCATTTATTGGGCGGGTTTGCGACGTTGAGCCTGCTGTTCTTGCTGACGCTGCGATTGTCCGGCGTATTGCCGGCGCTGATCGTGCCCAGGCGTTTGCAGTATTGGGCGACGGCCGGGCTGGTGCTGGTGATCGGCCAGATCGCGCTGGGTGGATGGGTCAGCTCCAACTACGCAGCCGTGGCGTGTATCGACCTGCCGACCTGTCACGGGCAATGGTGGCCGGCGGCGGATTTCGCCAATGGCTTTCACCTGACCCAGCATATCGGCCCCAATTACCTCGGCGGGCAACTGGACAGTGATGCGCGCACGGCGATTCACCTCACCCACCGGATTGGCGCGCTGCTGGTCACTGTCGTGTTGCTGGGCCTGGCCTGGCAGCTCAAGGTGGTCGGCATGACCCGCCTGGCGGGCCTGTTGCTGATCGCCCTGGCGGCGCAACTCTGCCTGGGCCTGAGCAACGTGTACTTCCACCTGCCGCTGCCGGTTGCGGTCGCGCATAACGCCGGCGGCGCGGCGTTGCTGCTGACGCTGGTGCTGGTCAATTACCACGCCCGCACCAGCCTGGTTCGGGTGCGACATCAGTTGCCATTCGGCTGGCGCTTCAGCCCGCGTAAACACGTGTCGGGCCTCATAACCATCAAAGGAGAGATGCCATGGCGACCTTGATCAGCGAGCGTCACAGCCAGGCGATCTGGCGTGACTATCTGGAGCTGACCAAGCCAAAAGTGGTGGTGCTGATGCTCATCACCTCGCTGGTGGGCATGTTCCTCGCCACCCGCGCCGGGGTGCCGTGGCCGGTGCTGATTTTCGGCAACCTGGGGATCGCGCTGTGTGCCGGCGGCGCGGCGGCGGTCAACCATGTGGTGGACCGGCGCATCGATGCTTTGATGGCGCGCACCCATAAACGCCCGCTGGCGGAAGGGCGCGTATCGCCTGTGGCGGCACTTGTTTTTGCGATGGTGCTGGCGGTTGCCGGGCTGGCGCTGCTGCTGGCGTTTACCAATCCGCTGGCCGCCTGGCTGACCCTGGCCTCGCTGTTGGGTTATGCCGTGATCTACACCGGTTTTCTCAAGCGTGCGACGCCGCAGAACATCGTCATCGGTGGGCTGGCTGGCGCCGCGCCGCCGTTGCTGGGTTGGGTTGCCGTCACTGGCCACGTCAGCGCCGAGCCGTTGCTGCTGGTGCTGATCATCTTCGCCTGGACCCCGCCGCACTTCTGGGCCCTGGCGATTCACCGCAAGGAGGAATACGCCAAGGCCGACATCCCGATGCTGCCCGTGACTCACGGCGAGCACTACACCAAGGTGCATATCCTGCTCTACACCTTCGCCTTGCTGGCGGTCAGCCTGATGCCCTACGTCATCCACATGAGCGGCATGCTGTACCTGGTGTGCGCACTGGTTCTGGGCGGGCGCTTTCTGCAATGGGCCTGGGTGCTGTACCGTGGCAGTCGGCCGCACGCGGCGATCAACACCTTCAAGTACTCTATCGGGTACCTGTTCATGCTGTTTATCGCCCTGCTCGTAGACCATTACCTATTGTTGAACCTATGACTCGAACTCAAAAAACTGTCTTCATTCTGGTGGCCATTGTCGCGTTGATCATGGGCCTGACCGTCAACAAAGTACTGAGTGGCAAAGGCCAGGGCGACCCAACGGCCTTGATCGATGCGGGCATCATCCTGCTGCCGCAAAGCCGCCAGTTGCCACCGGTGACCATGACCAACCAGGACGGCCAGCCGGTGGTGGTCAACGAGCTGAAAGGCAAGTGGGGCGTGCTGTTCTTCGGCTACACCTTCTGCCCGGACATCTGTCCGACCACCCTCGCCCAGCTGCGGCAGATCAAGAGCGAGCTGCCCAAAGACGTTGTGGATAAGTTGCAGGTGATTTTGGTCAGCGTTGACCCGAACCGCGATACACCGGCGCAGCTCAAGCAGTACCTGGGCTACTTCGATCCACAGTTCGAGGGCTTGACCGGTGCGAATGTGGACGATGTGCAGAAGGTTTCGAATGCGGTGAGCATTCCGTTTATTCCGGCAGACACCAGCAAGCCCAACTACACCGTCGACCACAGCGGCAACCTCGCGCTGATCGGTCCGGATGGAACGCAACGCGGGTTTATCCGGGCGCCGTTGAACAACCAGAAGCTGGTGGCGCAGTTCCCGGGGTTGTTGCAGCGTAAATAAGCCTGCCGACCATTTTCTGAGCGACACAAATCAAATGTGGGAGCGGGCTTGCTCGCGAAGGCGGTGTGTCAGTCAACAGATGTATCGACTGAACCACCGCCTTCGCGAGCAAGCCCGCTCCCACATTGGTTTGGATCGTTCCCACGCTCTGCGTGGGAATGCCCCACTGGACGCTCTGCGTCCGCTTTTTCGATCGGGGTTTCGGCCTTGGATCAGAACGCCGGCAGGATCGCGCCTTTGTACTTCTCAAGAATGAACGCTTTCACTTCCGGGGTGTGCAGGGCTGCTACCAGCTTCTTCACCGCGTCCGAATCCTTGTTGTCTTCGCGGGTCACCAGGATGTTCACGTAAGGCGAGTCGTTGCCTTCGATCACCAGTGCGTCCTTGGACGGGTCCAGCTTGGCTTCCAGGGCGTAGTTGGTGTTGATCAGCGCCAGGTCGACCTGGGTCAGCACGCGCGGCAGGGTGGCGGCTTCCAGTTCGCGGAATTTCAGGCCTTTCGGGTTTTCAGTGATGTCCTTGATGGTCGACAGGATGTTGGTCGGGTCCTTCAGGGTGATCAGGTTGTGCTTGGCCAGCAGCAACAGCGCACGGCCGCCGTTGGTGGCGTCGTTCGGGATCACGACGTTGGCGCCGCTTGGCAGGTCTTCCAGCTTCTTGTACTTGCTGGAGTAGGCGCCCAGAGGCTCCAGGTGCACAGCGCCAACGCTCACCAGATGAGTGCCCTTGGCTTTGTTGAACTCATCCAGGTACGGCTGGTGCTGGAAGAAGTTGGCGTCCAGGCGCTTTTCGGCTACCTGTACGTTTGGCTGAACGTAGTCGGTGAAGACTTTGACCTGCAGGTCCACGCCTTCCTTGGCCAGAGCCGGCTTCACGAATTCGAGGATTTCAGCGTGCGGCACCGGGGACGCGGCCACGGTGAGGGTTTCGGCGGCGTGGGCGGAGAACGCGGCAACGGCGGCGAAAGCAACCAGTAGTTTTTTCATTCAACAAGCTCCTTGTTCGGGAATTGGCCGGCTTAACGCCGGCAATAGCCGTTATTTTCGAGAAAAGTGCACCACCAGCTTGTCGCCGACGGTTTGCAGAATTTGTACCAGGATCAGCAGCAGCACCACGGTGACCACCATCACGTCGGTCTGGAAGCGCTGATAACCGAAGCGGATCGCCAAGTCACCCAGGCCACCGGCACCCACTACGCCGGCCATGGCCGTGTAGGAAACCAGTGTAATCGCCGTCACCGTAATTGCCGCGAAGATGCCGGGGCGGGCTTCGGGCAGCAACGCGTTGGTAATGATCTGGCGAGTGGTCGCGCCCATGGCCTGGGTCGCTTCGATAATCCCGCGGTCCACTTCACGCAGCGCCGTTTCCACCAGGCGCGCAAAGAACGGCGTGGCACCCACCACCAGCGGTGGAATTGCACCGGCAACACCCAGCGAGGTGCCGGTGATCAGCACCGTGAACGGGATCATTACGATCAACAGGATAATGAACGGCAGCGAACGCAGGATGTTCACCACCAGCGACAACAGCGCATAAACATTCTTTTGTTCGAACAGCTGACGCGGGCTGCACAGGAACAGCAGCACGCCCAACGGCAAGCCCAGCAATACGGTGAACAGCAGCGAGCCGAACAGCATGGTCATGGTGTCGCCGGTGGCGAGCAGGATTTCCGACCAGTCGATGTTCGAGAAAAAGCTCAAGAGGATTTCCATTAGCGCAGCACCTCCATATGGACGTCTGCCGCGGTGAAGGCGGCGAAGGCGGCCTCCATGTCACCGCCGGTGACGGCGAGGGTCAGTTGCCCGTAGGGAATGTCTTTGATGCGGTCGATACGACCGGCGAGGATGCTGTAGTCCACACCCGTGTCGCGGGCGACGGTACCCAGCAGCGGCGCGTAGGTCGCTTCGCCCTGGAACGTCAGGCGCACGATGCGCCCCGGTACATGGGCGAAGTCATCACGCTGTTCGCCTTCGTCGACTTGCTCGGATTCCTGCACGAAGCGCTTGGTGGTCGGGTGCTTGGGGTGCAGGAATACGTCGGCGACGGTGCCTTGCTCGACGATCACGCCGGCGTCCATCACGGCCACGTGGTCGCACACGCGGCGGATCACGTCCATTTCATGAGTGATCAGCACGATAGTCAGCTTCAGCTCGCGGTTGATCTCGGCCAGCAGTTGCAGGACCGAGGCCGTGGTCTGCGGGTCGAGGGCGCTGGTGGCTTCGTCGCACAGCAGGATTTTCGGCTTGGTGGCCAGGGCGCGGGCGATGCCGACGCGCTGCTTCTGGCCGCCAGACAACTGCGCCGGGTACTTCTTGGCATGGTCGGACAGGCCGACCCGCGCCAGCAATTCGGCCACGCGCAGGTCGATTTCCTTGCGGGAAAGTTCGCCCGCGAGGGTCAGCGGCAGCGCCACGTTGTCGGCAACGGTCTTGGATGCCAGCAGGTTGAAGTGCTGGAAGATCATCCCGACCTGTTGCCGGAAACGGCGCAGGCCGTTGGCGTCGAGGGCGGTGACTTCTTCGTCATCGACCTTGATCTGGCCGCCGCTGGGTTGCTCCAGGCGGTTGATCAGACGCAGCAAAGTACTTTTTCCCGCACCGGAATGGCCGATCAGACCAAACACCTGGCCATTTTCGACGCGCAGGTTGGTGGGATGCAGTGCGGGGATATCCTTACCGGCGACCCGGTAGGTTTTATGGACGTTATGAAACTCGATCACGTAGCGAACCTTGTGGGGCGCATTAAAAAGGGATCAGCGGTTAGCCGGGCGCGCATTTTAGCCTGTCCGTATAGCGTTTCTTAGCATTTATTTCTCATCCGACCAGCGATTTGGCAATAACGCGATCAAAGGTCATAAAAAAGGAACGGTACAAAACCGTGTCAGTCACTACATAAGCAACTCGAAACTCCCAGGTGCCGTGCCTGGGGTTTTGCTCAAGAAGAGCCGGGGATCGCTCTGGCCTACGCAAACGAGGAGTTTTTGTCTGATGAGTACTAAGAAGCCAGTTACCCCGCCCAAGAGCGAACTTGCGGGCACCGACACTCTGGACCGTGGCAACACCAACGCCAAGCTGCAAAGCCTGGAAACATTCCGCTCCGACGCGACGGGCCAGGCGCTGCGCACCAACCAGGGCGTGAAGGTTTCCGATAACCAGAACAGCTTGAAGGTCGGCTCCCGTGGCCCATCGCTGCTGGAAGACTTCATCATGCGTGAAAAAATCACGCACTTTGACCATGAGCGGATCCCGGAACGTATCGTTCATGCTCGGGGTACCGGTGCCCATGGTTATTTCCAGACCTACGAAAACCACTCGGCGCTGACCAAGGCCGGATTCCTGCGTAACCCCGAACACAAAACCCCGGTATTTGCGCGTTTCTCTACGGTGCAGGGCCCTCGCGGCTCGGGTGATACCGTGCGTGACGTGCGTGGTTTTGCCGTGAAGTTCTTCACCGACGAAGGCAACTTCGACCTGGTGGGCAACAACATGCCGGTGTTTTTCATTCAGGATGCGATCAAGTTTCCTGACTTCGTGCATGCGGTAAAGCCTGAGCCCCACAACGAGATTCCTACCGGCGGCTCGGCCCACGATACGTTCTGGGATTTTGTCTCGCTGCAGCCGGAGTCGGCGCACATGGTGATCTGGGCCATGTCTGACCGGGCGATCCCGAAAAGCCTGCGAACCATGCAGGGTTTTGGCGTGCACACCTTCCGCCTGGTGAACGCCGAGGGCAAATCCAACTTCGTCAAATTCCACTGGCGGCCTACCGTCGGCACCTGCTCCCTGGTGTGGGACGAGGCGCAGAAGCTGGCGGGCAAAGACACCGACTTCCACCGTCGTGACCTGTGGGAATCCATTGAAAGTGGCGATTACCCGGAATGGGAATTGGGCGTGCAGATCATCGCCGAAGAAGACGAGCATAAGTTCGACTTCGATATTCTCGACCCGACCAAGCTGATCCCCGAAGAGCTGGTGCCGATCACGCCGCTGGGCAAGATGGTGCTCAACCGCAACCCCGACAACTACTTTGCCGAGACCGAGCAAGTGGCGTTCTGCCCGGGGCATATCGTGCCGGGCATCGACTTTTCCAATGACCCGCTGCTGCAAGGCCGTCTGTTTTCCTACACCGATACGCAGATCAGCCGACTGGGCGGGCCGAACTTTCACGAGTTGCCGATCAACCGTCCGGTAGCGCCGTTCCATAACGGCCAGCGCGATGCCATGCACCGCACCACCATAGACAAGGGCCGCGCGTCCTACGAGCCGAACTCGATTGATGGCGGCTGGCCGAAAGAAACTCCGCCTGCGGCGCAGGACGGTGGTTTTGAGACGTATCCGGAGCGTATTGATGCCCACAAGATCCGTGAGCGCAGCGAGTCGTTCGGTGATCACTTCTCCCAGGCGCGCCTGTTTTTCCGCAGCATGAGCAAGCACGAGCAGGAGCACATCATCGCCGCCTACAGTTTTGAACTGGGCAAGGTGGAGCGTGAGTTTATTCGCGCTCGCCAGGTGAACGAGATCCTCGCCAACATCGACTTGGAACTGGCCAAGCGTGTGGCGCAGAACCTGGGCTTGCCAGCACCGACTAAAGGTACGGTGCCAGAGCGCAAGACGTCTCCGGAACGCTCGCCAGCGTTGAGCCAGGCCAATTTGCTGTCGGGTGATATCAAGACCCGCAAGGTGGCGATTCTGGCGGCGAACGGTGTTGATGGTGCGGCGATTGATGCCTTGAAGAAGGCGCTTGAGGCCGCAGGTGCGCATGCGAAGTTGCTGGGGCCTACCTCGGCGCCGGTAACGACGGCGGATGGCAAGAGCCTGTCGGTGGATGCTTCCATGGAAGGCTTGCCTTCGGTGGCGTTCGATGCGGTGTTTGTGCCGGGTGGCGCCAAGTCGGTTCAGGCGTTGAGCGCTGATGGTGTGGCGTTGCATTACCTGCTGGAGGCCTACAAGCACTTGAAAGCAATTGCCCTGGCCGGTGAGGCGAAGCAGTTGCTGGATGTGCTGAAGCTTGAGGCGGATGCGGGCTTGATTGTGGGCGGCGACGCGAAGGCGTTTAAGGCGTTCTTTGCGGCGATTGCTCAGCATCGGGTCTGGGATCGGGAGCCGAAGGCTAAAGCTGTTCCGGCTTAAGGTATCGGTCGTTTGTCAGATCGCCTTCGCGAGCAAGCCCGCTCCCACATTTGACCGCATTCCAAAGTTGGAACTCGGTTAAATGTGGGAGCGGGCTTGCTCGCGAATGGCGTTATTCAGTCTTACGCGGAATCAGCACG
Source organism: Pseudomonas sp. IPO3774 (assembly GCF_013386835.1). Classification (NCBI taxonomy): domain Bacteria; kingdom Pseudomonadati; phylum Pseudomonadota; class Gammaproteobacteria; order Pseudomonadales; family Pseudomonadaceae; genus Pseudomonas; species Pseudomonas sp. IPO3774. Next base: position 494,033 of record NZ_JACAQY010000013.1, read on the forward strand.
ACCTGCGCCGGAACCTTCTTCAGGATCTGCCGGTGAATCTTCAGGTCATACCCCGAATCGATGCGCTTCACCCGTTTGGTCAGCAACGTGGCCAGCCATGGGTAATCTTCGGTGCGTGGTGCCTGGATGCTCACATCGCACTGGTAATTCACCACATCGGTGGCGATCTCATCCAGTTGATGGCGCAGCGCCTCGATATCGGTGAGGTTCAGCGCAACCGTAGTGCTTGGCGCTGCCGGGTCGATGACCTTGGCCGGCGGCTTGGCTTCGGCGGCTTTCAGGGCGGCCTCGGCTTTGTCCAGTTCGACTTTACGGGCATGGGCGATCGCACTGTTGACGCCACCGGTCAGCGCCGGAGCCTTGGGCATCAATGCCCGTGCGCGGCTCAGGGCCGTCGCGGCAGCGTTGACATCACCCTTTTGCAGGACGATCTGGCTGCGCTGCAAATAGGCTTCGGCCAGTTGGCGCTGATAAGGCTCCAGCGCCGGGTCGTTGGGCGACTGGGCCTGCAAGGCGGCCAGCTCGTCTTCGGCGGTGGCCAGTTCACTGCTGGCGAGGTTTTGCTCCAGCTGTGCGATGGCCGCAGCACGTGCGTCCGGCGCCTGGGGGACGGCGGGCGGGGTGCTTTGGCAGGCGCCCAGCAGCAAGGAAAATGCGGCAAGGAGCAGATAACGGGCGTTGAACAGCTTCATTCCTGCGACTCTCTAATTGCGCAAAAAGCGAGCAAGTCTACACCCCACGACGGGGCAGGACAAAACTCAGCAGAAACAGGGCGGCCGCCGTGACCACAATCGACGGCCCGGCCGGGGTGTCCTTGAACCAGGACAGCGCCAGGCCACCACACACCGCGAGCATCCCCAGAAGGCTGGCGCCGAGCGCCATTTGCTCCGGCGAGCGGGCGTGACGCTGGGCCGCAGCAGCTGGGATGATCAGCAGCGATGTGATCAACAATACGCCGACAATCTTCATCGCGACAGCGATCACCACGGCGATCAGCAGCATCAGGGTCATGCGCAGTGCCGCCACGGGCAAGCCTTCGACGGTGGCCAGTTCTTCGTGAACGGTGATCGCCAGCAGCGGGCGCCACAGCGTCACCAGCAGCACCAGCACTGCCGCGCTGCCGCCTAGAATCCACGCCAGGTCGGTGGGGCTGATAGCCAGCAGGTCGCCGAACAGGTAGGCCATCAGGTCGATACGCACTTCATGCATGAAGCTCAGCACCACCAGGCCCAAGGACAAGGTGCTTGGGGCCAGGATGCCCAGCAGGGTATCGGAGGCCAGCGGCTGGCGCTGTTGCAGGGTCACCAGCAGCACAGCCAGCAGCAGGCAGCCGACGGTGACGGCAATGGTCGGGCTCACATCCAGCAGAAATCCCATGGCCACGCCCAGCAGCGCGGCGTGGGACAGGGTGTCGCCAAAATAGGCCATGCGCCGCCAGACCACGAACGAGCCCAGTGGGCCCGCCACCAGCGCCAGAGCCAAGCCTGCCAGCAGGGCGTAGAGCAGAAAATCAGCCATGCTTGCAGCTATCTCCATGAACGTGGGTGTGGGATGCGGTGGAGTCATCGACTACGGCGCCATGCAGATCATGGGCGTGGTCGTGATGGTGGTGATAAATCGCCAGGCTCTGGGCGTTCTTGCCAAACAGTTCGACGAAGGCCGGGTCACCGCTGACCTGTTCCGGGTGGCCGGAGCAGCACACGTGGCGATTGAGGCACACCACCTGGTCGGTGGTGCTCATCACCAGGTGCAGGTCATGGGAGACCATCAGCACGCCGCAACCATGGCGGTCCCGCAGGCGGGTGATCAGGCTGTACAGCTCGGCCTGGCCGGCGACGTCGACGCCCTGTACGGGTTCATCCAGTACCAGCAATTCCGGCTCGCGCAGCAGGGCGCGGGCCAGCAGCACTCGCTGCATTTCGCCGCCGGAGATGCTTTGCACCGGGCTGTCGATCACCTGTTCGGCGCCCACTTCCTTGAGGGCGGACTGTGCGCGGGCACGGTCGACACCGGGCACCAGGCGCAGGAAGCGCAGCACCGAGAGGGGCAAGGTCGGGTCCACATGCAGCTTCTGCGGCATGTAGCCGACCCGCAGCCTCGGCTTGCGCCACACGCTGCCGCTGTCGGGCTTGAGCAGGCCGAGTACGGCGCGCACCAGGGTGGTCTTGCCGGCACCGTTGGGGCCGATCAGCGTGACGATCTGACCTGGCTCGACGCTCAGGGCGATGTTGTCCAGCACGTTTTGCCCGGCGAACGTGACCCCGACCTGCTCCAGGCGGATTAACGCAGTGCTCATCAAGCCCCCTGGCAGCCCGAGCACACACCGACGACTTCGACGGTTTGCCCTTCGACCTTGAAGCCGACGTCGCCGGCGCTCTTGATGATGCTGTCGCTGATGCTTTTTTGCTCAAGTTCGATGGCGGCGTGGCATTCGCGGCAAATCAGGAACTGGCCCTGGTGCGCGTGTTCCGGGTGGTTGCAGCCGACAAAGGCGTTGAGCGACGAGATGCGGTGCACCAGGCCGTTGTCCAGCAGGAAATCCAGCGCGCGGTACACCGTGGGCGGCGCGGCGCGGCGGCCGTCCTGCTCGCTGAGCACGCCGAGGATGTCGTAGGCACCCAGCGGCTTGTGGCTTTGCCACACCAGCTCCAGCACCCGGCGACGCAGGGCGGTCAGGCGCAGCCCTTGGCGCGCGCACAGTGCGTCGGCCTCTGACAGTGCGCTGTGCACGCAGTGAGAGTGGTCATGGGGACGGCTGGCAAGCGGTGTTTTAGGCATGAGCGGCGACAGATATTTGTGAGAGACGTTATTATGTTACCTGTTCCTGCCTCCTTGAGTGGTCATCGTGTCCAGACTTTTTCCCGTTTTTGTCGTATTTGTCACCAGTTTGCTGCTTGCCGGTGCCGCTCAGGCGGAGGTTCGGGTGCTGACCAGTATCAAACCGTTACAACTGATTGCTGCTGCTGTGCAGGATGGCGTGGCGATTCCCGAGGTATTGCTGCCGCCGGGCGCTTCGCCGCATAACTATGCGTTGCGCCCTTCCGACGTACGGCGCGTGCAGTCGGTGGACCTGCTGTATTGGATCGGCCCGGACATGGAAAGCTTTCTGCCGCGTGTCTTGAAAGGCCGTAGCTTGCCGACGGTGGCGGTGCAGGACCTTCCGGGAATGAAACTGCGTCGGTTCGCCGAAGATAGCCACTCCCATGCTGAAGATGCCGACGAACATGATCATGACCATCGCCCGGGCAGCCTGGATGCGCATTTGTGGCTGTCGACGGTCAACGCCCGGGTGATTGCGAACCGCATGGCGGCGGACCTCAGCGCTGCCGACCCGGCGAACGCCGAGCGTTACCAGAGCAACGTGAAGGCCTTTGATGGCCGTATGGATGCACTGGACGCGCGCTTGAAGGCACGTATGGCGGACGTCGCCGGCAAGCCGTACTTCGTGTTCCATGAAGCCTTCGATTACTTCGAAGATGCCTACGGGCTCAAGCACACCGGGGTGTTCAGTGTGGCCGCAGAAGTGCAGCCGGGTGCCCAGCATGTGGCAGCGATGCGTACGCGTTTGCAGGAAGTGGGCAAGACTTGTGTGTTCAGCGAGCCGCCGTTGCGCCCGCGCCTTGCGGAAACGCTGGTGGCGGGTTTGCCGGTGAAGCTGGCGGAGCTGGATGCGTTGGGCGGCTACACGCCGGCCTCCGCCCAGGGGTATGAGCAGGTGCTGGAGAAGCTGGGGAATGACCTGGCTGGGTGCCTGGAGTCGCTCTGACAGACGCCGCATAACCACTGTGGGAGCGGGCTTGCTCGCGAATGCGGTGCATCAGTCAGCGCATCTGGTGACTGAAACTCCACATTCGCGAGCAAGCCCGCTCCCACATTTTGATCGCGTACAATCTTTACAGCGCGAACGGCAGCGGGGTCTTGACCTGCTGGCGTTGCGCCAGGCGCACCTGAAACTCGCGCGGGTCGTGAATCAGCACGTCCTGCCCGGCGAACGATTCCGCCGCAATCAGGCGTGACAGCCAGAACCGCACACAGGCCACACGCAGCATGGTCGGCCACAGCTCCGCTTCCTTGGCGGTAAACGGTCGCAAGCCCGCATAAGCCCCCAGCAACGCCCGCGCCCGTTGGCCGTCGATCACGCCGTCGGCGTCCGAGCACCAGTCGTTCAGGGCGATCGCCACGTCGTACAGCATCGGCCCCGAGCAGGCGTTGTAGAAGTCGATCAGCCCGGTCAGGTGCGTGCCTTCGAACATCGCGTTGTCGCGAAACAGGTCGGCGTGGATGTTTGCCCGGGGCAGCGCGAGGATCTGCGCCTTGTGCGCCTCGATCTCATCCAGCGCCGCTTGCAACAGGCCGCGTTGTTCCGCGTCGAGGTGCGAAATCAGTTGCGCGCCTTCGCTGAGCATCCAGTCCAGCCCGCGATCGGTCTTGCGTTCCAGCACCTTCTCGCCTTGGGTGGCCAGGTGCAGGTGCCCGAGCAATTCGCCCACTTGCACGCAATGCTGGGCGTTGGCGTCCTTGATGTGCTTGCCCGCCAGGCGCGGTTGCAGCAGCGCCGGTTTGCCCGCCAACTCGCGCAAGGCCACGCCGTCGGTGGTACGCAGGGCGTAAGGCACTGGCAAATCAGCGTCGTGGAGCACGTCCAGCAGTTCGATGAAGAACGGCATTTCCTGCACGGGGCCGCGCTCGACCAGGGTCAGGACAAATTCGCCCTGTTCCAGGCTGATGAAGAAATTGGTGTTTTCACTACCAGCGGCAATCCCCTGGAAATCAAGCAGGCGGCCGAGCCCGTAAGGGGCAAGAAAGGTTTCCAGCTCGGGCCGAGCCAGGGGGGTGAACACAGACATGGTTAAAACTGCCGTTACGGGCGCTGCGGGGAGCAGCGCCGATTAAAGTTAAGAAATCATTTCCATTCGAAGATCTTCCATGACGGGATCAGCATATCCGGCTGGTCAGAGCGGATGAAGTTCGCATCGGTTCCGTCCGCGCGCACCAGGAAGTAAGGCGGAAAGCCTTTCTGGGTCACCTTGATCGCGTACAGGAAACCATTCTGGCGGTATTCCTGGATGGTTTTGTCGCCTTCCGTGCGAATGGTGACTTCCGGGTCGCCCGAAGGGGCAGTATCTGCCGCCATGGCCACCATCGGAGTGAGTGCAATCAAGCCGGTCAACAACAGGCGATTTACTGTACGCATGATAACCTTGTCCCTTTGTCGTCATTGGTCCGGCTATTCTAGCGCCTGACCCGCCGAAAAGGTTGATCCTGCTCATGAGCCAAGCCCCCCTCGTCCTGGTGGACGGTTCTTCTTACCTGTACCGCGCCTTTCACGCGCTGCCGCCGCTCACCACTTCCAAAGGCCTGCCTACCGGCGCGGTCAAGGGCGTGTTGAACATGCTCAAAAGCCTGCGCAGGCAATACCCGAACAGCCCGTTCGCGGTAGTGTTCGACGCCAAGGGCGGGACATTTCGCGATGAGCTGTACGCCGAATACAAGGCCAACCGCGCAAGCATGCCCGATGACATGCGCGTGCAGATCGAGCCGCTGCACCAGAGCGTGATCGCCCTGGGCTTCCCGCTGCTGTGCGTCGAAGGCGTCGAAGCGGACGACGTGATCGGCACCCTGGCCCGCAGCAGCGCGGCCGCCGACCGTCCGGTGGTGATTTCCACCGGCGACAAGGACATGGCGCAGCTGGTCGACGGGCACATTACCTTGGTCAACACCATGACCGGTAGCGCCATGGACGTTGAGGGCGTGAAGGAGAAATTCGGTGTCGCTCCCGAGCAGATCATCGATTACCTGGCGTTGATGGGCGACTCGTCCGACAACATCCCGGGCGTTCCCGGCATTGGTCCGAAGACAGCGTCCGGCTTGCTGGTAGGCGTCAACGGCGGTTTGAAAGAGCTCTACGAGCAGCTCGATATCGTGCCGACCTTGCCGATTCGTGGTGCCAAGACCCTGGTCGCCAAACTGGAAGAGCATAAGGCGAGTGCGTTCCTGTCCTACGAGCTGGCGACGATCAAGATCGACGTGCCGCTGGATGTGGGCCTGGATGATTTGCACCTGATCGAGCCGGATCGCGAGAAGCTGCTGGAGCTGTATACGCTGCTGGAGTTCAAGAGCTGGATTGACGAGATTCAACGCGATGCCAAGCGCGTCGAGTTGAGCGCTGCTCCTTCGGCCGCGGTCGCCGAGGAAGCGGTTGAGGTGGTCGCGCCGGTTTCTGTGGAGCCGGTGTACGAAACCATCCTCACCCAGGCCCAGTTCGATGTCTGGCTGAAGAAGCTCAACGACGCCAAGCTGTTCGCCTTTGATACCGAGACCACCGGGATCGACGCCCAGATAGCGCAACTGGTGGGTGTGTCGTTTGCCGTGCAGGCCCATGAAGCAGCCTACATTCCGCTGACCCACTCCTACATCGGCGCGCCGGAACAGCTGGATCGGGACACCGTGCTGCTGGCCCTGAAGCCGTTGCTCGAAGACCCGGAAAAACTCAAGGTCGGCCAGCACGCCAAGTTCGACATGAACATCCTGGCCAACTGCGCCATCGGTGGTGACCCGGCACACGGCATCACCGTGCGCGGCATTGCCTTCGACACCATGCTTGAATCCTATGTGCTGAACTCCGTGGCGACGCGCCACGACATGGACAGCCTGGCGAAGAAGTACCTGGACCACGACACCGTCAGCTTCCAGGACATCGCCGGCAAAGGCGCCAAGCAGCTGACCTTTGACCAGATTGCCCTGGAGCAAGCCGGCCCTTACGCGGCGGAAGACGCGGATGTGACCCTGCGTTTGCACCAGGAACTGCACAAGCAGCTTGCCGCTATTCCTACCCTGGCCAGCGTATTGTCCGACATCGAGATGCCGCTGGTGCCCGTGCTGGCGCGCATTGAGCGCCAGGGCGCCCTGGTGGATGCCGCCTTGCTGGGCATCCAGAGCATCGAGCTGGGCAACAAGATGGTCGACCTCGAGCGCCAGGCGTATGAAATCGCCGGCGAGGAATTCAACCTGGGCTCGCCCAAGCAGTTGGGTGCGATTCTCTACGAGAAACTCGGGCTGCCGGTGTTGAAGAAGACCGGCAAAGGCCAGGCCTCGACGGCCGAGGAAGTCTTGGCCAAATTGGCTGAAGATGACTATCCACTGCCGAAAGTGCTGATGCAGTACCGCAGCATGAGCAAGTTGAAAAGCACCTACACCGACCGTTTGCCGGAGCAGATCAACCCGCGCACCGGTCGCGTGCACACTTCCTATCACCAGGCCGTAGCAGCAACCGGGCGCCTGTCATCCAGCGATCCAAACCTGCAGAACATTCCGGTGCGTACCGCTGAAGGCCGGCGTATCCGCCAGGCATTTGTCGCGCCCAAGGGCTACAAGCTGCTGGCGGCGGACTACTCGCAGATCGAGCTGCGCATCATGGCGCATTTGTCCAAGGACGAAGGCTTGCTGAATGCGTTCCGCGACGACCTGGACGTGCACACCGCCACGGCGGCCGAAGTGTTCAAGGTTGAGTTGACCGAGGTCACGTCCAATCAGCGTCGCAGTGCCAAGGCGATCAACTTTGGCCTGATCTACGGCATGGGCGCCCAGAAGCTGGGCAAGGACATCGGCGTCGACACCAAGACCGCCAAGGCTTACATCGATGTGTACTTCGCCCGCTATCCGGGGGTGCGCGAGTACATGGAGCGCACCCGTGCCCAGGCGGCTGATCAGGGTTATGTGGAAACCCTGTTCGGGCGCCGCCTGTACCTGCCGGAGATCAATTCCAACAAGCCTCAGGAGCGTGCTGGCGCTGAGCGTACGGCAATCAACGCGCCGATGCAGGGCACTGCGGCCGATATCATCAAGAAGGCCATGGTCAAGGTCGACAACTGGCTGACGGAATCGGGCCTGGACGCCAAGGTCATCCTTCAGGTGCACGATGAATTGGTGCTGGAGGTGCGTGAGGACCTGGTGGCAGAAGTCAGCGCGAGGATTCGTGAACACATGAGCGAGGCGGCAAAGCTGGATGTGCCGCTGGTGGTAGACGTCGGCGTGGGCGACAACTGGGACGAAGCGCACTAAGCCTGGGGCCTGGGCCGCGGCATCATGCCGCGGCAGCGCTTTAGATCGGAAAACGAGGCGGGTTATTTCCAATAGTTTTTTGAACGTGCCGGAACTTAACCCGTGAATTGCTACTCAGAGTTACTGAATGGGTGGTGAAGCCCTTCAATGCTCCTATGTTGTGTTAAGTGTTGGCAGATATCTGGACCCCGCCCTAGCGGTCCGGAACTTGGACCCCGAACTTCCCCTCCCCATACGAAGTCCGGGGTTTTTTTTGCCCCGAGTTTTTACTCGGCGGCTTCCGAACCCTTGTCAGCCAGTTCCATCCAACCTGCCAATACAGTGTAGGCATCTTCCAGGCCCATGCGTTTTGGCGCCGAGAACAACTGGATAGTCACCGCATCACCCCAACCCTTACGGATTTCTGCCTGCACTTTGAGCAGGGTGTTTTTCGCTGCGCCGTAGGTCAATTTGTCGGCCTTGGTCAGCAGGACGTGCATCGGCATGCCGCTGGCGACGGCCCAGTCGAGCATCAACAGGTCGAAGTCGGTCATTGGATGACGGATGTCCATCATCAGAATCAAACCCTTCAAACTCTCCCGGCCACCCAGATACGCTTCGAGGTGACGCTGCCAGTGCAGCTTCAGCGGGATAGGTACTTTTGCATAACCGTAGCCCGGCAGGTCGACCAGACGCCGATCATCGTCTAGCTTGAAGAAGTTGAGGAGCTGTGTGCGCCCCGGGGTTTTCGAGGTGCGGGCCAGGCTGGCGTGGGTCAGGGTGTTCAGCGCGCTGGACTTGCCGGCGTTGGAGCGGCCGGCGAATGCGACTTCGAAGCCTTCGTCATCGGGGCATTGGTCGACTTTGGCGGCGCTGAGCATGAAGGTGGACTGTTGGCACAGGCCGAGGATGGGATTCTTGAGTTGCATGAGTTTTCCGATGTGGGCGGTGCCGGGAATAGGTGCGGCAAGCGGTGTCGTTTCCGTTTCAGTAGCGCCAGTATATAATGCCGCAGATTTTGTGTGTGCTTTGTCCCAGCGAAGGATGAAGTTCACGGGAGCGATAGACCTTTATTGCGCATTAGAACGCAAAACGCTCTCAAACCCTGAAAAGGTCGATGTATGACCAAGTGGCTGCTGGCCTTCGGTTTCTTGATGCCACTTTACAGTGCGCAGGCTACACAGGAACCGGAGGCTGTGTACAACCGCTTTTGCGGGGCCTGCCATGCCGGACAGCTGCCCAACGCCCCTGGACGGGGTGACCAGGCAGCCTGGAAGCCAAGATTGGCTCAAGGTATGGACACGCTGGTGCAACACGTGACCCAGGGTTTCAAGGCGATGCCGCCGCGTGGTTTGTGCATGGACTGCAGTACCGAGGATTACCATGCCGTCATTCAGTTGATGGTGAGTGAACCCGGTCCATAACTCTTTAACCCTTAGCCGTAGTTGGATTAGCTGATGAACAAACTGATCGTGAGTCTGCTGTTGACCCTGGGCATCACCGGTGTTGCCCATGCCGCAGGCGACGCCACTGCTGGCCAGGCGAAAGCCGCCGTATGTGGTGCTTGCCATGGACCGGACGGTAATAGCCCGGCGCCTAACTTTCCAAAACTGGCCGGCCAGGGTGAGCGTTACCTGACCAAGCAGATGCACGACATCAAGGATGGCAAGCGTACGGTCCTGGAAATGACCGGCTTGTTGACCAACCTCAGCGATCAGGACCTGGCGGATATCGCGGCGTATTTTGCCAGCCAGAAAGGCAGTGTGGGAGCTGCTGATCCGAAACTGGTGGCCCGCGGTGAAGAATTGTTCCGCGGCGGCAACCTGGAAAAAGGCATGCCTTCCTGCCTCGGCTGCCACTCGCCTAACGGCGCAGGCCTTGCTGCCGCTGGCTTCCCGCACTTGAGCGGCCAGCATGCCCAGTACATCGGCAAACAGCTGACAGACTTCCGCGAAGGCAATCGCACCAATGACGGCGATACCAAGATCATGCAGAGCATCGCCGCGAAACTCAGCAACAAGGACATCGAAGCCGTGTCCCAATACATCCAGGGCCTGCACTAAGTGCCCCGGCTACGTTAACGCTCGATTAATCCGTCGATGCAAGCATAAAAAGGGTGGCCCAGGCTGCCCTTTTTTGTGGCCGGTGCCGTTACACTAACGAACTCATGCCCGCGTAGACCTGTCACAACAAAGGTCGCGTGAGGCGACTTTATTTGTCCAGGAGTAAAGCATGCGTAATCTGATCCTCAGCGCCGCTCTCGTCACTGCCAGCCTTTTCGGCATGACCGCACAAGCTGCCGATAATGTGCCGCTTGAAGCCGGTAAAACCTACGTTGAGCTGGCCAATCCTGTGCCGGTTTCCGTACCGGGCAAGATCGAAGTGGTGGAGCTGTTCTGGTATGGCTGCCCGCATTGCTACGCTTTTGAGCCAGTCATCAATCCGTGGGTCGATAAGCTGCCTCAGGACGTGAACTTCAAACGTATTCCTGCCCTGTTCGGCGGCCCATGGGACGCCCACGGCCAGCTGTTCATTACCCTGGACACCATGGGTGTAGAACACAAGGTTCACGCGGCTGTGTTCAATGCCATCCAGAAAGAAGGCAAGCGCCTTGTGAAGCCTGAAGACATGGCCGATTTCGTCGCCACTCAAGGCGTCGACAAAACCAAGTTCCTGGAGACATTCAACTCGTTCGCTGTGAAGGGCAAGATGGCCCAATACAAGGAACTGGCCCAGAAATACGGCGTGCAAGGCGTACCGACGCTGATCGTCAACGGCAAATACCGCTTTGACATCGGCAGTGCCGGCGGCGAAGAGCAGGCGCTGAACGTGGCCGACCAATTGATCGCCAAAGAGCGCGCAGCCAAGTAAGGGGCCCGTCATGCGTCGCTGGGGTACTGAACGTGTCGTTGGCCTGCATGACCCGAAGGTCAACGAACATCACCTGGAATCCACGGGCCTGCCGGCTGACAGTCGGTTGCGCCTGCTCAGTTTCAATATCCAGGTGGGTATCAGTACCGAGAAATACCGGCATTACCTGACCCGTGGCTGGCAGCACCTGCTGCCCCACAATGGGCGTGCCGGCAATCTGCAAAAGATCGGCGACCTGTTGGGTGACTTCGACCTGGTAGCCCTGCAGGAGGCCGATGGTGGCAGCCTGCGCTCCGGCTACATCAACCAGGTCGAGCACCTTGCCCAGCTCGGTGCCTTTCCCTACTGGTATCAGCAACTCAATCGCAACCTCGGCAAACTCGGCCAGCACAGCAATGGTGTGCTCAGCCGCCTGAAGCCGTGGGCGATCGAGGATCACCCGTTACCCGGTCCAAAAGGCCGCGGGGCGATTCTCGTGAGGTTCGGCGAAGGGCCGGAAGCGTTGGTCGTGGTGATGATGCACCTCGCGTTGGGGGCACGAACCCGCACCCTGCAGTTGGCCTACATCCGCGAGTTGATTGGCAACTACAAACACCAGGTGCTGATGGGGGACATGAACACCCACGCCAGCGACCTGCTACAGAATTCCCCGTTGCGCGACCTTGGGTTGCTGGCGCCGCAAGTCGAAGCCACCTTTCCCAGCTGGCGACCGCAACGTTGTCTTGATCACATCCTGCTCAGCCCGACCCTGACACTCGAAAGTGTGCAGGTACTGGCGCAGCCCATCTCCGATCACCTGCCCGTCGCGGTAGAGATTCGTCTGCCGGGTTCGCTCACGGCTGATGCATTGCCCGCGTTGAGCCCCGGCCCTCGCGGACCCCTTGCATGAGCGACGACGCCCAGCGTTGGAAAGAGAAATACCTTAAAAGCGTCGAGCAACAAGAAAAGCTCGAGCGTCGCTGGGCCGCCCGCCTCGACCTGCTGCGCCGAGGGCTGGTGCGCAGCACCCTGGCGGCAGAAGGGACCGACCGAGCGGTTGACCAATGCATGAAGGAAATGCGCGATGTGGTGCGCACCGACGACATGGACGCCGCCCTCGCTGCATTGCTGCCGCGCCTGGAAAAGGCCGTGCTGGATTCGGAGCAGCGCCGCGAAACCCGGGTTGACCAGATCGGCAGCGCGTTGACGGCCCTGGTCACTCAGTTGCAGAAACTGCCCTTGCCACGGGACGTGAGTCGCCCGCTGAAGGCTTTCGCCAAGCAGCTGGACGGTCGGGTTGGCCAGGCGCGGGAGATCCCGCTGTTGCTGAGCGAGCTGAGCGGCCTGCAGGGGCAGGCGCTGAGTAACCTGGAGCCGGAGGGCGAAACCAGCCGTTCGAGCCCGGGGCTGTTGCAGCGTCTGTTTGGCACCAAGGACGCAATCGACACGCCGGAGGTTGAAGCGCCCACGCCATCCCGCCCGGCTTCTCCGGCGCCTGCTGCGCCAAAGCCTAGCCCGGTGGGTGAAGTTGAAGCGCCGGCGCAATCGGCAGAACTGGCCCAGGCGCTGCGGGCTTTTGCACCGCAGCCGAAGGTCCCGGCCCCCATCGAGTCGCCCCCTGAGCCGGTATCGCCAGTAGAGGCTACCGACGCTGTCAGCGAAGCAGTGCCTGTTGTTCCGGCCGTCGCGGTCACACCGTCCGTCGTCGAGGCACCCGCTACGATTATCGAAACGCCAGAACCCGAGCAACCGATCGAAGCGGAGGTTGAGCTTGAGAGCGCTCTTGCCGCCATGGTCGAGGTGCCAGAGGTGCAGGCCCGTGAGCCGGAGCGGACAGAGATCGGCAGTCTTTCCCTGCCCCCGGTCCTGGCCGATGAACCGCAAGAATCGCCCGAGCAGGCAGAGCTGAACCCAGACGAGCTGCAAGCGGATCAAGCCTACGCCCTGCCCGACACCCCCGAGCCGTCTTACAGTTCGGTGGCCAAGCACATCGAAGATACCCTGCTCGGCTTACTGGAAGACCTCTCGCTGCCCGAGCGCCATCGGCCCCAGGCCGAAGCCATGCGTGAACGCCTGGCCCACGGATTGAACTGGTACGAATTGCTGCCGATCCTCGATGACCTGGCGGTGTTGATGCTGGCGATCACCGACAGCGGCCAGCACGAGTTTGAAGCCTACCTCAAGCAACTCAACGACCGTCTCGAGGCGTTCCAGGGGCACCTGCAGGTCGCCAGTGACGGCCACGCCGACAGCCGCTCGGCGGCCAGGGAACTGGATACCCAGATCCGCGAACAAGTGGATGGTTTGCAAACCAGCATGCAGGACGCCGCAGACCTCGACAGCCTCAAGCACGTGCTGGAGAGCCATCTCGAAGGGTTGCTGGGCACCATGGATGAACACCGCCACCAGCGTGACCAGCGCGAACAGGAAGTGGCTGCACGGCTCAAGGGCCTGGCCGAACGGGTCGCCAATATGGAGCAAGAGGCTCAGGGCTACCGTGAACACCTTGAGGTTCAGCGCCAGAAAGCCCTGATCGATCCGCTCACCGGACTACCCAACCGGGCGGCCTGGAGCGAGCGCCTGGAGCAGGAGGTCAACGCCTGGCACCAGCGTGGAAATAACCTGTCACTGGCCATGCTGGACCTCGATCACTTCAAGCGCATCAACGACGGCTATGGTCATCTGGCGGGCGACAAGGTGCTGAAAATCATCGCCACGGTGCTTCGCAAACGCCTGCGGCCGAACGACTTCATCGCGCGTTTTGGCGGTGAAGAGTTTGTACTGCTGATGCCCAACTCGTCGCTGTCCGATGCGTTGGCGGTGGGTGAAACCCTGCGTGCAGCCATCCAAGCCTGCCCGTTTCACTTCAAGGGCGAGCCGGTGACGATTACGGTGTCCATGGGCATGGCGCAGTTTCAGCCGGGAGAACGCAGTGACCTGGCGCTCAAGCGCGCTGACGAGGCGTTATATCGTGCCAAGGCGGCGGGGCGTAACCAGGTGCAGGCGGCCTGACCGGAAATGTTCCATTTTGTTTAAAACATCGCATTTGGCCGCCTGGCAGCAAACGGTACGTTACACTGTTGCATTATCGTCTTAAGCGTACTATTTGCTGCCATGAAACTTCTGTGTTCTGCCTTTCTGTTTCTCCTGCTCGCCGGTTGCGCGAGCGGCCCTCGCCTGGACACCAGTCATCCGTCGGTGAACCACGACAATCGTGTGCAGTTTGTCGTCGTGCACTACACCTCGGCGTCCCTTGAGCGCTCCCTGGCGCTGTTGACCCATGGCCAGGTCAGCAGTCATTACCTGATCGGTGATGACGCCTCGGCCACCATCTATAAGCTCGTGGATGAAAGCCAGCGCGCCTGGCATGCCGGAGAAAGTGAATGGATGGGCCGCACCTGGCTCAACTCCAGCTCCATCGGGATCGAGATCGTGAACCCGGGTTATCGGGATTTGCCGACGGGCCGCGTCTGGTATCCCTATTCCGAAGCGCAGGTGCAGTCACTGGTGGTGCTGCTCAAGGACATCAGCAAGCGCAACGGCATCGACCCGCGAAACATCATCGGCCATAGCGACATTGCCCCGCTGCGCAAGCTGGACCCGGGGCCGTTGTTCCCCTGGAAGCGCCTGGCGGATGAAGGGCTGGGCATGTGGCCGGACGCCAAGGCGGTGGCCCGTTACCAGGTGCAGTACGCAGCCGATCTGCCGAGCATTACCTGGTTCCAGGAAGAGTTGGCGAAGCTGGGCTATCCGACGCCGCAGACGGGCGAGCTGGATGTGGCGACGCGGCATGTGGTGGCCGCGTTCCAGATGCATTTCCGGGCGTCGCTGTTTGACGGGACACCGGATGCCGAAAGTGCTGCGATCCTGCGGGCGTTGAATCACCAATAACGGTTGGCGCGTTGGTCCTACAGGGGCAACGCCATGTAGAACTGCGTCCCCTGCCCCGGCCGCGAATACACCCCCATGCGGCCACCGTGCAATTGCACGATCTCCTTGCACAGCGCCAGGCCCAGCCCGGCGCCGCCTTTCTTGCGGCCTACCTGCACAAACGGTTCGAAGATTCGTCCCTGCTGGCCGTAGGCAATGCCTTCACCGTTGTCTTCAACGCTGACAATCACCCGTTCGCCATGACGACGCGCCTGCAAGCGGATCTGCCCACCGTCGGCTGTGTGCCGCAGGGCATTGCCCAGCAAATTGTCGAGCACTCTTTCCAGCTGCGCTCGATCGGCATGCAACCTCGGTAGCGGGGATTGTTCCTCAACCAGCAGCTCGATGTTCTGCGCATTCGCCTGCTCCGCGAAGCGGGCGCGGGCATGTTCGAGCAGGTCGCTGATGTCACACGGGCCCAGGGTGAGTTTCTGCAAGCCATTCTGGTAGCGCGAGAAGTTGAGCAAGTCGTTGATCAACTGCATCAGGCGCTGCATTTCCTCGTTGACCGTATCCAGCAGGTCCGCTTCGCGCGACTCCGCAGGAAACTTCGCCCGTTCCCGGAACAAGCCGAAGGCCATGTGCATGCCTGTCACCGGCGTGCGTAATTCATGGGACGCGCGCAATACAAACTCACTGCGCACTCGTTCAAAGGCACGCTGCTCGGTAACGTCATGCAGCACCATCACCGCGCCCAGAATGTGCCCCTGGGTATGGCTGACCGGCGTCAGGCTGTACGTCAGCAGGCGCAGCTCACCCTCAACCTCTACTTCCAGGTCTTCAGGTGCGCGCTCCAGATTGCCGCCGCGCAGTACCAGCTGCAGTTGTTCATCCAGTTCCGGGCGGCCCAGGGCGTCGCCAAGGCCTTGGCCCAGGCGATTCTCGTCCCAGCCGAGTTGACGTTGTGCCACCGGGTTAAGGTGTTCCAGGCGACCCTGGCGGTCGATCATCAGCAGGCCGTCGTCGATGCTGTCGAGCACCGCTTGCAGGCGTTGCTGCCCGGCGAGTAGCTCGTCGACATTGGTTGCCTGATGCTGGCGCAACGCCTCGGCCATGATGCCGAAGCGTCGGGTCAGCAGGTTCATTTCCGCTGCGGATGAAATGGGCAGCGTGACTTCGAAGTTGCCCTGGCCGATCTTGTCGGCGGCCTTGGCCAGCGCTTCGATCGGCCCGCCAAAGCGTCGGGCGATACCATGGGCGGTAACGAAACCGATGATCAGCACCGCCAGGCCGACCAGGCCCAGCAGGCCGGCAATCAGCAGCGCACGTTCACGGGACTTGTGTTCGGTATCGTTGATGTTATCCAGGGCTTTCTTGTGCTCGGCGATCAGGCCGTTGCGCAGGATGTTGAAGCGTTTGGTGAGCTCGTCGTTGTTGCGCAGTTGCGGCGGAGCATTCTCCTTTTCATCGAACGCCTCGAGAAAGCTCAGGTAATTGGTCTTGGCCTGGGTAAAACCGCTGGTTACCGCGTCCTTTTGTTCGTGGTCGATACCTTGCTGCAACAGGGCGAAATAGCGTTGCTTGGAGTCTTCCAGCGCAGCGGTATTCGGCTGTTCATTGAGCATGATCATCAACTGGTCGCCGAGGGTCTGCCGAAGCTTGAGCCCCAGGTCCAATGTGATGAAGTTGCTGCGAATCAACGATTCCTGGGTCTTGGCCATTTGCATGACGCTCACCAGCCCCAGCAGCAACCCCAACAGGGCGACGGTGATCAGCGCGGAAATACTCAGGAACAACCGAGTGCGCAGGGTCATCGCAAGCTTCATAGGCTACAGCTCACAGGTTGTATTGTTTGCGTTTGCGGTACAGCGTCGACGCATCAATGCCAAGGGTTCGGGCCGCCTGGTCCAGGGTGTCGCTGGTGGCCAGCACGGCGCCGATATGCGCCTTTTCCAGTTCATCCAGGCTCAACGCCGCACCGATACGCGGGGCATTGTTAGTCGGCTGCTCGGCCATGCCGAGGTGGCTGATCTCAACTTTTTCCTGCGGGCAGATGATGCTGGCCCGCTCAACCACGTTGCGCAGCTCGCGGATGTTCCCCGGCCAGCGGTAGTTGAGCAGTGCCTCACGGGCTTCATCGCTGAAGCCGCGCGCCGGCCGCGCATATTCCTTCACGAAACGCGCCAGGAAGCGGTCGGCCAGGGTCAGGATGTCTTCGCTGCGTTCGCGCAGGGGCGGCAGGTGCAAGGTGATGACATTCAGGCGATACAGCAGGTCTTCGCGGAAACGGCCGTCGCGAACCATGTCTTCCAGGTTCAGGTTGGTAGCGGCGAGGATTCGCACATCGGCACGGCGCGTCACCGGGTCGCCGACGCGCTCGTATTCCTTGTCCTGGATAAAGCGCAGCAACTTGGGTTGTAAAGTAAGCGGAAAGTCGCCGATCTCGTCGAGAAACAAGGTGCCGCCATCGGCCTGGTTGACGCGGCCGAGGGTGCTTTCGCTGGCGCCGGTAAACGCACCACGGCTATGACCGAACAACTCGCTTTCCATCAGTTCCGCCGTCAGCGATGGGCAGTTGATGGTGACGCAGGATTTTTTCGCGCGTTTGCTCCAACCGTGGATCGCCCGGGCCAGTTCACCTTTACCGGTGCCGGATTCGCCGAGAATCAGGATGTTGGCATCAGTGCCCGCCACCTGGCGTGCGGTTTCCAGCACCACCATCATCGCCGGGCTATGGGAGTCGAGGCCGTCCTTGGGTTGGCGCACTGCGCCTTCCAGGGCTTCCAGGCGTGCCGACAGCTGGCGCACTTCCAGCTGTTTGGCCGTGGCCAGGCGCAATTGATCGGGGCTGCAAGGCTTTACCAGGTAGTCGGCCGCGCCGGCCTGGATCGCATCCACGGCGGTGTCGACGGCCGAGTGGGCCGTGACGATCACCACGCGCATCCACGGCGCCTGGATACGCATTTGCGCCAGTACATCCAGGCCGTTGTCTTCGCCCAGGCGCAGGTCCAGGAAGCACAGGTCAAACACCTGGCGTTGCAACAAGGCATCGGCCTGGGCGGCGCTGTTGGCGGTGGCTACGGTGTAGCCTTCATCTTCCAGGCAGTAACGGAAGGTGCGAAGGATCGCGGATTCGTCATCCACTAAAAGAATGCGGCCTTGAAGTTCCTTGGCTGATTCCATCTGTCCCGCGCTCCCTTAAGAATGAATGATGTTGTTTAGTCCCGGAATAATCGGGCAAGTTGCATGGTTTATTCTGATTGATTAAAGCCGTCACCGCGCAGCTATCTGCGCTTCTTCTTACAAAGACGCCCACAAGAGGCGTTTTTGTCCCCCTCTTGCCACTTCGGCAGTCGAACGTTGCCTTCCTATCCCTTGATCCGACCAGTGACCATCGTGCATTTCGCACGGCAAGGATAGGGGCATCGTGCAGGATGCTCGTGGTGTCAAAGCGCTTTTGTTTTTAACTTGTTGATTTTATTGGGTTTTATTTTGTTAAAAAACTGGCACGCAGGCTGCAATACACCTCATACGAGTTTCATCTACGAATAATCAGAATGCGGGAGAGATACAGCATGACTCGCCAAAGCCTGACCCAACTGCGTGTATCGCCACTGCGCCTGCAACAGGGGCTGTTTGCCAGCCTGGCCCTTATGGTGACCTTGATTGGCGGTCAGCAATTGGCGCATTGGCAGCAGAGTCAGCAGCAAGTCGTGCAGTTTGAACGTCCGATGATGACCCAGACCCATTTCCGCTCCGTCGGCAGCACTGCCGCCGATGTGACAACCCCGCAATTGGCGGCGGTTGAACAGGACTCCACCCTCGGCGACCTGCCATCGCAGGAACGCTGGGTGTTCTAGGCAATACACGGTCCTCGAATCGAGCGACCGCAGGCACTACCGCTGTTACCCCTAAAAGAAGCGTAAGGAGAATCACCATGTTGAGTTGGGCAATCACATTTCTGATCATCGCCATTGTGGCTGCAGTCCTGGGCTTCGGTGGTATCGCGGGCACCGCCACGGGTATCGCCAAGATTCTGTTTGTGGTCTTCCTGGTGATGTTCATCGCTTCCTTCTTCTTTGGCCGTCGTGGCCGAGGCTAAGCATGTTCAACTCGTCCCTTAAAGCCCTGGCTGCCGCCCTGTTGTTGGGCGGCAGCGGCTTGGTGCTGGCTGCCAATGATGGCCAGTCCCGAGCCAACGAACTGTTGAGCGCGAACCCGCAGTATCGCGAGACCTGGCAGAGCGTGGTCAAGAAGGAAGAGCGTCTGCCTGAATGGGTGTTGAACCTGTCGGGCAGTGCTGAACAAATGAATGCCGTTGAAGAGGATGGCGACAAGTACTTGGTTGGGCCGCTCTGCGAGACCGCAGACACATGCCTGAACAAGCGCCTGATCGTCGCCTTCAGCTTCGACAAGGAAGATGCCTACGCGATGTTGGTAGAAGTCCCGGCGGGCCTGCCCGCGGACAAATCGCCAACGCGGCATGCCGACTACCGTTTTCTTGGCAAGCCGGACGAAGGCATGCAAAAGCTGCTGATGGAACAGCTCAAGAAAGATCCGAATTGGTACTAGGTTCGGTCTGACGACGCTGTCGTCTACCGGCTTAACGTCCATAGAAAGAAGCGCCGTGCTTCTTTCTGTTTGCATCGCCCGACAAGGGTGGTGCATGACCAAGGGGCCGGGTTGCTCTGATCGTTTGGATCGGCGTGACCTACGGGGACAGGGAGTGCCTGCGCAAGGGCCGGGTCAGGTGAAAAGCTGCGACGCAAGTTCCCAAGCCGATGGTTTGTGGAACTTGCGACGGGCTTGCGGCTCCTATGCCCGCTTCTGTCATGCCGCCCATAGCGGCAATTCTCCTTTTTGCGTCCGCCCAACCATTTCTTGGTGTTTCCGCGTGACCATCTATCGAGAAAGTTTGTCTCCTGCCAGACGAGTTTTTCGATGGTATGCGTAGGAATTTTCAGGGGTTTTCAACTGCGACCGTAGATTTTCAAAAAACCCTGCGCGAGCCTGAAATGGCCGGTTCGCGGCATTTATGCCTGCCGAAATGTCGTATTCGAACTGACCGTTCAGACAGAAAAACTCAAAAAAACTCATGCCGATTCGGCATAGGGTAGGCGTTTACGGCATTAGACGTCGCCTCCTTGCATCGGAATAGTTGCGCCTTTTTTCGCCTGCCAGTGAGCCATATCGGCCAACTGCGGTGACCTTCTACGGGGGCAGATGCACACACTTTTTCGCTCTCGAGCGTTCCAGCTGCTGGCGCATCTGCCTGAGTCCACTTGAAGTAAGGGTAATGACATGAAGAAGGCAAAGCTAAGCCTCGCCTGGCAGATCCTCATCGGTCTGGTGCTGGGGATTGCAATCGGTGCGGTGCTTAACCATTTCAGTGCTGAAAAGGCCTGGTGGATCAGCAACGTGTTGCAGCCCGCTGGCGATATCTTTATCCGCCTGATCAAGATGATCGTTATCCCGATCGTGATTTCGTCGCTGATTGTCGGAATCGCCGGTGTTGGCGATGCGAAAAAGCTCGGCCGGATCGGCGTTAAAACCATCCTTTACTTCGAAGTGGTCACCACCATTGCCATTGTGGTCGGCCTGTTGCTGGCCAACCTGTTCCATCCGGGTACCGGCATCGACATGAGTACCCTGGGTACCGTCGACATTTCCAAATACACGGCCACCGCCGCCGAGGTCCAGCACGAGCACGCGTTCATCGAGACGATCCTCAACCTGATCCCGTCGAATATCTTCGCCGCCGTGGCCCGTGGCGACATGCTGCCGATCATCTTCTTCTCGGTGTTGTTCGGCCTCGGCTTGTCGAGCCTCAAGCCTGAATTGCGCGAGCCCCTGGTGACCATGTTCCAGGGCGTGTCCGAGAGCATGTTCAAAGTCACCCACATGATCATGAAATACGCCCCGATCGGTGTATTTGCCCTGATCGCGGTGACCGTCGCCAACTTCGGCTTCGCCTCGCTGCTGCCGCTGGCCAAGCTGGTGATCCTGGTTTACGTCGCCATCCTGTTCTTTGCTTTTGTGGTGCTGGGCCTGATCGCCCGCCTGTTCGGCTTCTCGGTGATCAAGCTGATGCGCATCTTCAAGGATGAGCTGGTGCTGGCCTACTCCACTGCCAGCTCTGAAACCGTGCTGCCGCGTGTGATCGAGAAGATGGAAGCCTACGGCGCGCCGAAGGCGATCTGCAGCTTCGTGGTACCGACCGGCTACTCGTTCAATCTCGACGGTTCGACCCTGTACCAGAGCATCGCGGCGATCTTCATCGCCCAGCTGTATGGCATCGACCTGTCGATTGGCCAGCAACTGATGCTGGTGCTGACCCTGATGGTCACCTCCAAAGGTATCGCCGGCGTACCGGGTGTGTCGTTCGTGGTACTGCTGGCGACCCTGGGCAGCGTGGGCATTCCGCTGGAAGGCCTGGCGTTCATCGCCGGTGTCGACCGCATCATGGACATGGCCCGTACCGCACTGAACGTGATCGGCAACGCCCTGGCCGTACTGGTCATCTCCCGTTGGGAAGGCATGTACGACGATGCCAAGGGCGAGCGCTACTGGAACTCCCTGCCGCACTGGCGCACCAAGCAAGCACTGCCGGCCGGCGAGACCACTCGCGGCTGACCGCCAGGACTGGCTCCTACACAAACCCCGGAAAATCCGGGGTTTGTCGTTTCTGCCAGCCCCGCTATCATTCGCCCCATCTTTCGGGGGATTCAACTGATGCTCAATGGCCTGTGGCTTGGCTTCTTCATCGTGGCGATGGTGTCTGCGCTGGCGCAATGGCTGATCGGCGGGAATGCCGGGATCTTTGCGGCCATGGTGGAAAGCATTTTCGCCATGGCCAAGCTGTCGGTCGAGGTGATGGTGTTGCTGTTCGGCACCCTGACCTTGTGGCTGGGCTTCCTGCGTATCGCCGAGAAAGCCGGGATCGTCGACTGGCTGGCCAAGGCCCTGGGGCCACTGTTCCGGCGCCTGATGCCGGAAGTGCCTGCCGGTCATCCGGCCATCGGCTTGATCACGCTCAACTTCGCCGCCAACGGCCTGGGCCTCGATAACGCCGCTACGCCCATCGGCCTCAAGGCCATGAAGGCGCTGCAAGAGCTCAACCCTATCCCCAATACCGCCAGCAACGCGCAGATCCTGTTCCTGGTACTCAACGCGTCTTCCCTGACCCTGCTGCCGGTCACCATCTTCATGTACCGCGCCCAGCAAGGTGCGGCGGACCCGACGCTGGTGTTCCTGCCGATCCTGCTGGCCACCAGCGCCTCGACCCTGGTGGGCCTGTTGTCGGTGGCGGTGATGCAACGCCTGCGGCTGTGGGACCCGGTGGTGCTGGCGTATCTGATTCCGGGTGCGCTGGTACTGGGTGGCTTCATGGCCTTGCTGGCGACGCTCTCAGCCACTGCGCTGGCGGGCCTGTCGTCGATCCTCGGCAACCTCACGCTGTTCGGGCTGATCATGTTGTTCCTGGTGATCGGCGCGCTGCGCAAGGTGAAGGTCTACGAGGCGTTTGTCGAAGGCGCCAAAGAGGGCTTCGACGTTGCCAAGAACCTGCTGCCGTACCTGGTGGCGATGCTGTGTGCAGTGGGCGTGTTGCGGGCGTCCGGCGCGCTGGATTTCGGCCTGGAAGGCATTCGCCACGTGGTGGCCTGGACCGGCATGGACACGCGCTTTGTCGATGCGCTGCCGACCGCGATGGTCAAGCCGTTCTCCGGCAGTGCGGCGCGGGCGATGTTGATTGAGACCATGCAGACCCAGGGCGTGGACAGCTTCCCGGCGCTGGTGGCGGCGACGATTCAGGGCAGCACCGAGACCACGTTCTATGTGTTGGCGGTGTACTTTGGCTCGGTGGGAATCCAGCGGGCACGGCATGCGGTGGGGTGTGCGTTGTTGGCGGAGTTTGCTGGTGTGGTGGCGGCGATTGCGGTGTGCTACTGGTTCTTCGGCTAAGACCTGAATCCCTGTGGCGAGGGAGCTTGCTCCCGTTGGGCCGCGAAGCGGCCCCAGTCAGTTATCGCAGGTGTGTCAGTCAAAGCTCATTGACTGGTTTTGGGGCTGCTGCGCAGCCCAACGGGAGCAAGCTCCCTCGCCACAAAAGCGCGGCTTCCCAGGCCGACGGCCCAATCCACCACCTGCCTGTTCAGTACATCGCCAGCCTGACCAAACCCGGCTACCACCGCCGGCACCTTGGTATCCCCCACCGGCTGCCTCACCTCGAACCGCTTGCTGGCAATAATCCGTTGATCACTGCCGCGCACCAACCGTGCGTCCAGCCGTATCACCACTTCAACTGCGCTGCCGCGATACTCACTCTGAAACGCCTGCAACTGCCCGCCCAACTCAAAGTCCGCCTGCAGATTGGTCTCATCGGTACTGAGCAACGTCACCCGCCCATCCCGCTGGAACCCGTCCAGCAACCGGTTACGCAACAGCACGGGGGCTGGATCGCTCCAGCGGGAATTCGCATAGCTGCTGATCAAGTCACCGTTAGGCACCACGGCAATCCGCGGGCTGTCGAGGAATTCGCTGGTCTGCGGCTTCGCCACCCGCAGCGACCAGGCCACCGGGCTGGCCTGCGTGGCGGCCTGCGCCGATGGCAACCGGTACACGTCCGAGGGATCCGCCTTCGGCAGGATGGAACACGCACTGACCAATACCAGCGCAACGGGGGCGATCATTTGGTACGCACGCTTCATGGCGTGAACTCCTTGTTCTTGTCGCTGCCCAGCAGGTAACCGCTGGGGTTGGCTTCCAGGCGGCGGGAAATGGCGCGCAACGAACCCAGGGTTTCGCGCAGCTCGCGCACCGCTGGCGCCAGTTCGTTGAGACCCTGCATGCCGCTGTTCAGGGAATCCTTGTTGTTGGTCAGCAAGGTGTCGATCGTGGCCGTGCTCTGTTGAAGGGACTGCATGGCCTTTTCAGCACTGCCAAACACCTGCTTGCCCTGGTCGTTGAGCAAACCGTTGGCGTTGCGCATCAACGCGGTGGTTTGCTCCAGGGTGGCGCTGGCCTGTTTGCTCACCTGCATCAATTGCTGCATCACCACCTTGATGTCGCCGCGCTGATCGGCAATCGCGCCGGTGGTCTGTTGCAGGTTGTCCAGGGTATTGCTGAGGCGGTCGACGTTCTCCCGGGAGAACATGTGATTGGCGTTGTGCAGCAGCAAGTTGATGCTGGTCATCAGGTCGTTGCTGTTGTTCAGCAGTCGCGCGATCGGCGATGGCGACGCAATGATTTCCGGCAGGTTGCCGTCCTTGCCCTTGAGCTCAGGGCTTTGGGGCGTACCGCCGCTGAGCTGGATGATCGAGGTGCCGGTGATGCCGGTCAGGGCCAGCTTGGCCTGGGTGTCTTCCTTGATCGGCGTCTGCCCGGCCAGGCGGATGCGCGCCAGCACCCGGCGCGGGTCTTTCGGGTCGAGGCGCAGGCTGGTGACGTCGCCCACCTTGATCCCGCTGTACTGCACGGCACTGCCTTGGGACAGCCCACTGACCGCCTCGTTGAACACCACTTCGTAATCCTGGAATGCGCTGTCGACGCTGGACTTGGCCAGCCACAGGCCAAACAGCATGGCGCCGACCACGACGATCACGCTGAACAGACCGATCATCACATGATGGGCTCGGGTTTCCATGTCATACCTCGTTGAGCAGTTGAGCGGCATCCAATGCCGCGCGGCCCCGTGGGCCATGGAAGTATTCGTGAATCCAGGCGTCGTCGGTTTCCGAGACGACATCGATGGCATCCGCCACCAGTACCTTTTTCTGCGCCAGCACCGCTACGCGGTCGGTGATGGTGTACAGCGTGTCGAGGTCGTGGGTGACCAGGAACACGCTCAGGCCCAGCGCATCGCGCAGGGTCAGGATCAGTTGATCGAAGGCGGCGGCGCCGATCGGGTCGAGGCCGGCGGTGGGTTCGTCGAGAAACAGGATGTCCGGGTCCAGCGCCAGGGCACGGGCCAGGGCCGCGCGCTTGATCATGCCGCCGGAGAGTGACGAGGGGTATTTGTCGGCGGCCGACAGCGGGAGCCCGGCCAACGCCAGTTTCACTGCCGCCAGGTGCTCGGCATCGGGACGGCTGAGGCCGGCATGCTCTATCAGTGGCAACGCAACGTTCTCGGTGACCGTCAGCGAGGAAAACAGCGCGCCCTTCTGGAACAGCACGCCGAAGCGCCGCTCCACCAGTGACCGCTCGTGTTCCGACAGGCTCGGCAAGTTCTGCCCGAACACCCGCACCTGGCCTTCGCTGGGCTGGCGCAACCCAATGATGCTGCGCAGCAGCACCGACTTGCCGCTGCCGGAGCCACCGACGACGGCGAGGATTTCACCCTTGTACAAGTCCAGGTCGAGGTTCTCGTGCACGCTTTGCGAACCAAAGCGGTTGCACAGCCCGCGGACTTCGATCACCGCCTCAGTGGGCGTACGGCGTAAACGACTCACCAGCCCATCTCCATGAAGAACAGTGCGGCGACCGCATCCAGCACGATCACCACGAAAATCGATTGCACCACACTGGAGGTGGTGTGGGCGCCGACGGACTCGGCGCTGCCGCTGACCTTGAAACCTTCGAGGCAGCCGATGGCCGCGATCAGGAACGCGAAGATCGGCGCCTTGACCATGCCGACTAGGAAGTGCTGCACGCCAATGTCCGATTGCAGCAGCGACAGGAACATTGCCGGCGAAATATCCAAGGCCACGGCACACACCACACCGCCGCCGATAATGCCCGAGAGCATTGCCAGGAACGTCAGCATCGGCAGCGCCACCAGCAATGCCAGTACGCGGGGCAGCACCAGCAACTCCATCGGGTCGAGGCCCAGGGTGCGGATCGCATCGATCTCTTCGTTGGCCTTCATCGAGCCGATTTGTGCGGTGAAGGCACTGGCAGTGCGGCCCGCCATCAGGATCGCGGTGAGCAACACGCCGAACTCCCGCAGGAAGGAGAACGCCACCAGGTCCACGGTGAAGATGCTCGCGCCAAAACTGGCCAGCACCGTGGCACCGAGAAACGCCACCACTGCGCCCACCAGGAAGGTCAGCAAGGCCACGATGGGGGCCGCATCGAGGCCGGTTTGTTCGATATGCGCAACCATTGGAGTCACGCGCCAGCGCTTGGGCCGGAATACGCCACGGGCGAAGGTTTCGAGGATCAGGCCGATAAAGCCCAGCAGTTTCATGCCGTCTTGCCAGACGGTGTAGACCGCGCCGCCGATGCGCGCCAGCAACATGATGCCGGCGGCTTCTTCGGGTTCCTTGACCGGCACACAGAAGTCGTTCAGAGAGCGGTAGACGGTTTTCAGTAACGCGCGGTCGGCGGTCGAGAGGCTGCAGTCGGTCTGTTCGGCGGACTGTTCGATGCGCTCGGGGCCGAGCAATTCCACCAGCAGCGAGGCGCCGGCCGTGTCCAGGGCGCCGAGGCCGTTAAGGTCGATACGTGCGCCAGCGTCGTACTGGCCGTCGAGCTTTTCCGACAGCTTCTTCAGGTTGGCATAGTGGGCAAGCGTCCAATCCCCTGTAATCCTCAGCAATGGAGGCTGGGTGGACGTGTCCAGATGGGCTGCACCGGCCGTTGTGCTACTGGTCATAAGCTCCGAGCTTGTTTGGCTATTCCAGAATTCCTACGTAATAGCACGATCCTGCCTACTTTGGCGCGTCTGGCGTTGTAGCGCCCTGACCGGGGTCAGTCACCTTGAAGCGCAACACGCCGATCACTTGGCCATCTTCGGTCAGCACCCGTACCTGCCAGCGTCCTACCGAGTCGGGGGGGAAGTTCTGCTTGTGGGTCCAGGCCCGATAGCCTTCCTTGCGCCCACCATGGATGTCCAGGGCGATGCGGTCGACTTCCTTGCCGTTGAATTTCCACACATGGTAGATCCGCTCATCCAGACCGCGCGGCGCGTTGATCGCGGTGTAGGCATACAGCCCGCTGCTGCGCAGTTGGGCGGCGCTGACTTCTTTCAGGTCATCGCCGGGCGTGCGGTCCTGCAATTGGGTGCTGATGGCCACTTCGGTCATCCACAGCGTAGCGGGCGGCACCCAAGTGCGCAGGAACCAGCCGGCGCATCCAATCGCTGCGGTAACCCCCAACAGCATCGCCCAGCCCTTGATGCTACGCAGCGGCAGGCTCACGGCCAGGCTCGGGATAGAGAGCGCCATCGCCACGCCGAGGGCCAGTTTGTAACTCTCGGCGGTGGTCAGGTGCAGGATGATCGGCAGCGCGGTCAGCAGGGCTGCGAACAGGGTCAGGGTGTGCAGTGCGAGAAACAGCGAGCGCTTGGGTGCCAGCCACTTGTAGTACAGCGGGTCGGTGATCGATACCAGTGCCGCCGCGCCCAGCAGGCCGGTAAAGATCGACTGGCCGCTGTTCCAGGTGGTGGTGACAAAAAAGAACGGCAGGACAAAAAACAGGCTTTCCTGATGGATCATCTGCGTGGCGTAGCGCAGCAGCGGTTCGGGGATTTCCCGTTTGAAGACTTTGCTGAACAGCTGGGTGAGGCTGTTTTCGAGCATCAGCCATAACCAGCTCACCAGCATGATGATCGCGATCCAGCTGGCCATGCCTTGCTGGCGATCCACCAGGATGAAGCTGCCCACACCCGAGATGAAACCGCCGAGTGCAATCACCCCTGGGTAGCGCTTCATCAGCTCGAGGATGCGCTGGATGGTGTGAGTCAGGATAGGCATTCGGCAGTTCACAGTCTTTGTAGGAAAAATCCCAGACAGAATAACGTTTTAGCCGTTTTCTCGGGGCCCGATTACGCAATCCCTTTGCGATAACGCCACACGCCTAGTAACACAATCGCAATCAGCCCCAGTGCGCCTGCGGCGATCCAGTTGAGGCTATCGTAGCTGAACAACGGTTTCTCGATGCGCCAGTAGCCGTTCTGCTTGAACAACTCGCGCATGGCCTGGTTGGCTTGCTCCAGGCTGACGGCCTTGATGCGCTTGGCCGGGTCGCTGAAATGCCCTTTGGCGTAGTCGCCCGAGGCACTCCAGTAATAGTCGGCCAACGCGCTGTTGCCTTGAACGGCCCACGCCTGGCGGGCAATGGCGGCTTGTTGCAGGCGGGCGAAGGTGGCCGGGTTGAGGCCGTCCTTGAGCAGTTGGGCCCTGAGGGTTTCCAGCACGTGCTCGGCTTCGGGCAGGTTGTCGCGTTCAAGGTCGGCGTTGAGGCTCATGAAGCCGACGCCGCCCAGCACTTCGCGCTCGCTCCATGGGCCATAGGACAAGCCGTGCTGCAAGCGCAATTGACGATACAGCGCCCAATCCAGGTAGTCCTTGAGCAGGTCGAAGGTTTCATCGTACTGGTCGTCCAGTACCGGCTCGGGGAATAACCAGTGCAGCTTGGCGTTGTCACCGACCCAGCCGTGGATCAGGTCGCGGCGGACGGCGGCGGCGTGTTGAATCTCCGGCAACGGGCGATGTTCGCTGGGGTCAACCGGATCCAGTGCGCCGTAGGTGCGTTCGAGATAGGCCGGCAGCAGCTTGTCGAGGTCGCCGACGATGATTAGGGTCATGTTGTTGGGGGCGTACCAGGCCTTGCGCAGCTTTTCCAACTGGTCGCGGGTCAGGTGCTCGACTTCGGCCCGCTCGGCGCATTTGAGCCCCAGTTCGACGGCAAGCTGACTGCTGGCCTTGTGGCCGAGGTCCTGGCGGTCCAGCAGCCGTTGCAGGTGTGAGTAATGGCCGCCGTCTTCGCGCTCCACCACCTGTTTGGCGGCATTGATGTTGGCGTCGGTCAGTTGGGTGCGGGTGATGATGGCCAGCAGCAGGTCGAGCACCTTGCGCTGGTTCTGCGCCGGAGCCTCGATGACGAAAGTGGTGTCGGCATTGCTGGTGTAGGCGTTCCAGTCGCCGCCGAGGGCTTGCATGCGTTCTTCCAGTTCACCTTCGCCGCCACCGTCGATTCCGCTGAACAGTAAATGCTCCAGCAGGTGCGGCAGTTCCTTGTCTTCGCAACTGAAGTCATCCAGGCCCACACCCACCACCAGGCGGATTGCCACATGGCCGCGTTCGGTGCCCGGCTTGAGCAGCAATTGCAGGCCGTTGGGCAGGGTGTAGCCCTCGACTTGCAGGCGGTCAAAGGCAAAGGTGTGTGCCGAACCCATGAGCAGGCAGGCGAATAGCAGGCGACGCATAACAGGCTTCCTGGCGAGTGAGGTCCGTTGTTAACTGACTTCACTCGCCGTCGTACGTTCAGGGCGAATGGGTGATGTCGGCAATATCGTCCGCCGAGAGGGCGCCGGTGTCGGTGGTTTCCAGCACCACATAAGCGCTGCTGCAGAACAGCGAGTTGAGACGCTTCATGTCGGCAATCAGCTCCAGGTGCAGGGAACTGGTCTCCAGGCTCTGTACGATTTTACGTTGCAAGCGGCTGACGTGGGCGTGGGCCAGGCGACGCTCCTGGGCGCGGAAGCGGCGCTTTTCCCGCAGCAGTTGCCGGGCGCTTTCCGGGTCGGCACTGAGGAACACCGAGAGCCCCAGGCGCAGGTTGGCGATCAGTTGGGTTTGCAGGCCCGCGAGTTCCTCCAGGCCGACTTCGGAGAATGAGCGGCGCTGGGAGGTCTTTTGCTGCTGGACCTTGCGCAGCATGCGTTCGATCAGGTCGCCGGCCAGTTTCAGGTTGATCGACAGTTCGATGATCTCGGCCCAGCGTCGGCTGTCCTGCTCGCTGAGGTCTTCCCGGGGCATTTGCGCGAGGTAGAGCTTGATCGCGCTGTAGAGCGCCTCGACATCGTCGCTCAGGCTGCGCATTTCCTGGGTGATGGCGGTTTGCTTGCCGCGCAGCACTTCCAGCATCGAGGTCAGCATGTTGTCGATCAGGTCGCCCAGGCGCAGGGTTTCGCGGGCGGCGTTGGCCAGTGCCAGGCTTGGGGTGGCGAGTGCTGCCAGGTCCAGGTGGCGCGGCTTGGCCAGGCCGTTGACCTCTTCGCGTTCCGGGAGCAACCAGGCGCACAAGCGGGACATCGGGCCGATGGTGGGCAGCAGGATCAGGCAGCGAGTAACGTTATAGAGCAGGTGGAAGGTGATCACCATGCCTTGGGCGCTGTAGTCCAGGTTATCCATCCAGCCGACCAGCGGGTCGAGTACCGGGATGATCAGCAGCAAGCCGATCAGCTTGTACAGCAGGCTGCCCAGGGCCACCTGGCGCCCGGCGGCGTTCTGCATGCTGGTGCTGAGGAAGGCCAGCACGCCGCTGCCGATGTTGGCGCCGATCACCAGGCCGATGGCCACGTGCAGGCCGATCACGCCGGCACCGGCGAGGGTCGCGGTCAGCAGGACGGCGGCCAGGCTGGAGTAGGAAATCATCGCGAACAGTGCGCCGACCAGGGCATCGAGCAAGATGTCGCCGGTCAGCGAGGCGAACAGGACCTTGACGCCCTGCGCGTGGGTGATCGGGCCCGCGGCTTCGACGATCAGTTGCAGCGCAAGGATGATCAGCCCGAGGCCGATCCCGACACGGCCCATCTGCCCGGCGCGTGTCTGTTTGCGCGACAGGAAGAAAATCACCCCGAGGAAAATCAACAGCGGCGACAGCCACGACAGGTCAAAGGTCAGCACCCGGGCCATCAGCGCGGTACCGACATCGGCACCGAGCATGGTCGCCAGGGCGGGCATCAGGCCCATCAGGCCCTGGCCGACAAACGAAGTCACCAGCATCGCCGTGGCGTTGCTGCTTTGCACCATGGCCGTCACCAGGATGCCGGCGATAAACGCCAGCCAGCGCTTGGACATGTTCTGCCCGATGACCTGGCGCAAGTTGGAGCCGTAGACCCGCAGGATGCCGGTACGGACGATGTGCGTGCCCCAGATCAGCAGGGTTACCGCGGAAAGCAGATTGAGCAGGGTCAGCATGCTGGGCCCCCTGTGTTGAGTCGTGCTCCAATCGGAGCAAGTGAATAGTGCCGCGTGCCGTTCTACGTCTTGTACTTAAGCTGTAGTTGGCGAATGGGCTCGGCGCCAGCATCGCATAGCTAAAGTCGGGATTGAAACAAAACTGTCATGAAATCAGCTTTTTGCAGATGAAAAAAAGGGGCTCTAAAGCCCCTTTTTCAGCAGCGGGTCCAGGTTATTGACCCGGAATGTCCTTGCGCAGTTTCACAGGGTCCTGCTGTTTCTTCTTTTTCGCGATGGCGGTACGCATCTTGATGTTCACCGCTTCAACCGCCAGGGAGAACGCCATGGCGAAGTAAACGTAGCCTTTTGGCACGTGAACGTCGAAGGCTTCGGCGATCAGCACGGTACCTACCACCAGCAGGAACGACAGCGCCAGCATCTTCAGCGACGGGTGTCTGTCGATGAAATCGCTGATGGTGCCAGCGGCCAGCATCATCACGAGTACGGCGACGATGATCGCGGCCACCATCACCGGTACGTGGGAAACCATACCAACGGCGGTAATCACCGAGTCCAGGGAGAACACGATGTCGATGATCGCGATCTGGATGATGGTGTAGATGAACTTGCCACCGGCGCCCTTCGGCTCGTCGTGGGTTTCGTCTTCACCTTCCAGGGCGTGGTACATCTCCTGGGAGCTTTTCCACAGCAGGAACAGGCCACCGAAGAACAGGATCAGGTCGCGGCCGGAAATGCCTTGGCCGAACACCACGAACAGATCGTCGGTGAGGCGCATGACCCAAGTGATCGACAGCAGCAACAGGATCCGCGTGACCATCGCCAGCGCCAGGCCGAAGATCCGGGTACGCGCCTGCATGTGCTTGGGCATGCGGCTGACCAGGATCGAAATCATGATGATGTTATCGATGCCCAGGACGATCTCGAGGGCCGTCAGGGTGAAGAAGGCAATCCAGATTTCCGGATTGGTCAGCCATTCCATGTGTATTCCTTTGAGCGAGTGTTAGACCGCGCCAGCCTTAAGAGCCGGCGCAGTGAGTTGTACGATTATAGAGTGCTGAACAGCGGAAAAATCCCCATCAGCAAAGCGGCGACCATTATGCACAGGCACACCAGCACCGCCCACTTGAGGGTGAAGCGCTGGTGATCGCCAAATTCGATACCCGCCAGGGCTACCAGCAAGTAGGTCGATGGAACCAGTGGGCTCAACAAGTGCACAGGCTGGCCAACGATTGAGGCGCGGGCCATTTCCACGGCAGTGATGCCGTAGTGGCTGGCGGCTTCGGCCAGTACCGGCAGAACGCCGTAGTAGAAGGCATCGTTGGACATGAAGAAGGTAAACGGCATGCTCACCAGCGCGGTGATCACGGCCAGATAAGGCCCCAGCGCGTCAGGGATGACGGCAAGCAGGCTCTTGGACATGGCATCGACCATGCCGGTACCGGACAGGATGCCGGTGAAGATACCGGCGGCGAAGATCAGGCCGGTGACTGCCAGGACGCTGCCGGCATGGGCGGCGATCCGGTCTTTCTGCATCTGCAGGCATGGGTAGTTGACGATCATCGCGATACTGAAGGCCACCATGAACAGTACCGGCAGTGGCAACAGGCCGGCGATCAAGGTGCACATCAGGGCGAAGGTCAGTGCGCCGTTGAACCAGATCAGTTTCGGACGGCGGGCGTCCGGGTATTGCGAGACGCTGATTTCGCTGTGGTCGATTTCATCGCCTTGCAGGTGCAGCTCGCCCAGGCGTGCCCGTTCGCGCTTGCCGTACATATAGGCAATCACCAGGATGGCGACGACGCCGGCGGCCATGGCTGGAATCATCGGGACGAAAATATCCGATGGGTCCACGTGCAATGCACTGGCGGCGCGGGCGGTCGGGCCACCCCATGGGGTCATGTTCATCACCCCACCGGCGAGGATGATCAGGCCGGCCATGATCCGCGGGCTCATGCCGATGCGCTGGTACAGCGGCAGCATGGCGGCCACGCAGATCATGTAGGTGGTGGCGCCGTCTCCGTCCAGTGATACCACCAGGGCCAGCACGGCGGTGCCGACCGAGACCTTCAGCGGGTCGCCCTTGACCAGCTTGAGGATCTTGCGCACGGCCGGGTCGAACAGGCCGGAGTCGATCATCAAGGCGAAATAGAGGATGGCAAACATCAGCATTACGCCGGTCGGCGCAAGCTTGGTGATGCCCGCGAGCATCATCGGGCCGATCTGCGGGGCAAAGCCGCCGAACAGCGCGAACAGGATCGGTACGATGATCAGGGCGATCAGCGCAGACAGGCGCTTGGTCATGATCAGGAACATGAACGTGATGACCATGGCAAAGCCAAGGAAAGTCAGCATAGGAATACTCCAGGCGTAGCGCGGCTAGGGAATGGCGAACCGGTTGGGTCAGCGCAGAACGAAAGGCACGAGGCGTACGGGTGGAGTCGGGGCAAACAGGCGGGTACGGGCGGACATCGGGAATCACCATTGTTGTTGTTAACAACCGGTCTGTTGCCGGTAGTGGTGGGCGATCCTAGTCCCGGAAGCTTTCAGCCAGCTTTCGCTTGAGAAACGGGCTACGTTGAATGGACGACTGGTCCTGTATGAAATAAGGATGTGGGAGACAGAGCATGCATGAGCAACACCAAGGCGGCTGCCATTGCGGGCGGGTGCGTTATCAGTTCAGCGGGGCGTTGGTGGATATTGCCCACTGCCACTGTTCGATTTGCCGGCGGGTCAGCGGCGGCTTGGTGACGACCTGGATCACCCTGCCCCGTTCCGCGTTCGCCTGGGTGGCGGGAACGCCGGCGCAGTACGAATCTTCGCCGACATGCGTGCGGTATTTCTGTTCTAACTGTGGGGCGCATTTGGCGCTGGTAACGCAACTGAGTGCCGAGAGTATCGATGTGACCATCGCAACCCTGGATCACCCGGAGCTGGCCCCGGCAGATCGGCATATCTGGGTAGAGAGCCGATTGCCGTGGTTACACCTGGATGAGCAACTACCGGAAGAAGCCGGAGAAGCGCTCTAGGGTAGTTCGAACCCGCCGGAGGCCTTGTGCAGTGCGCGCAAGTGCTCGCCTAGCTGCTTGAGGTTGGCTTCACATGCGGCAATCTCCGCCGCGCGGGCCGGTTCCAGCAGCGCCCTCACCTCTTTGTCCAGATCGCCGGTCAGCGACTGCAACTGCTTCTGGCGCGCGGCGCTTTCTGATTCCAGGCGTTTGGATTCTGTTGGTTGTGGCAAGCCGTAACCGCTGGTGCCCAGCAGCTCTGCCGGGCGACTGAGGAAGCCACTGTTGGCGAGGATCTGCTGCAACGTCGCGTTGGCCTTTTCCATGCCGCCGTTCTTCAGCTCGCGGGCGCCAAGGTAGCGTTGCTTGACTTCATCCTGGGCCAGCATGAGCTGCTTGCGGAAGCTCGCCTGTTCCAGCAGCAACAAGGCGGCGCTGGCGCGCAGGTCGGCTTCGGCGAACCATGGGCGGCGCTCTTCGGCACTCAGTGACAACCAATCCTCCACTTCAGCCTGTTTGATCGGCAGGCGCTTTTTCAACACCTCGAACATCGCCTGGTAGCGCTCGCGGAAGGAGTCGAAGTGATAGCCGAGGCGCAGCGCGCGTTTTTTGTCGTCCAGTACACTGGTATCGGCCAGGCCTCGGCCCTTGAGGACTTCCAGCAGGCCATTGGGCGTGATGTTGTCCAGGCCGGTCAGCTGCGGGTTGGCGCTGCCGCTGCGTAACAGTTTCAGGCTCTCGACTGCGCAGTTGTTGGAGATGAAGAAGTAGTTGCCGTCGTAGCTCCAGTGCATTTCGGCGGCGTGTTCGACGGTATCGTTGATCTCCTGGCGCGTGAGCTTCAACGGCACCGACGCCAGGCCGCGCAGCTCGGTCTTGGTGTACTCGTCAATGACCTGAGACAGCGGCAGCACGAACAGCCGCGACGGGTATTTGCCGATCAGGCCGTCCCAGCTCGACAGTTGTACGTCACCGACAAACGCGCGGTAGGACAACACCAGGTGCTGGTCCAGGTCCAGGCGGCAGTCCGGGCCCCGTGGCCGGCCGGGGGCGCAGATCACCAGGCGCAGCATGCTGTGGCCCCAGCGACTCACGAGGTTCTGGTTGGCTTCGGCCAGCAGGTAGTCGATTTCGTAGACCCGCTCGGGGTCGACCTGGCCCAGTGGAGTCTTGGCGAAGTCGTTGCCGGCGTTGAGGAAGGCGTAGGTTTTGGCACAGGTGTCCTTGGCGGGCGGCGCCCAGCCAAAGTGTTCCTTGTAATAGCGGTACAGCGAAGGCCGGCGGCAGGCATAGCTCGGGTCGAGGAGGAAGTACTCCATGTTGACGGCGACGAATTCCAGCGGGCTGGTGGTTTCGTAGATGTCCGGGCTGCGGGCGACCTGATGATTGTTCTGTTCACGTTCGCCGCGACGGCCGACGTATTGCGGCCACCCGGCGAGGTCCAGCAGGCGTGGGTCATCGCTGAGGGTAAAGCGGCGGTCGTTCTGGCCCCGGCATTGATCGGGCAGGCCGATCAGGCCGGTGATGTTGTTCTGGCGGCTGCAACGCTGGATCAGCTTGCGGTCGGCGCTGGACCACAGGCGGGCACGGTCATAGATGTGGGTCAGTTCATGCAGCACGGTGGCGAGCATTTCCCGGCGCACGGTGCCGTGGGGGCGATTGGTTTTTTGCGTCGCGGCACTGCCGTCGGTAAGGCTTTCCAGCAAGTTGCTGTTGAGGTCCAGTTCGGACACCAGCGAAGCCTGGCCGTAGGCGTTCTCGGGCATCTTGTCGGTCCAGCCGACGTCGATGGTCCGGTCCAGTTGCTCGATGAAGCGCGGCGGCAACGCCTGCATCGCTTCATCCAGCAATGCCTGGCTCGCCTGCTGCTGGGCCGGGCTCAAGCCATCGGTCTTGAGCCGCAGTTGCAGGGCGGCCTGAGCCGCGCTGGCGCCCAGCAGCAAGGTGCCGGCCAGTAGCCAGGCGGCAATGCGCCTCACAGAGAGAGGATAGCTTCGGCGAGAACCTGGTCGCTGGCGTCGCGGGCTTCCGGCACGCGGGTTCGCAGGGTGTCGAAGGCGGCTTCCAGTTGAGCGCCACGAATCTCGCCATTGCTGGCAACGAAACTGGCGGCATCGTCGTGGGCTTCGCGTACGACTTTGGAGTCGCGGATGGACGTGGTGGTGTCCGAGGTGAAATCGATGGTACGGGCCGAGGCTCGGACGATGATGTTACTGGTGGCCTTCAGGGTTTGTGCCTGGGCAACACCGGCCAACAACAGCAGGCCGAGAGCGGCGGCGATCAGCGGGCTACGCATGGAATGACTCCGAAATACAAAGATGATTATTGGACGAGAATTGCTTGCGCCAGTTCAAGGTCACTGGCGTTAAGTTTTGGCTGGGTATGGCGCAGATAATCCAGCGCTGATTCCAGTCGGGCTCCCCGCCATTGGCCGTCAGTGGCAATGAAAGCGGCAGCGTCATCCTGGGCGGCCAGTATCAGTTTATGGTCGAACGGTGCGGAGGTCACTTTGCTGGTGGCATACGCACTGACAACGAGGCTCTGGGTGGACAGGTCAAAGGCCGGAGCTTGCGTGGACCAGCAGGTGCAAAACACTACGGGAGCGATCAACAGGCGGTATGAAAAAGCCATGGGACTCGACAACTGAAAACGAGCGCCAAGGCTAGCGCAATGCCCGGGCGAGAGCCAGCGCGGAGGGTTCGGGGAGCGCCTGGCGCCCCCTTTATCCCACCTGCGGTCAGATGGCCAGGATCGCCTGGGCCAGCTGCGCGTCAGTCGCGGTATTCAGTTGTGGAGCCTGTTGGCGGATCTGGGCCAGGGCGCTTTCCAGTTTTACGCCACGGATGGCGCCTTCGCTGGCAACGAAGCTGGCGGCGTCGTCACGGGCGGCACGTACGACCTTGTTGTCACGCAGGGAGGAAGTGGCATCGGAGGTGGCGTCTGAGGTGGCTTTCAGTGCGCCGACGATCGAATCCGTGGTCACGATCAGGCTGGAGGCGTTGGCATTGGCAGCCAGGGCCAGCAGGGCTGCAGCGCTCAGCAGGTGAAGACGGGACATGGGGTGACTCCTGTAAATGAACGAAAGGGTGGCACAAAGCTACTGCTTGAGCAGCGAGACCATGGGCATCAGACGCCCGTTCTACAGGGTTCGCCACGTGGTAGCCGGATATTAGCCGCCGCTTATCTGTTCGGATAGCTTCCTGCGGTGATTACTCGCGCCAGAACGATTTGGCCAGCTCAGATGCCCGGTCGCCGTGACTGATACCCGCATCGGACAATTCCCGCGGATCCAGTTGAGCCAGCAGCCTGCGTGTGCGGGCCCGTTGCCCCCAGCAGACGAGTGCTGCAGCGGTGCGCTTGAGTAGCTGTATCAACCGAGGGTGTTGCTGGTTTTTGGTATTCATGACGCGCGCCTTTCATGAGGTCCTGGAACACCATCTTGGGCTGGAGGGTGCTACCGGTACAGATACACGCGGGTTAAATTGTACTGCTTAATTGTTATGTTTTTTAAACTGTATCTGTCTGTAGAAAGCCGACTGTTTTCGCCATTGAAAATCCAAACCCCAGAAACAGCAGAACCCGCCGCCGGTTACCCGGGGCGGGTTCTGCTTTAACAATTCGGAGTGCTGGCGGTGGACCCGGTGGGTCAGGGCCAGCGGACGCTAATTAGCGCCAGAACGGCTTGCTCAGCTCTTCGTAGCGTTGTGCTTCGCTGATACCGGCGTCAGCCAGGAGACGCGAATCCAGACGAGCCAGTTGATGGCGGCTGGAGATGCGGCGCTGCCACAACATCAGGTTGGCGAGAACGCGCAGAGGCAGGGAAGCCTGGGTGTTTACAGCTTTTTCTTCGAAGAACAGATCGGAACTGAGTGTACGTTCCATGATGACATCCTTCCGCTTGTGGCGGGATTAGGTAGTGGTTTAACTGGTGCCAATGATCCTCCTCCCGCGCAAGACTCTCTAGATACAGTTCACCTGTATTGTGAGGGGCCAGTTAACTGTTTATAGGGGCTGTACTGTACGAAATTGAGGCAACTGTACCTGTCGGCACTTTTATGGTGCGTTTTAGGCGTTTATGGAGTTCGAGGTAGGATATTTCAGTAGGAAATGACCGGTACAGCAGTACAGTTTTTTATAAAAGTTGGGCTCGGAAGCTCGGGCTGATGAAACTGTGTTTGCATCAGCCCGAATCTGTATCAATCACGCCTTCAGCATATGCCCGGTTTCTTCCAGGTTGATGTGCCAACTCAGTGCTTCTCGCAGGATATGCGGGGTGTGCCCGCCCAGCACACAGGCTTGGGTGAAGTAGGTGTTCAGGGCATCGCGGTACGCCGGGTGCACACAGTTGTCGATGATGACCCGAGCCCGCTCCCGCGGCGCCAGGCCCCGCAGGTCCGCCAGGCCGACCTCGGTCACGAGGATGTCGACGTCATGCTCGGTATGGTCCACATGGCTGACCATTGGCACCACGCTGGAAATCGCGCCGGCCTTGGCAATCGACTTGGTGACAAAGATCGCCAGGTGCGCGTTGCGCGCAAAGTCGCCCGAGCCGCCAATTCCGTTCATCATCCGGGTGCCGCAGACGTGGGTGGAGTTGACGTTGCCATAGATGTCGAACTCCAGCGCGGTGTTAATGCCGATGATGCCCAGGCGCCGCACCACTTCCGGGTGATTGGAGATTTCCTGGGGCCGCAGCACCAATTTGTCTTTGTAGCGCTCCAGGTTGCCGAACACGTCGGCGTTGCGCCGTTCCGACAATGTGATCGAACTGCCTGAGGCAAAGCTCAGCTTGCCTGCGTCGATCAGGTCGAATGTGGAATCCTGGAGGACTTCCGAATACATCGTCAGGTCTTCGAAGGGCGACTCGATCAAACCGCACATCACCGCATTGGCAATGTTGCCGATGCCTGCCTGCAGCGGGCCGAGCTTGTTGGTCATGCGTCCGGCGTCGACTTCTTCTTTAAGGAAGTTGATCAGGTGATTGGCGATCGACTGGGTGTCGCTGTCGGGCGGCGTCACGGTGGAGGCCGAATCCGCCTGATTGGTGATGACGATCGCGACGATCTTTTCCGGCGGAATCGGAATCGCGGTGCTGCCGATACGGTCGTCCACGGCCACCAGCGGAATTGGCGTGCGGGTCGGGCGATAGCTCGGGATATAGATGTCGTGCAGGCCTTCCAGGTTCGGGTTATGCGCCATGTTGATCTCGACGATCACCTGCTTGGCGAAAATCGCGAAACTGGCAGAGTTGCCCACGGAAGTGGTTGGCACAATGTGGCCTTGCTCGGTGATCGCTACGGCTTCGATCACCGCGATGTCCGGTAGCTTGAGCTGATTGTTGCGCAGCTGCTCGACGGTTTCCGACAAATGCTGGTCGATAAACATCACCTCGCCGGCGTTGATCGCCTTGCGCAGGGTGCTATCTACCTGGAATGGCATGCGTCGCGACAGTACACCGGCTTCGGTCAGTTGCTTGTCCAGGTCGTTGCCCAGGCTGGCGCCGGTCATCAGGGTAATTTTCAGCGGTGATGTCTTGGCGCGTTCGGCCAAGGCGTGGGGCACGGCCTTGGCCTCACCGGCGCGGGTGAAGCCGCTCATGCCGACGGTCATGCCGTCCTGGATCAGTGCGGCAGCGTCAGCCGCGCTCATGACCTTGTTCAACAACGAAGGCAAGCGGATACGATCACGGTACATGGATTGTTATCTCGGGCTACGGAAGCAAGATGCGCAGTCTAGTGATTTCAAAAAATTTCGTCCCGCTACCATGGTCGAATGCCAGGCAGCGATTTAGAGCCTTTTGTCGGTTTTTACCGGCAATAAAAAACCCCAGCCTACTAAAGGCCAGGGTTTTGGGTATTGCGCTGGCGCAGTGTTTATTCGACGGCCTTGACCATGTCTTCGATGACCTTCTTGGCGTCGCCGAAGACCATCATGGTCTTGTCCAGGTAGAACAGTTCGTTGTCCAGGCCGGCATAGCCGCTGGCCATCGAGCGCTTGTTGACGATGATGGTCTTGGCCTTGAACGCTTCGAGGATCGGCATGCCCGCGATGGGCGACTTGGGATCGTTCTTGGCGGCCGGGTTGACCACGTCGTTGGCGCCTAGCACCAGCACCACGTCGGCCTGGCCGAACTCGGAGTTGATGTCTTCCATCTCGAACACCTGGTCGTAAGGCACTTCTGCCTCGGCCAGCAATACGTTCATGTGACCAGGCATACGGCCTGCAACCGGGTGGATCGCGTACTTCACGGTCACGCCGCGGTGGGTCAGCTTCTCGGTCAGCTCTTTCAGCGCATGTTGTGCCCGTGCCACCGCCAGGCCGTAGCCCGGTACGATGATTACGGTGTCGGCGTTGGTCAGCAGGAAGGTTGCATCGTCAGCCGAGCCGGATTTCACTGGGCGCGCTTCTTTCGAGCCGGCCGGGCCGGCGGCGTCTGCCGTGTTGCCGAAACCGCCGAGCAGTACATTAAAGAAGGAGCGGTTCATCGCCTTGCACATGATGTACGACAGGATCGCACCGCTTGAACCTACCAGCGAACCGGCGATGATCAGCATCGAGTTGTTCAGCGAGAAGCCGATCCCCGCCGCAGCCCAGCCGGAGTAGCTGTTGAGCATCGAGACGACCACCGGCATGTCGGCGCCGCCAATCGGGATAATGATCAGCACGCCCACCACGAACGCCAGGGCCAGCATCAATCCGAAGGCGCTGAGGTTGCCGGTGAACATGAAGGCCAGGCCCAGGCCCAGCGTCAACAGCCCCAGCACCAGGTTCAGCTTGTGCTGACCGCCGAACTGTACCGGTGCGCCCTGAAACAGGCGGAACTTGTACTTACCCGACAGCTTGCCGAAGGCGATGACCGAGCCGGAGAACGTAATTGCACCGATGGCTGCACCGAGGAACAACTCCAGGCGGTTACCGGCGGGGATCGAATCCCCCAGGTGTTTCACGATACCCAGCGACTGTGGTTCCACGACTGCGGCGATGGCGATAAACACTGCAGCCAGGCCGATCATGCTGTGCATGAACGCCACCAGCTCCGGCATCTTGGTCATTTCCACGCGCTTGGCCATGATCGAGCCGGCGGTGCCGCCGACCAGCAGGCCAACGATGACGTAGCCAATGCCGGCAGTGGCCAGCTCGGCGCCGAGCTTATAGATGAGGCCCACGGTGGTGAGCACTGCCAGCGCCATGCCGAGCATGCCGAACAGGTTGCCGCGCCGGGACGTCGTCGGGTGTGACAGGCCTTTAAGGGCCTGGATAAAGCAGATCGACGCGATCAGGTAGAGCGTCGTGACCAGATTCATGCTCATGACGATGGCGCCTCTTCTTTTGCTTTCGGGGCTTTCTTCTTGAACATCTCAAGCATCCTGCGGGTAACCAGGAAGCCACCGAACACGTTGACCGCCGCGAGGGCTACGGCCAGGGTGCCCATGGTCTTGCCCAGTGGTGTCACGGTGAGTGCGGCTGCCAGCATGGCGCCGACGATCACGATCGCCGAAATCGCATTGGTCACGGCCATCAGCGGGGTGTGCAGGGCCGGGGTGACGTTCCAGACCACGTGATAACCGACATAAATCGCCAGCACGAAGATGATCAGGTTGTAGATACCGGGGGAAATAAGCTCTTCCATCGTCTGAATCCCTGCTTAGGCGTTTTTGCGGATGACTTGGCCGTCGCGGCACATCAGGCACGCGGCGACGATGTCGTCTTCGAGGTTGATTTCAAACTGCCCTTCCTTGGTGAAGACCAGCTTCAGGAAGTCCAGCAGGTTGCGTGCGTACAGCGCCGAGGCATCGGCGGCGACGGCGCCGGCCAGGTTGGTCGGGCCGCAGATGGTCACACCGTTTTCCACGACCACCTGGTCTGCCACGGTCAGCGGGCAGTTGCCGCCCTGGGCTGCGGCGAGGTCGATGACCACCGAGCCTGGCTTCATCTGTGCGACGGTCTCGGCGCTGAGCAGGGTCGGTGCCTTGCGACCCGGAATCAATGCGGTGGTGATGACGATGTCGGCTTGCTTGGCACGTTCATGCACGGCCAGGGCCTGGCGCTGCATCCAGCTTGTTGGCATTGGGCGCGCGTAACCGCCCACGCCAACCGCGCATTCACGTTCTTCATCAGTTTCGTATGGCACGTCGACGAACTTGGCGCCCAGGGATTCGATCTGTTCCTTTACCGCCGGACGCACGTCGGACGCTTCGATGACCGCACCCAGGCGTTTCGCGGTAGCGATCGCCTGCAGCCCTGCTACACCAGCTCCAAGAATCAGCACGCGAGCGGCTTTCACCGTACCGGCGGCGGTCATCAGCATTGGCATGAAGCGTGGGTAGTGATGGGCGGCGAGCAGTACAGCCTTGTAGCCGGCAATGTTTGCCTGGGAAGAAAGCACATCCAGGCTCTGCGCGCGGGAGGTGCGCGGCGCGGCCTCAAGGGCAAAGGCCGTGATGCCATGCTCGGCCAGTCGAGTGATGGTTTCGTTGCTGAACGGATTGAGCATGCCCACCAGCACTGCGCCGCTTTTGATCAGCGTCAGTTCGCTGTCATTGGGGGCGACCACCTTGAGGATCAGCTCGGCGCCGAATGCATCACTGGCGTTGCCAATGGTTGCGCCTGCCGCTTCATAGGCAATGTCGACGACACTGGCATTGATGCCTGCCCCGCTTTGCACAGTGACCTTGTGGCCCTGGCCGATCAGCTTCTTGATGGTTTCCGGGGTGGCAGCCACCCGCGTTTCACCGGTCTGGGTTTCGAGAGGAACACCAATGTGCACGTCAAATCTCCTGCATGATCTTTTTGCTTTGATTTTTGTAAAAGGCCAGTGCGCCACGACAGGCGAATCTGGGCGGCCGATCAGCACGATCCCGCTGAAATACAGCGGGGCGCGGCATTTTGCAGGCGAACTTTACGGCCTTCAAGAGATTATGACGGGTGACGAAAAATTAACTACAAGTCACCCCGTGACCGATTGTCGCAATGGATAGATTAAAGTCGTTTAAATACAGGAGATTAAAGAGTTTTTACCGAAATATCAGCGCTTCTCCATCGCCGACGTGAATGCTTGGGCATCGCTGCAATTTTATGGCTACAGGCCAATACCTACATGGCTTAAAGGCCATTTCAGGGTCAAAAGATGCGGTCTTCTAAATTGCGACATATATATACATATGTAGGTATTTTATTTTGTTGACTACAAAGTTAATAAATTGACGAAGACCCTTTAGATATTGGGGTTGTAACGATGCGACTGATCAATCAGCCAGTCTCTGAACGCATGCAGAGAAGCTGATTCGACCTTTCTCTCGGGAATCATCAGGTAGTAAGCCTTTGAGCTCGCCAGTACCTGAGGGCTGGCAATCACCAAGTGCCCATCGCTCAGTTCCCTTTGAATAAGGAACGGCGGTATCAGTGCAATGCCCATATCGTGCATGGCTGCCTGGGACAACATGGAGAATAGCTCGTAACGCGGGCCTGTCATGTCGCGGGGTATGTCCAGCTGTTGCGCGTTGAACCACTGGCGCCAAGCATAGGGTCGAGTGGTTTGTTGCAGCAGGGGCAGTTCGGCGATTTCGTGTGCAGTGAAGTGCGTGCGATCGCCCAGCAAGCGCGGGCTGCATACCGGGAGCGGGTTTTCTCCCATCAGTTTGTGGGATTCGGTACCGGACCAGTCGGCATCGCCAAAGTAGATTGCCGCGTCGAATTCGGTATCGGCGAACAGGAAAGGCCGTGTGCGGTTGGTCAGGTTGACGGTGACTTCGGGATGCTGGTGCTGAAAGTCCTTGAGGCGTGGGATCAGCCATTGGGTGCCGAAGGTCGGGACCACCGCCAATTCAATAACGTTGGTGCCCTGCTGTCCCATGATCGAAAGGGTGTCGCGTTCCACGGCGTCAAGTTGCGTAGCCACCCGGCGACTGTAGGAAAGCCCTGCTTCGGTCAGTTTCACGCCCCGGCGCGAGCGTCGAAACAGCTCGACACTTAAAAACTCCTCAAGACTGGCGATTTGTCGGCAGATTGCGCCCTGGGTGATCGAAAGCTCCTGTGCCGCCTTGGTAAAGCTCTCGTGGCGGGCTGCAGCCTCGAAACTGACCAGCGCCGTGGTGCTGGGAATTTTTCTGCGCATGTACCGTGACCTCACAAGTAAAGAGCATCTATGCCGCTTTTGAATGTTACGGAGTGAGAAATTAGCACAAGGCTATGCAAAATCCTCGTTTGCCCTCCTCGCCTGCCCGGCCTAGGCTCCATGCACGACTTTTGATTTACTTCGCGAGGACTCACTCATGGGCGGTAAGGCAAGCTTCAACTGGATCGATCCACTGCTGCTGGATTCACAGCTCACCGAAGAAGAACGCATGGTGCGCGACAGTGCCCAACAGTTCGCCCAGGACAAGCTGGCGCCTCGTGTTCTCGAAGCCTTCCGCCATGAAAAGACTGACCCTGCGATCTTCCGCGAAATGGGTGAGACCGGCCTGCTGGGGGCGATGATTCCAGAGCAGTACGGTGGCAGTGGATTGAACTACGTCAGCTATGGCCTGATCGCTCGTGAAGTAGAGCGTGTGGACTCTGGCTACCGTTCGATGATGAGTGTGCAGTCCTCACTGGTGATGGTGCCTATCAATGAATTCGGTACCGAAGCGCAAAAGCAGAAATACCTGCCGAAGCTGGCCTCTGGTGAATGGATTGGCTGCTTTGGCCTGACCGAGCCTAACCATGGTTCCGACCCGGGCGCGATGATTACCCGCGCGCGCAAAGTGGATGGCGGCTACAGCCTCACTGGCAGCAAGATGTGGATTACCAACAGCCCGATTGCGGATGTGTTCGTGGTGTGGGGCAAGGACGATGCGGGCGACATTCGCGGCTTCGTGCTGGAAAAGGGTTGGAAAGGCCTGAGTGCTCCGGCGATCCACGGCAAGGTCGGATTGCGCGCCTCGATCACCGGTGAAATCGTCATGGATAACGTGTTTGTTCCTGAAGAGAACATCTTCCCGGATGTGCGTGGCCTGAAAGGACCGTTCACTTGCCTTAACTCGGCACGCTACGGGATCTCGTGGGGTGCCTTGGGGGCCGCGGAGTTCTGCTGGCATACCGCGCGTCAGTACACCCTTGATCGCCAGCAGTTCGGGCGGCCTTTGGCGGCTACTCAACTGATCCAGAAGAAGCTCGCAGACATGC
Organism: Pseudomonas sp. IPO3774; assembly: GCF_013386835.1. Classification (NCBI taxonomy): domain Bacteria; kingdom Pseudomonadati; phylum Pseudomonadota; class Gammaproteobacteria; order Pseudomonadales; family Pseudomonadaceae; genus Pseudomonas; species Pseudomonas sp. IPO3774. The sequence goes on from NZ_JACAQY010000013.1 coordinate 538,827, forward strand.
AGACTGAAATCACCCTGGCGCTGCAAGGATGCCTGCGGTTGGGTCGTATGAAGGATGAGGGCACTGCGGCTGTGGAAATCACCTCGATCATGAAGCGTAACTCGTGTGGCAAGTCGCTCGACATTGCCCGGATGGCGCGTGACATGCTCGGTGGTAACGGCATCTCGGATGAGTTCGGCATTGCCCGCCACCTGGTCAACCTTGAAGTGGTGAATACCTATGAGGGTACTCACGACGTGCATGCATTGATCCTGGGGCGAGCGCAAACCGGTATTCAGGCGTTCTATTAATAGGAGAACGACCATGGGCGCGCTTTCGCACCTGCGGGTACTGGATTTGTCGCGAGTGCTGGCGGGCCCTTGGGCCGGGCAGATACTTGCAGACCTTGGCGCTGAAGTGATCAAGGTCGAGCGGCCCGGGAATGGCGACGACACTCGCGCCTGGGGGCCACCCTTCCTCAAGGATGCGTATGGGGAAAACACCACTGAGGCGGCGTATTACCTGTCTGCCAATCGCAACAAGGAATCGGTGACGATCGACTTCACGCGGCCGGAGGGCCAGAAGCTGGTGCGTGACCTGGCGGCGAAGTCCGACATTCTGATCGAGAACTTCAAGGTAGGCGGCTTGGCGGCCTATGGGTTGGACTATGAGTCGCTCAAGGAGATCAATCCGGAGTTGATCTACTGCTCGATTACCGGGTTTGGTCAAACCGGGCCCTATGCGACGCGGGCGGGCTACGACTTCATGATCCAGGGGCTTGGCGGGCTGATGAGCCTGACTGGCCGCCCGGAGGGTGAAGACGGCGCCGGACCGGTTAAGGTTGGCGTGGCGCTGACGGATATTCTTACGGGGCTTTACTCGACAGTTGCGATCCTGGCGGCCATGGCTCACCGGGATCATGATGGTGGCGGCCAGCATATCGATATGGCATTGCTGGATGTGCAGGTGGCTTGTCTGGCTAATCAGGCGATGAACTTCCTGACGACGGGCGTCTCTCCAAAGCGCCTGGGTAACGCTCATCCGAATATCGTTCCCTATCAGGATTTTCCTACGGCGGATGGCGACTTCATTCTTACTGTGGGTAATGATGGGCAGTTCCGCAAATTTGCCGAAGTGGCTGGGCAGCCCCAGTGGGCGGATGATCCTAGGTTTGCTACTAATAAGCTGCGAGTGGCTAACAGGGCGGTGCTGATTCCGTTGATCCGTCAGGCTACCGTGTTCAAGAGCACGGCTGAATGGGTGGCTCAGCTGGAGCGAGTAGGTGTGCCTTGCGGCCCGATCAATGACCTGGCGCAGGTGTTTGCCGATCCTCAGGTGAAAGCGCGCGGGTTGGCGATGCAGTTGCCTCATGCGTTGGCTGGTACTGTGCCCCAGGTGGCAAGTCCTATGCGCCTGTCCAAGACGCCTGTTGAATACCGCAGCGCACCTCCGCTGTTGGGTGAGCATACCCATCAGGTGCTGCAGCAAGTGCTGGGTTTGACGCCAGCGAATGTGTCGGCTTTGAGGGAGGCCGGGGTCATCTGAAGCTTCTCTTCTATATAGAGGGTTGTTGAGGCTCTCTATATGGAGGGAAGTTGGTCGGTTTTTAGCCAGAAATGCCTATTTGATAGAAAAGCTGAATTAAGGGTTGACGGCAGATTCTGGAAGTCTATAATTCGCCCCACTTCCGGCGCAGTCGAAACGGAAAACTCCTTGGTAAACAAAGAGTTATG
>NZ_JACAQY010000014.1:0-41472 GCF_013386835.1 Pseudomonas sp. IPO3774
GGCCCCGTCGCGGCGGCCCGCGGAGTAATGCCGGAGTGAGGGCACACCGAGCCTAAGCGAGGTGCCGAGTGGTGGGGCAAGAGCGTTTTGCTTACTTTTGCGCTGTTCAAAAGTGAGCCGCCGTAAGGGCGGTACCAATAGCGGCCGTTACCTAAATAACGGATATACACCCCGACCCCCCTCTCACCCCAACAACTCACTCATCGCAATAATCTGCTCCGCCACTTGAATCAGCTTCTGCTGCCGACTCATCGCCTGACGCCGCATCAGCGTGTAGGCCTCTTCCTCATTACACCCCTTCATTTTCATCAACAACCCCTTGGCCGTTTCGATCCGCTTGCGTTCGGCCAACTGCTGATCCCGCGCCTGCAACTGCGCGCGTAGCGCCTGGTCACTCTCGAACCGCGCCATCGCCACATCCAGAATCGGCTGCAACCGCTGCGCCTGAATCCCCTCGACAATGTAGGCACTCACCCCGGACTTGATCGCCTGACGCATCACCCCCGGATCATGCTCATCGGTAAACATCACAATCGGCCGTGGCTGGTCGCGACTCACCAGCACCACCTGCTCCATCACATCGCGTCCCGGCGACTCGGTATCGATCAAAATCACGTCCGGGCGCACCGCTTCGACCCGCGCCGGCAAGTCGATCGTCAACCCCGATTCATCGATCACCTCAAACCCGGCCTCGGTCAACGCAGCCTTGAGCCGACCGACCTTGCGCGGTGTGTCATTGATCAACAGGATTCGTAGCATGGGTTCCTCCTGTCAGCGCAAGGCCTGGCGGCTGGCAACATCTGCCATGGCATGCAGGCGAAAGCTGCGGGCATACCCGGCCGGGTCCGAACCGTCCCAGATTTTTCCGTCGATCAACTGGCTGCTGCGCATGGCCTCGCCACCGGCAGGCACGCCCACGGCGCTGGCCGCCTGGCGATAGATGTCCAGTTGTTGCACACGCCGGGCAACGCCGAGGTAGTCCGGGTCCTCCCGCAGCAGGCCCCAGCGGCGGAACTGGGTCATGAACCACATGCCATCAGACAGGTAGGGCAGGTTCACCTCGCCGTCGCCATAAAAACGCAGCGCGTGGGGATCCTGCCAGTGGTTGCCGAGGCCGTCATCGTAGTCGCCGAGCAGGCGCGGTTCGATGCAATCGAGCGGGGCGTCGAGGTACTGCGGGGCGCTCAGCAACTGTGCAGTGGAGCGGCGGTTTTCCGTGCTCTGTTCGATAAAACGGCTGGCCTGCAGGATCGCCATCACCAGTACCCGGGCGGTATTGGGGTATTGCTCGACAAATGCCTGGGTGCAGCCGAGGACTTTTTCCGGATGGTCCGGCCACAGTGCCTGGGTGGTGGCCAGGGTAAAGCCCTGGTTCTGCTTCACCGCACTGGCGCACCAGGGCTCGCCCACACAAAAGCCGTCGATGCGCCCGGCTTGCAGGTGCGCAACCATCTGCGGCGGCGGCACCACCACACTGTCCACATCCTGCAGGGGATGAATGCCCTGGCTGGCCAGCCAGTAATACAACCACATGGCGTGGGTACCTGTGGGAAAGGTCTGGGCGAAGGTGAGTTTTGTTCGGCTTTGGTGCACGTGGCGGTCCAGTGCCTCAGGACTGGTCACCCCCAGCTGTTGCAGGCCACGGGACAGGTTGATGCTCTGGCCGTTCTGGTTCAGGCCCATCAGCACCGCCATATCGGTGGGTGCCACGCCGCCGATACCCAGGTGCACGGCGTAGATCAGGCCGTACAGGCTGTGGGCGGCGTCCAGTTCGCCGCTGACCAGATTGTCCCGCAGGCTGGCCCATGATGACTGGCGCCTGAGATTCAAGGTCAGGCCATAGGGCTGGGCGAAGCCCTGGGTGGCGGCGACCACCACCGAGGCGCAATCGCTCAGGGCCATGAAACCCAGGTTGAGGCTGCTCTTTTCCGGGGCATCGCTGCCGTTGACCCAAGCCAGGGGATCACTCATCAATACGTACCTTTCATAAAAAAACGCCGTTCCGTCGGGTACTCAGAGGAAGAGCCCGGGGTAACGACGTCTGTGTCCTTGAGCCCGTTCCGCCGTTGGCGCGAGCTGCGATAGACAAGGCAAAGCAAGGCACATGCCACGATGCGCACAGGATGGGCTGGGCGTCAGCTTTCCATCAGGATTGAAATCGGCCTGCCTCGCAGTATGGCCGCTCTTTCAGCCCGGGCCATGCAGGCATGTTCAGCCACCTTCACCGTTTCTCGACGCTGCTTTTCTGCCTGGTGCTGCTGGGCAGCCCCGGCGCGTTCGGGGGCTCCTACCAGGCCCGTGATGAAAGCCTGCACACTTTTTTTACCGCGTTGTCCCTGCCGCTGGGGCAGCCGATCGTTGTCAGTCAGGCGGCAGCTCGCAAGCGCATCAGCGGGGCGTTCGATTTCGACTCGCCCCAACCGCTGCTGGAGTCGGTCGCCCAGCAGCAAGGCCTGATCTGGTACACCGATGGCCAGGTGCTTTACCTCTATGACGCCGACGAGGCGAAAAGCTCCGTGGTGACCCTGCGGCATATCTCGGTCGACCTCCTGCGCGGGTTCATGCGCCGGTCGGGGCTCGAAGAGGCGCGCTACCCGCTGCGTGCGAGTGGGGCGCGGGTGTTCTACGTGTCCGGGCCGCCGAACTATGTCGACCATGTGCTGCGCCTGGCCCAACTGATGGACCGCCAGCGTGCGGAACTGCGCCTGGGGCCGCAGCGGATCGGGGTGGTGCAGGTGCTCAATACCCACGTTGCAGACCGCGAGTACAACATGGGCGACAGAACCGTCACGGTGCCGGGCATGGCATCCATGATCGAAAAACTGCTGGCCGTCGAGCAGGAGAGTGCGTCCCCGCGGCAACCCGGATTACTGGCCGACAAGAATATCTCGGTGCTGGCGTACCCGGACACCAACAGCCTGCTGATCAAGGGCAAGCCCGCGCAGGTGAGCTTTATCGAAGGTCTGGTGGCAGAACTGGACGTACCGAAGCGCGCGGTGGAGGTTTCGATGTGGCTGGTGGATGTGGACCGCGATGAGCTCAAGAAGATCGGCGCGACCATGCACAAGGGGTCGGACAAGCCTTCAGCGACCCGGCTCATGGCACCCATCGAGGACGAAGCATTCATGCAGCGGATCACCGCCTTGGAGTTGCGCAGGCGAGCGAGGGTCACGACGTTGCCGGTGATTCTCACCCAGGAGAATGTGCCCGCGGTTTTCAACGACAACCAGACGTTCTATCTGCCCCGGCCGGGTGAAGACCACGACGAATGGCAACCGGTGGTCTTTGGTACGCAGGTCAGTGTTCTGCCGCGCTTTGCCGAGGCGAATGAAATCGAGATGCTGCTCACCGTCGAGGATGGCCGCCAGATGGGCAAGGCTGCCAGTCGCGACAAACCCTCGGCGGGGGTGGAGCGGATGGGGATCAACACGGTGGTGCGTGTGGCTCCGGGCAGGCGATTGCTGGTGGGGAATTTTCAGCGCGATACCGGCACAGCCTTGCTCGGACGCTACAACGGGCCCATGGCCAACAGTGTGCGATTGTTTGTGATTCAGGCGACGGCGGTCGCAAGTGTGCTGCATACCGCTGCCGAGCCGGGGCAGGCGCCGCCGTTGACGCGCTCCCAGCATGAGCAGGTGAAGCGGGCATTTACCCGGGTGACCGAAGGATAAGAACGTTGGTGGCGCGCCTGGGCGGGCATCGTCGAAAGGTCCTACGTGCCCAGTCTGAAAAAATCAGTGCCTATGGGGTTTTTTCCTCTCCTATACAGCGAGTGGGCTTTTTATAGTCGCGACCTTCAGGAAACCAGTGTTGGAAATGAAGGTGAGTTGGGTGCGGAGGTACGAATGGCCGTGGTGAACGATGGGGTACTGGCTACCCCCATGGTCTTTGAGCGCTGGACGTTGCACGGCGACGGTAGATTGACCAGTGAAGACTCGGATATTCAACTCCCGCCCAAGGAGTGGCAGGTGTTGCGCCTGTTGCTGTCCTCGGCCGGAGTGCTGGTGACCAAGGACCACTTGCTGGAACAGGCATGGCCCCATAACGAGGCCACGGAAGAGTCCCTGACCCGTTGCATCTGTTCGCTGCGCAAATATTTGAAGGGCGGCAAGGGCCTGATCAAGACGGTATACGGCAAGGGGTACCGGGTGACCTGTGCGGTCAGGATGACCAGCCTGACGGTGGGCACTGTCTGTTCCACCTGCGGTCGGGGGCAGGCATGAGCAGCGCCCGGTGCAAGGGGGCGCTGCTGCTGATGCTCACGCTCGGCTTCGGCAATGAAGCCCGGGCGTATTGCTGGGCCGAGGCTGCCAGCCGATACGGCATGGAGCCGGAATTGTTGCAGGCCATCGCCGCAGTGGAGTCGGGCTACCGCGCCAAGGCCATGAATTACGCCAACAACAACGGCACCCGTGATATCGGGCTGATGCAGATCAACAGCATTCACCTGCCGCGCCTGCTCAAGGAGGGCATTACCGAGCAGCGCTTGCTGGATGAGCCTTGCCTGTCGGTGGAGGTGGGGGCGTCGATCCTTGCCGACTTCGTCAAACAGTTCGGCTACAACTGGACGGCGATCGGTTCCTACAATGTGGGCGGCGGGCCCGGGCCTCAGCGTGAGGCCCTGCGTCTTCGCTATGCGCAAAAAATCTGGGCCCGCTATGAGGAACTGATGACGCACCGTAACTGACGATTGGACGGCACGCCTCGCATGCAGCCCGTCACCCCGGCTATAATCGCCGCCACCTTTCGCCGCCATCCGAGTCAAGCCCGCCCATGTATACCCTGGCCCGCCAGCTGTTGTTCAAACTCTCTCCGGAAACTTCCCACGATCTGTCCCTGGACTTGATCGGTGCCGGTGGCCGCCTGGGGCTCAATGGCCTGGTGTGCAAGGCCCCGGCGAAAATGCCGGTGTCGGTGATGGGGCTCGATTTCCCCAACCCGGTAGGCCTGGCTGCGGGTTTGGACAAAAACGGTGCGGCCATCGACGGTTTTGCGCAGCTGGGTTTTGGCTTTGTCGAAATCGGCACCGTGACCCCACGGCCGCAGCCGGGCAACCCGAAGCCGCGGATCTTCCGCCTGCCGGAAGCCGAGGCGATCATCAATCGCATGGGCTTCAACAACCTGGGTGTGGATAACCTGCTGTCACGGGTTCAGGCGGCTAAGTACACCGGTATCCTCGGGATCAATATCGGCAAGAACTTCGACACGCCGGTGGAGCGTGCGGTGGATGACTATCTGATTTGCCTGGACAAGGTCTACGCCCACGCCAGCTACGTCACGGTCAACGTCAGCTCGCCTAACACCCCGGGCCTGCGCAGCCTGCAGTTTGGCGACTCCCTCAAGCAACTGCTCGAAGCCTTGCGTCAGCGCCAGGAAGATTTGGCTGTGCGCCACGGCAAGCGTGTGCCCCTGGCAATCAAGATTGCCCCGGACATGAACGACGAAGAGACCGTACTGGTGGCACAGGCCCTGGTGGATTCGGGCATGGATGCGGTGATCGCCACCAACACCACCCTGAGCCGCGTCGGTGTCGAAGGCCTGGCGTATGGTGACGAAGCGGGCGGCCTGTCCGGTGCGCCGGTACGCGACCAGAGCACCCACATCGTCAAGGTGCTGGCGGCCGAGTTGGCAGGGCGCTTGCCGATCATTGCCGTGGGTGGCATCACCGAGGGCAAGCACGCGGCCGAAAAAATCGCCGCCGGCGCGAGCCTGGTGCAGTTGTATTCCGGCTTTATCTACAAGGGCCCGGCGTTGATTCGCCAGGCGGTGGATGCGATTGCGGCATTGCCGCGCGGCTGACAACAGGCAATAAAAAGGGCTCCTTGAAGGAGCCCCTGGGCCGAAGCCCGCCGCCCGGATGGGGCGTGCGTGGTTAAGTGGTTGCGTATTCGTGCTGGTGTCGGAATTAAATGCCCTTGATTAGCCGACGGCGTGAAGTTCGTTGAGTCTGTGGATTCCCGCAGTGCCAGTCATACCGTCCCAGTTGTCGCCGCGTCCTTCTCGCCAGCCGTTGATCCAGGCTTGGCGTACCGACGGTAGAGTAAATGGGCAAAGCTCACGGGATTTGCCATGAACGCCATATTGATATCCGCGTAAAAATGCTCTTTCCAACGGATCACGCTTAAGTCTTCTCATAGGGTGTTTCCCTCACTTGTTGACTGTCTTGATATCCTTCGGCCTCGTCCGAGGCCGGGCAGAGTTTTTCTGCCGTTGGTGCGCTCGCTGCCGGCGTGGCGAGCTATGTGTCGGCGTCGTTACGGCGCCAACCTGTGTTGAGTTCTAACCAATAGGTCACATGGATTCAATGATCGTTTTGTCATAAGCACGTAACGATAACGATGCTATAGCCATAAGCTGGGATGGCTTTTCGCCCCTTTTATTGGGCAAACCCAGCTATGATGTGCCCTTCAAAGAGGATGGGTTTAATCCTTTAGTGAGAATGTCCGCCTGTTGCAGTCGGTTATTATTCGACGAAGGGTCGGAATGTTTCTTTTTGTTGCTTCAAATACTTGAACTGCCCCGTCGATAAAGGCCCGAAAGGCCGGTAGCCGGGGTGGAACGGCACATTCGTGCCACACGAGCGCTCTTCAAGAAAAGCGCTTGATTGAAAACCGAACGCGCGATGCGTCGCCCGTTCACTTATTGCTGAAAAGCCTGGAATGCCCCATGTCGGACCGTTTTGAACTCTTCCTCACCTGCCCCAAGGGCCTCGAAGGCCTGCTGATCGAGGAAGCCGTCGGGCTTGGCCTTGAGGAAGCCCGCGAGCACACCTCGGCCGTGCGCGGCATGGCCGACATGGAGACCGCCTACCGCCTGTGCCTCTGGTCGCGCCTGGCCAACCGCGTGTTGCTGGTGCTCAAGCGCTTCCCGATGAAGGACGCCGAAGACCTGTACCACGGGGTGCTGGACATCGAGTGGGAAGACCACATGCTCGCCGACGGCACCCTGGCCGTTGAATTCAGCGGCCATGGCTCGGGCATCGACAACACCCACTTCGGCGCGCTGAAGGTCAAGGATGCGATTGTCGACAAGCTGCGCACCCCGACCGGCGAACGTCCATCCATCGACAAGATCAACCCGGACCTGCGCATCCACCTGCGCCTGGACCGTGGCGAAGCGATCCTCTCTCTCGACCTGTCCGGCCACAGCCTGCACCAGCGCGGCTACCGCCTGCAGCAGGGCGCGGCACCGTTGAAAGAGAACCTGGCGGCGGCGATCCTGATTCGCTCCGGCTGGCCGCGCATCGCTGCCGAAGGCGGCGCGCTGACGGACCCGATGTGCGGCGTCGGTACCTTCCTGGTGGAAGGCGCGATGATCGCCGCCGACATGGCGCCCAACCTGAACCGTGAGCTGTGGGGTTTCACCGCCTGGCTTGGCCACGTTCCGGCGCTGTGGAAAAAACTTCACACAGAGGCCAGCGAACGTGCCGCCATCGGCATGGCCAAGCCACCGCTGTGGATTCGTGGTTACGAGGCGGATCCTCGCCTGATCCAACCCGCCCGCAACAACATCGAACGCGCAGGCCTTAGCCACTGGATCAAGATCTACCAGGGCGAAGTCGGTACCTTCGAGCCGCGTCCGGACCAGAACCAGAAAGGCCTGGTGATCTGCAACCCGCCGTATGGCGAGCGTCTGGGTGATGAAGCCAGCCTGTTGTACCTCTATCAGAACCTCGGCGAGCGTCTGCGCCAGGCGTGCCTGGGCTGGGAAGCGGCGGTGTTCACCGGTGCTCCGGACCTGGGCAAGCGCATGGGCATCCGCAGCCACAAACAGTATTCGTTCTGGAACGGCGCCTTGCCGTGCAAATTGCTGCTGATCAAGGTCACCCCGGACCAGTTCGTCACCGGCGAGCGTCGCACCCCGGAACAACGCCAGGCCGAGCGCGAGCAAGCGGCCTACGACCAGGCGCCGACCGAGCCGCAAGAGCGCCAGTACAACAAGAACGGGAACCCGATCAAACCCGCCCCGGCCCCAGTGGTCGAGCAGGCGCGCTTGAGCGAAGGCGGGCAGATGTTTGCCAACCGCCTGCAAAAGAACCTGAAACTGCTGGGCAAGTGGGCCAAGCGCGAAGGCGTCGATTGCTACCGTGTGTACGATGCCGACATGCCGGAATACTCCATGGCCATCGACCTGTACCACGACTGGGTCCACGTCCAGGAATACGTGGCGCCGAAGTCGATTGACCCGGAAAAAGCTTCGGCACGCATGTTCGATGCCCTGGCGGCCATTCCCCAGGCGCTGGGCATCGACAAGAACCGTGTGGTGGTCAAGCGTCGCGAACGCCAGAGCGGCACCAAGCAGTACGAGCGCCAGAGCGCCCAGGGCAAGTTCACCGAGGTCAGCGAAGGCGGCGTCAAGTTGCTGGTCAACCTGACCGATTACCTGGACACCGGCCTGTTCCTCGACCACCGTCCAATGCGCATGCGCATCCAGAAAGAGGCGGCCGGCAAACGCTTCCTCAACCTGTATTGCTACACCGCCACCGCCAGTGTGCACGCCGCCAAGGGTGGCGCGCGCAGCACCACCAGCGTCGACCTGTCGAAGACCTACCTGGACTGGGCGCGCCGCAACTTCTCCCTCAACGGTTTCTCCGACAAGAACCGCCTGGAGCAGGGCGACGTGATGGCCTGGCTGGAAGCCAGCCGCGATGAGTTCGACATGATCTTCATCGACCCGCCGACCTTCTCCAACTCCAAGCGCATGGAAGGCATCTTCGACGTGCAACGCGACCACGTGCAGTTGCTGGACCTGGCCATGGCACGCCTGGCGCCGGGCGGCGTGTTGTACTTCTCGAACAACTTCCGCAAGTTCCAGCTGGAAGACAACCTCGTCGAGCGGTATGCCGTCGAAGAGATCAGCGACAAGACCATCGACCCGGATTTTGCGCGTAACGCCAAGATCCATCGGGCGTGGAAAATCACCGCGCGCTGATCACTGCGTTCTGAAGCCGCAGGCCCGGATCATTCCGGCCTTGCGGCTTTTTTTTGCGCTGGTCAAACGCAAGTCCTGTGGCTATAACTTAGGACCTGGCCAAAGTGACGCACCCGCACGCTGGCGTTCCGAGTCTTGTCTATGCCGCTGCATGCCGTCCGCCCGAAAATCCTAGGCTTTATCAGTGAGCAGGTGTCGGCGTGGCTGGTGGCGGTGGTGGTGTTGCTGGCCGGTATCGCGCTGACGATTGTCGTCGCCTGGGCCGCGTCAGAGCTTTACCAGCAGCAGATGCGCCAGCGCTTTCAACTGCTGGTCAACGAGCGCTACAGCCGTCTCCAGGAGCGTTTCGAGGACCAGGAACAACGCCTGGGCAGCCTGCGGCGGTTCTTCGTCAATTCAAATACAGTCTCGCGCAAAGAGTTCGAAGGGTTCGCGCAGCCCTTGCTGTTGCGTACCCGCGCCTATGCCTGGGCACCCCGGGTTTTGCGTGACCAGCGCGGTGCGTTCGAGCAGGCAATCACGGCGGAGCGCGGTGCGAATTTCTCCATTCGTGAATTGAATGCGGCGGGCGAACTGACCCCGGCGACTGATCGCGATGAGTATGTGCCGGTGTTGTACAGCCAGACCCAGAGCATTCTCGGCTCGCCGCTGGGTTTTGACCTGTTGGCCCAGCCACTGCGGCGCTCGACGGTGGAGCGTGCGCAACAGTCAGGGAAGATGGCGGTGTCCCAACCCATGCAACTGGTGGGTGTGGAGCCGGCCTATGCCATGGGTGTATTGCTGGTGGCACCGGTCAGCCGGGCACCGACGACACAAGAGCCCAACAGTGAACCTTACGGCTACGTCATGGCGGTGATCAGCATGCGCCAGCTGGTGGCCGATGGCTTGCCCAAGGCCGCACGGGACAACCTGGTGATGCAGATTGTCGACACCTCCGATGCAGAGCAACGGGTGTTGTACGAATCCAGCAACCCCGTGGCAGACAGTGACCTGGTGGCAGCACGCCGGCTGACGCTCGGCGACCACGTCTACGCCTTGAGCCTGCGCCCCAGCCAGGTGTTCCAGCAGGGCAATCACTCGTCGCTGGTCAGTATCCTGGTCATGGGCAGCCTGCTGAGTGTGCTGCTCAGTGCGTTGCTCTACGTGGTGGTCAGCCAGCGCCAGCGCGCATTGAAGCTGGTGGAGCAGCGCACCGCCCAATTGCGTCAGCGGGAACAGGAACTGCGAGGCACCCACGGCCAACTGCGCAGCGTGCTCAATGCGGCCACCCAGGTGGCGATCATCGCGACGGACTTGCGCGGTGTGATCACCACCTTCAACGCCGGCGCCGAGCAGATGCTGGGCTTTGAAGCACAAGAGGTACTGGGCCACCTGACCCTCGAAAGCCTGCACCTGGCCCCCGAGCTGGAAGCCCGTGCCGCGCAATTGAGCGCAATCCTCGGCAAGCGCATCGCGCCAGCCCAGGCGATGCTGGTGGACAGCGCCGATGCAGTGCATGAGGCCCGCGAGTGGACGCTGGTACGCAAGGACGGCAGCCAACTGACGGTGAACATGCTCGCCACTGTTCTGCTGGACGAGCATGGCCTGTGGGTCGGGCACCTGGCGATCTGCCTGGATGTCACCGAGCAGAAGCGCGCCTATGAGGCACTGGCCGCGCGGGACCGCCTGCTGAAGAAACTCAGCGCCCATGTGCCCGGCGGTATTTTCCAGTTCATCCTGGAACCGAACAATGTCTCGCGTTTCATTTATGCCAGCGATGGCATCCGCGACATCTACGAAATCGAGCCTGGGGTGTTGCAGCAGGATGCGCGAAAGGTCTTCGAGCGGATTCATCCGCTAGATGTCGAGCGGGTACGGGAGTCCATTCGCCTGTCCACCCTGCAACTGAGCCATTGGCGTGAAGAATACCGGGTGCAGTTGCCCCATCGGGGGCTGCGCTGGGTTCGCGGTGAGGCGACGCCGGAAGAGCTGGCCGGTGGCGGTACGTTATGGCATGGCTATGTGTCGGATATTTCCGATCTCAAGCGGGTCGAGGAAGAGCTGCGGGCGCTGTCGATTACCGATTCCCTGACCGGCATTCATAACCGACGCTACTTCCAGGACCGGCTGAAGGCCGAGATGATCCGCGTCAAGCGTGCCTCGGGGGCGTTGTCGGTGATTATGTTCGACATCGATCACTTCAAGCGTATCAACGACCAGCATGGTCACGCGGTGGGTGATGAAGTGCTCAAGGAGTTATGCCGGCGAATCAGCCAGCGGTTACGACGCACGGATGTGTTTTGCCGGCTGGGGGGCGAGGAGTTTGTGGTGCTGTGCGCCAATACCGACGGCAGCCAGGCGTTCAATGTTGCCGTGGAGTTGTGGCAGGCGTTGCGCGGTGAGCCGATGGAAGGTGTCGGCACGGTGACGGCGAGCTTCGGGGTCGCCAGTTGGCGGGTCGAGGAGGGCGTCGACAGCTTGTTGCTGCGGGCGGATTCGGGTGTCTATGCCGCCAAGCAGGCGGGCAGGGACAGGGTTGAGGCAGAGCGGGTGCTTGCCTGAAGTGCACGGCCATTCAAGCTATTAGAGATCAATGTGGGAGCTGGCTTGCCTGCGATAGCATCACCTCGGTATTCCTGATAGACCGAGGCGTCTGCATCGCAGGCAAGCCAGCTCCCACATTTGATATTTGCTGCTGTTAGAGGACCGGGGCCGCCGCCGCCAGTTTCGGCTGGCGATACAGGTCCAGCAGCACCTGGTCCAGTACCGAGGACGCGCCCCACGGTTTCGGATCGTTGAGAATCGCCACCACAGCCCAGGTATTGCCATTGTTGTCGCGGCTGAACCCGGCAATCGCCCGCACGGTGTTCAGGGTGCCGGTCTTGACGTGGGCTTCGCCGCGCATGGCCGTGGTCTTCAGGCGTTTACGCATGGTGCCGTCGGTGCCGGCAATCGGCAGCGAACTGATGTACTCCGCCGCGTACGGGCTTCTCCACGCCGCTTGCAGCATGGTCGCCATCTCGCGGGCGCTGACCCGTTCAGCACGGGACAGGCCGGAGCCGTTCTCCATCACCAGGTGCGGCGCGGTGATGCCTTTTTTCGCCAGCCACTGGCGCACCACGCGCTGGGCGGCCTTGGCGTCGTCGCCGTCGGCATCGGTGCGGTACTGCGCACCCAGGCTCAGGAACAACTGCTGGGCCATGGTGTTGTTACTGTATTTGTTGATGTCGCGGATGATCTCCGCCAGGTCCGGCGAGAACGCACGAGCCAGCACTTTGGCGTTCTTCGGTACCGGCGCCTGGATGTCGCGGCCCTGGATGCTGCCGCCCAGTTCCTTCCAGATCGCCCGAACGGCGCCGGCGGTGTAGGTGGCGTGGTCCAGCAACGACAGATACGTCTGCGAACTGCAGCCGTCCGCCAACTGGCCGCTGACGGTCACGGTGACGCTGCCGTCGGCGGCGGTCATCGGGCTGTAGCGCACATCGCCGGTGCATTGCTTGGCGTTGGAGACCTTGACCTGGTTGTCGATGCGGATGCTCGCAATCGGCGGCTCGACCGACACCAGCACCTTGCCCGAATCATTGCGGGTGACGAAGCGCAGCGCCTTGAGGTTGACCATCAAGGCATCGGGCTTGACCAGGAACGGCTTGTTTTCGTCGTTACCGTCGTCATTGAACTCCGGCAGTTGCGGCGGGATGAAGAAGCCACGGTCCAGCACCAGGTCGCCGGTCACTTGCTGCACGCCATTGGCCCGCAGGTCGCGCATCAGCAGCCAGAGTTTTTCCATGTTCAGCTTGGGGTCGCCGCCGCCCTTGAGGTACAGGTTGCCGTTCAGGATCCCGCCGCTCAGGGTGCCGTCGGTGTAGAACTCGGTTTTCCACTGATGGTTGGGACCGAGCATTTCCAGGGCCGCGTAGGTGGTGACCAGCTTCATGGTCGAGGCTGGGTTGACCGACACGTCGGCGTTGAACACGGTAGGTGTGCCCGGGCCATTGAGGGGAATCATCACCAGGGACAGGGCATTGTTTTGCAGCTTGGCTTTCTGGAGGGCTTCCTGGACCTTGGGCGGCAGGGAAGTGTTGATCGGGGCGGCGGTAACGGAAAAGGCCAGGGGCAGAAGAAAACTGGCGAGTAACAGTGGACGCAAAGATTTGATCATAAGAATTAAAACCCTACTGCTGAGGGGGTAAAAAGGTGAGGGGTATGTACGAAAAATCCCTCAATGGTCATGAAAGTGTCGGCATTATGCCCCAAGGCTGTCGCACTTGTGGCTGAACGATAGCTGCAATTGGCGGTTTTTTTTACTGGCACTCTGCCGCCTGTCCCAGAGAATCGGGCAAAGGCCTGCTTAAACTGCTAAAGTGCCGCCCGTTATTACTTAAGAGGATTGTTCCAATGGCGACTAACCGTTCCCGGCGTCTGCGCAAAAAACTGTGCGTTGATGAATTTCAAGAGCTGGGTTTCGAACTGAACCTGGACTTCAAAGAAGGTTTGGACGATGAAGCGGTTGACGCTTTCCTCGAAGCATTCCTCACTGAAGCGATGGACGGCAACGGCCTGGACTACGTCGGCGGTGATGACTTCGGTCTGGTTTGCAAAGCCACCCGTGGTTCGGTCAACGAAGAACAGCGTGCCGCTGTTGAAGCGTGGCTGAAGGCTCGTCCAGAGCTGACCCGCGTTGAAGTCAGCGCCCTGCTGGACGCTTGGCACCCAGAAAAGCCGATTAACCCGGCAGTCTGATGTCATGAAAAAGCGACCCGCCCGGGTCGCTTTTTCGTTACTGGGTCTAAAGAATCAGGCCTTGCGCCAGTTCAGAATCACCAGCGTCAACACCCCCGCGACAATTCCCCAGAACGCCGAACCGATGGAAAACAACGTCAACCCCGACGCTGTGACCATGAAGGTGATCAACGCAGCTTCCCGTTCCCTGGGTTCATTCATGGCGATGCTCAGGCCATTGATGATCGAGCCAAACAACGCCAGTGCCGCAATCGACAGCACCAGTTCCTTGGGCAGGGCGGCGAATAACGCGGCCAATGTCGCGCCAAACACCCCGGCGATCCCGTAGAAAATCCCGCACCAGACCGCGGCGGTGTAGCGCTTGTTGCGATCCTCATGGGCATGAGGGCCGGTGCAGATCGCCGCGCTGATGGCTGCCAGGTTGATGCCATGGGAGCCAAACGGCGCCAGCACCAGCGAGGCCAGGCCGGTGGTAGTAATCAATGGCGACGCCGGTACGTTATAGCCGTCGGCCCGCAGCACCGCGACACCCGGCATGTTCTGCGAGGTCATGGCCACCACGAACAGCGGGATGCCGATGCTGATGGTCGCGGCCAGGGAGAAGTGCGGCGTGGTCCACACCGGCGTTGCCACTTCCAGGTGAAAGCCACTGAAATCCAGCAGCCCCATCAGCCCGGACAGTGCCGTGCCGATCAGCAGTGCCGCGAGCACGGCATAACGCGGCGACAGGCGCTTGATGACCAGGTAAGTGAAGAACATCCCCAGTACCAGCCCGGTACGGTGCTGCGCGGCGACGAAAATCTCGCTGCCGATCTTGAACAGAATCCCCGCCAGCAAGGCGGCCGCCAGGGACGCGGGGATGCGCTTGACGAGTTTTTCGAAGCTGCCGGTCAGCCCACAGATGGTCACCAGCACCGCGCAGGTGATGTAGGCGCCGATGGCCTCGCCGTAGCTGACGCCGCCCAGGCTGGTGATCAACAGCGCCGCGCCCGGTGTGGACCAGGCAATGGTGATCGGCGTGCGGTAGCGCAAGGACAGGCCAATGCTGCACACCGCCATGCCGATGGAGATCGCCCAGATCCACGAGGAAATCTGCGCGGTGGTCAGGCCGGCGGCCTGGCCAGCTTGAAACATGAGCACCAGGGAGCTGGTGTAGCCGGTCATCATGGCGATGAAACCGGCGACGATGGCCGAAGGCGAAGTGTCGGCCAGTGGGCGTAATCGCGCTTGGGGGACGTCGGACATGGGGCGGTGTTCCTTTTACCGGGCTGTCTGTAGGAGCGAGCTTGCTCGCGAAGGTCGTTAACGATGACGCTGGCATCCTGACTGAATGCGGTGCTTATACGTTTTTCGCGAGCAAGCTCGCTCCTACAAAGGAGAAAGTGCGGAATCAAGCCTAAACTCAAACGTAACGATTCATTGCAATACAGCCGGCGCCCCAAACAGCCGTACAGTGTGTTGGCGCACTGGGTTGTGTACAATGTGCGCTGATTTTACGCGATACTTGCCAGCGACCCTCTGTGCCGTATTACAGTCAACGTCAATTCGCCGCCGTTCTCCCGACCCGAGTGCCCATGAACGAACAGTTGCAGCCCCTCAAGAAACAGCCGCGAGCCGGTAAGGCCGGTCGCAGTGGAACCCAGGACGATATCGTCTACGCGCATATCTTCGAGGCGATCCTCGAACAACGCCTGGCGCCCGGTACCAAATTGAGTGAAGAAGCGCTGGGCGAAATCTTCGGCGTCAGCCGCACCATCATTCGCCGCGCGCTGTCGCGCCTGGCCCATGAAGGCGTGGTACTGCTGCGGCCCAATCGTGGTGCGGTAGTGGCCAGCCCGAGCGTCGAGGAAGCCCGCCAGGTATTCCTCGCCCGGCGCCTGGTGGAGCGTGCGATCACTGAATTGGCGGTGCAGCATGCCACGGCCGAGCAACTGGCCGAGCTGCGGCAGATGGTCAACGACGAGCGCGACAGCTTCTCCCGGGGCGATCGCGGCGCGGGCATCCGGCTTTCCGGCGAGTTCCACCTGAAGCTGGCCGAGGCGGCGAAGAATGCGCCGCTGATCAGTTTCCAGCGCAGTCTGGTGTCCCAGACCTCGTTGATCATCGCCCAGTACGAAAGCGGCAACCGCTCGCACTGTTCCTACGATGAGCACACGCAGTTGATCGACGCGATCGAAGCGCGGGATGCGGATTTGGCGGTGAACCTGATGATGCATCACATGGATCACATCGACAGCAAGCTCAACCTCGATGAGGAAAGCGCTTCTGACGATCTGCATGCAGTGTTCTCGCATCTGTTGCAGACAAAGAAGCCGGGGCGCTCGTCTGTAAAACTGTAATTTTCCAGGCTCGCCACTAACTAAATGTGGGAGCGGGCTTGCTCGCGAAGGCGGTGGATCAGTCAGCACATCCAGCGACTGACACACCGCCTTCGCGAGCAAGCCCGCTCCCACATTTGTTTTGTTGTACCTGTTAAATCAGCGTTGGTGCACCAATTGCCCCGCCGCATACGTCTGCAACACCGCCCGGTCATCCCCCAGTGTCATCAACACAAACAACGTCTCGGCGATGTTATTGGCCTGCTTCAGGCGATAGCTGAGCAGCGGGGTGGCGTTGTAATCCAGTACCAGGAAGTCCGCGTCAGTGCCGGGTTGCAGCGTGCCAATCTTGTCTTCCAGACGCAGCGCCCGCGCACCACCCAGGGTCGCCAGGTACAACGACTTGAACGGACTCAAGCGCGCCCCTTGCAGTTGCATCACCTTGTACGCTTCGTTCAGGGTTTGCAGCAGCGAGAAGCTGGTGCCACCGCCGACGTCCGTACCCAGGCCGACATTCAGCTTGTGCTTCTCGGCCATCGGCAGGTTGAACAAACCGCTGCCCAGGAAGAAGTTCGATGTCGGGCAGAACGCGACTGCCGAACCGGCTTCTGCCAACCGCGCGCATTCGTCGTCGCACAGGTGCACACCGTGGGCGAACACCGAGCGTTCACCCAGCAGTTTGTAATGGTCGTACACGTCCAGGTAGCCCTTGCGCTCCGGGAACAGTTCTTTCACCCATTCCACTTCCTGCAGGTTTTCACTGATGTGAGTCTGCATGTAGAGGTCCGGGTATTCCCCCAGCAGCTGCCCGGCGAGGGTCAGTTGTTCAGGTGTACTAGTCGGTGCGAAACGTGGCGTCACCGCGTAGTGCAAACGGCCCTTGCCGTGCCAGCGCTCGATCAGCGCCTTGCTTTCCGCGTAGCCGGATTCGGCGGTGTCGGTCAAATAGTCCGGCGCGTTGCGGTCCATCATTACCTTGCCGGCGATCATCCGCAGGTCGAGCTTCTCGGCCGCTTCAAAAAACGAGTTCACTGACTGCGGGTGCACGCTGCCAAATACCAGCGCGGTGGTGGTGCCGTTGCGCAGCAGTTCCTTGATGAAAATATCCGCGACTTCTTCGGCGTGGGCCTTGTCGGCGAACTGGCTTTCACACGGGAAGGTGTAGGTGTTGAGCCAGTCCAGCAACTGCTCGCCATAGGCACCGACCATGCCGGTCTGCGGCAGGTGGATGTGGGTGTCGATCAGGCCGGGGGTGATCAGCGCGTCCTGGTAATGGGTGACTTCGATGTCGGCGGGCAGGCTGGCGAGCAAGTCGCTGGCGTGGCCAAGGGCACTGATCTGGCCGTTGTCGATCACCAGCAGGCCGTCCTCGAAATATTCGTAGGAGGCTTCGATCCCCACTTCGGCAGGGTCGGCGATGCTGTGCAAAATGGCGGCACGGTAGGCTTTGCGTGTCAAAGGCATGGTCGTCTCAGTTAGTCGCTTGGCTGCGGCGGGATACCGGCAGCAGTTTGGCAATGGGTTCGGCGCTCGCAGTGTGCTGGCCGAAGTTGGCGTTATAGGTGGCGATGATTTCGCCGGCGATGGAGATGGCGATTTCCACAGGCAGTTTGCCTTTGACCTCGGTCAGCCCCATCGGGCAATGCATGCGTTGCAGTTGCGCGGTGTCGAAACCGCGATCCCGCAGGCGGTGTTCAAACTTGACGCGTTTGGTCTTCGAGCCGATCAGGCCGAAGTAGGTGAAGTCATTGCGCTTGAGCAGGGCGGCGGTGAGTTCCAGGTCCAGCGCGTGGTTGTGGGTCATGACGATGCAATAACTGCCCACAGGCAAGTGGTCGATTTCATCCACCGGCTCTTCGCTGACGATTTTACGCACGCCTTGGGGGATGTGTTCCGGGAATTCCTGTTCCCGGGAATCGATCCAGCGCACCCGGCACGGCAGGCTGGCCAGCAACGGCACCAGCGCGCGGCCCACGTGGCCGGCGCCGAACACCGCGATCTGCGCCTGCACCTGGCCCATGGGTTCGAACAACAGCACCGTCACGCCGCCGCAGCACTGGCCCAGGCTGGCGCCGAGGCTGAAGCGCTCCAGGTGGGTGTTTTGCTGGCCGCGCACAAGCATGTCCCGGGCGATCTGCATCGCCTTGTATTCCAGGTGCCCGCCACCGATGGTGTCGAAGGTGTGGGCGGCGCTGATCACCATCTTCGAACCGGCGTTGCGCGGCGTGGAGCCGAGCTCTTCGATGATGGTCACCAGCACGCAGGGCTCGCCCTGGTTCTGCAGGTCGGCGAGGGCGCTGATCCAGTTGTTCATGTTTACCTCAACATCTCTGTTGTCAGTTCGACCGCCTTCGCGAGCAAGCCCGCTCCCACATTTGAATGTGTTCACAAATCAAAATGTGGGAGCGGGCTTGCTCGCGAAGGCAGCGCCTCGGTCTAGAGCGAAGCCAGCTCGGTTTCCGTTTCCACAGCTTTTGCAGCGGTCAGTTGGCGCATCTGCTCACAGCCCCACAACACCCGCTCCGGCGTCGCCGGTGCATCGATCTTCGGCTGATGGCGATAGTCACCCAGGCTCGCCACGGCGTCCTTGATCGCACACCACGAGGCAATACCAAGCATGAACGGCGGCTCACCCACGGCCTTGGAATGGAACACCGTGTCTTCCGGGTTCTTGCGGTTTTCCACCAGCTTCACCCGCAGGTCCAGCGGCATGTCGGCCACCGCCGGGATCTTGTAGCTGGCCGGACCGTTGGTCATCAGCTTGCCCTTGTTATTCCACACCAGCTCTTCCATGGTCAGCCAACCCATGCCCTGGATGAAGCCGCCTTCGACCTGGCCGATGTCGATGGCCGGGTTCAGCGAGGCGCCCACGTCATGCAGGATGTCGGTGCGCAGCATCTTGTACTCGCCGGTCAGCGTGTCGACGATCACCTCGCAACAGGCCGCGCCGAACGCGAAGTAGTAGAACGGCCGCCCACGTGCCTGGCTGCGGTCGTAGAAGATTTTCGGGGTCTTGTAGAAGCCCGTGCTGGAGAGCGACACCTGGGCGAAATACGCCTGCTGGATCAGCGCTTCAAAGGTCAGGATGTGATCGCGGACCCGCACATGCCCGTTGTGGAATTCAACGTCGGCCTCGCTGACTTCATATTTGCGCGCGGCAAACTCCACCAGGCGCTGCTTGATGGTTTCGGCAGCATTCTGTGCGGCCTTGCCGTTCAGGTCGGCGCCGCTGGAAGCCGCCGTCGGCGAGGTGTTGGGCACCTTGTCGGTGTTGGTGGCGGTGATCTGCACGCGGTCGATTTCCACCTGGAAAATCTCGGCCACCACCTGCGCGACCTTGATGTTCAACCCCTGGCCCATCTCGGTGCCGCCGTGGTTCAGGTGGATGCTGCCGTCGGTGTAGATGTGGATCAGCGCACCGGCCTGGTTGAGGAAACTGGCGGTGAAGGAAATGCCGAATTTTACCGGCGTCAGGGCCAGGCCTTTTTTCAGGATCGGGCTGTTGGCGTTGTAGCGACGGATCGCTTCGCGGCGCTCGAAATACTGGCTGCTTTGTTCGAGTTCGGCGGTCATCTCTTCGAGCATGTTGTGCTCGACGGTCTGGTAGTAGTGGGTGACGTTGCGCTCGGTCTTGCCGTAGTAGTTGGCCTTGCGCACGGCCAGCGGGTCGAGGGCCAGGTGTCGGGCAATCGCGTCCATCACTTCTTCGATGGCGACCATGCCTTGGGGGCCGCCGAAGCCACGGTAAGCGGTGTTGGAGGCGGTGTTGGTCTTGCAGCGGTGGCCGTTGACGGTGGCGTCGCCCAGGTAATACGAGTTGTCGGAGTGGAACATTGCGCGGTCGACAATCGAGTTCGACAGGTCCGGTGAGCAACCGCAGTTGCCCGCCAGGTCCAGGTTGATGCCGTGCAGCCGGCCACTGTCGTCGAAGCCTACGTCGTACTCGATATAGAACGGGTGGCGCTTGCCGGTCATCAGCATGTCTTCGACACGCGGCAGGCGCATTTTGGTCGGCTGGCCGGTGAGGCGTGCGACCACCGCACACAGGCATGCCGGGCTGGCGGCCTGGGTTTCCTTGCCGCCAAAACCACCGCCCATGCGGCGCATGTCGACCACGATTTTGTTCATCGATACGTCGAGTACTTCGGCCACCAGCTTCTGTACTTCGGTGGGGTTTTGCGTGGAGCAGTAGACGATCATGCCGCCGTCTTCGGTGGGCATCACCGAGGAGATCTGGGTTTCCAGGTAGAAGTGTTCCTGGCCGCCGATGTGCAGGGTGCCCTGGATACGGTTCTTCGCGGTCGCCAGTGCGCCCGCCGAATCACCGCGCTGGTGGGTGTGGCTGTCGAGCACGAAATGTTTTTTGCGAAACGCCTCGACCACGTCCAGCACCGGCTCCAGGTCTTCGTATTCGATCACAGCGGCCATCGCCGCCTTGCGTGCGGTTTCCAGGTCGCGGGCGGCGACGGCCAGCACCACCTGGCCGACGAACTGCACGGTGTCGATGGCCAGCAACGGGTCGCCGGGCATCAACGGGCCGATGTCTTTCAGACCCGGCACGTCTTCGTGGGTGATGACGATACGCACGCCTTCAAAGGCGTAGCAGGGCGCGGTGTCGATGCTGAGGATCTTCGCGTGGGCGCGGTCCGACATGCGTGCGTACAGGTGCAATTGGTTGGGGAATTCCAGGCGGTCATCAATGTACTGCGCTTCGCCCGAGACGTGCTTGGCGGCGCTGTCGTGCTTGACGCTGCGACCGACGCCGCTGGTCAGGTCCTTGGCAAACAGTTCGGCGAGTTCGGCCTGGGATTTTTCCACGGCGTGATGGTTAGACATAAGCGGTCACCCGAGTCTCGATGTGCGGCGTTTGCAGTTCGATGAAGTATTTGCGCAGCAGGTTCTGTGCGCTGAGCAGGCGGTATTCCTTGCTGGCGCGGAAGTCCGACAGCGGGGTGAAATCCTCGGCCAGGGCCGCGCAGGCTTTTTCCACGGTGGCGGAATTCCAGGTGGCGCCGTTCAGTACGGCTTCGCAGTTCTTCGCGCGTTTCGGGGTGGCGGCCATGCCGCCGAACGCCACGCGGGCATCGTCGATCACACCGTTAGTGATCCTCAGGTTGAAGGCCGCGCAGACGGCAGAGATGTCATCGTCCAGGCGCTTGGAAACCTTGTAGGCACGGAACAGCGGCACGCCTTTGGGCACGATGATTTTCTCGATGAATTCGCTGTCCTGGCGGGCGGTGACGCGGTAGTCGATGAAATAGTCTTCCAGCGCCAGGGTACGGCGGGTGTTGCCCTTGCACAGCACGATCTGCGCGCCGAGGGCGATCAGCAGTGGCGGCGAGTCACCGATGGGCGAGGCATTGCCGATATTGCCGCCCAGGGTGCCCTGGTTGCGGATCTGCAAGGAGGCGAAACGGTGGAGCAATTCGCCGAAATCCGGGTATTCGTGGTTGAGCGCGCTGTAGCAATCGGACAGGGGAGTGGCGGCGCCGATTTCCAGGCGGTCGTCGAAGCTTTCGATGCGCTTCATCTCTTCGATATTGCCGACGTAGATCATCACCGGTAGCGTGCGGTGGAACTGGGTGACTTCCAGCGCCAGGTCGGTGCCGCCGGCCAGCAGCCGGGCTTGTGGGTAAGCGTCGTAAAGGTCCGCCAGGTCGGCGACGGTCAGCGGCACCAGGCAGCGTTTGTCGCCGCTGTTCAATTCACCGGTTTGCGTCGGCGCGATGGCTTTCAGGCGGGCGATGGTGTCGGCCTGGCGACTGTCGAACTGGTCCTGGGGCTTATTGCAGCAGGCCTGTTCGGCGGCGGCGAGAATCGGGCGATAACCGGTGCAGCGACAGAGGTTGCCGGCCAGGGCTTCGTGGGCCTTTTGGCTGTCGGGTGCATCACTGTTCTTTTGCAGGGCGAACAGCGACATCACAAAGCCCGGGGTGCAGAAGCCGCATTGCGAGCCGTGGCACTCCACCATGGCTTGTTGCACGCTGTGGAGCTGGCCCTGGTGTTTGAGGTCTTCGACGCTGATCAGTTGTTTGCCGTGCAGGGACGAGACAAACGTCAGGCACGAATTGAGGCTGCGATAGCGAATCTGCTCGGCGCCCTGATCGTCGGTGTGCAACTCGCCGACTACCACGGTGCAGGCGCCACAGTCGCCGCTGGCGCAGCCTTCCTTGGTGCCGGATTTGCCCAGGTGCTCACGCAAATAGTTGAGCACGGTCAGGTTCGGGTCCAGGGCGTGCTCGCTACGGAGCTCCTGGTTTAGTAAAAACTGGATCACGGAAGGCCTCGCAGACTCATTATTGTTGTTAACCGCTTTGCGCCGAATCTAGTCATGTCTGACTTTTCGGTCAACGATTTTCTGACCGAAAGGTCAAGAAAATGCGATATCAACATCCTTAATTATGGTCCAGTTCTCTGGAACCGCCGTTTTTGGGGGCTTCTGGACTTTAATGGCTGCTTATTTCATGCCAAATTCCGCTCTGTGGGCCGTACGCCATCAACCGGCAAGTGCGCTACACTGCCGCGCTTGTACCGATAGAAGATTTTGAAGGGAAAACATGACGTTCAAGGCGCCGGATAGTCTTGCCGAGCAAATCGCTCACCACCTCGCCGAACGTATCATTCGCGGCGATCTCAAGCCTGGGGAGCGGATCCAGGAGCAGAAGGTCACACTGGCGCTGAATGTCAGTCGTGGTTCCGTGCGCGAAGCCTTGCTGATCCTCGAGCGCCGGCACCTGATTGCGATCCTGCCGCGCCGTGGCGCCCACGTCACCGAGCTGACGGCCCACAAGGTGCAAAGCCTGTGCACGCTGATGGGCGAGCTGTACATCCTGCTGGGCAATGCGGTCGCCGCCGGCTGGCAGACCCAGGCCGACATGGCGCCGTTCGTGCAAATCCAGCAGCGCCTGATCGCCAGCTTCGAACGCCAGGACATCCGCGCCTTCGTCGAAGAGAGCTTCAACGTGATGCGTGCCGCCTATCCGTTCGCCAACAACCCGTACCTGCAGGAAACCGTCGAGAACCTGCAGCCGGCGATGAACCGCGCCTATTACCTGGCGCTGGATCAGCGCAAGGCGTCCATGAGCGAGTACCTGGTGCTGTTCGAGCAATTGCTCGCCGCCGTGCTGGCCCGTGACCTGCCGCAGATTCGCCTGGTGCTCTCGGCCTACGGCGAGCGCAGTTGCTCGCTGGTCATTGCTGCGTTGGCGGAAGCCTAAGCGTGCGGCTCAAGTGCATCAAACTGGCGGGGTTCAAATCCTTCGTCGACCCGACCACGGTGAACTTCCCCAGTAACATGGCGGCAGTGGTCGGGCCCAATGGCTGCGGCAAGTCGAACATCATCGACGCCGTACGCTGGGTGATGGGCGAGAGCTCCGCAAAAAACCTGCGTGGCGAGTCGATGACCGACGTCATCTTCAATGGCTCCACCAGCCGCAAGCCGGTGAGCCAGGCCAGCATCGAACTGGTGTTCGACAATTCCGACGGCACCCTGGTGGGCGAGTACGCGGCCTATGCGGAAATCTCCATTCGCCGCAAAGTGACCCGCGACAGCCAGAACAGCTACTTCCTCAACGGCACCAAGTGTCGCCGCCGGGACATCACCGACATCTTCCTCGGTACCGGCCTGGGCCCGCGCAGCTATTCGATCATCGAACAGGGGATGATCTCCAAGCTGATCGAAGCCAAGCCCGAAGACCTGCGTAACTTTATCGAGGAAGCGGCCGGCATCTCCAAGTACAAGGAACGCCGCCGCGAGACCGAAAACCGTATCCGCCGTACCCATGAAAACCTTGCCCGCCTGACTGACCTGCGTGAAGAGCTGGAGCGCCAGCTGGAGCGCCTGCACCGCCAGGCCCAGGCCGCCGAGAAGTATCAGGAATACAAGGGCGAGGAGCGTCAGCTCAAGGCGCAACTGTCGGCCCTGCGCTGGCAGGCGTTGAATGACCAGGTGGGCCAGCGCGAAGCAATCATCGGCACCCAGGAAATCAGCTTCGAAGCCCTGGTGGCCGAGCAGCGCAATGCCGACGCCAGCATCGAACGCCTGCGGGACGGTCACCATGACCTGTCCGAGCGCTTCAATCTGGTGCAGGGGCGCTTCTATTCGGTGGGCGGCGATATCGCCCGGGTCGAGCAGAGCATCCAGCACGGCCAGCAGCGTTTGCGCCAGTTGCAGGACGACTTGAAAGAAGCCGAGCGTGCGCGCCTGGAAACCGAATCGCACCTGGGCCACGACCGCACCTTGCTGCTGACCCTTGGGGAGGAGCTGGACATGCTCACTCCCGAGCAGGAAGTCACCAGCGCCGCTGCCGAGGAAGCCGCTGCGGCCCTGGAAGAATCCGAAACCACCATGCACGCCTGGCAGGAGCAGTGGGACACGTTCAACCTGCAATCTGCCGAGCCGCGCCGCCAGGCTGAGGTGCAGCAGTCACGCATCCAGCAACTGGAAACCAGCATGGAGCGCCTGGCCGAGCGTCAGCGGCGCCTGGTGGAAGAGCGCGTGCTGCTCGCTGCCGACCCGGAAGATGCAGCGATCCTCGAACTGAGCGAGAAACTCGCCGAAAGCGAAATGACGCTGGAAGAGCTGGAAGCCAGCGAAGAACAACAAGTGGAGCGCCTCGAGCAATTGCGTCAGCAACTGCAGCAGGCGACCCAGGCACAGCAGCAGGCCCAGGGCGATTTGCAGCGGCTCAACGGCCGGTTGGCTTCCCTGGAAGCCTTGCAGCAAGCGGCGCTCGACCCGGGCACCGGCACGGCTGAATGGCTGCGTGACCAACACCTGGCCGAGCGTCCGCGCCTGGCCGAAGGCCTGAAGGTTGAAGCCGGTTGGGAGCTGGCGGTGGAAACCGTGCTCGGCGCCGACCTGCAAGCGGTGCTGGTGGATGATTTTGGCGGGTTTGACCTGGCGGGTTTTGCCCAGGGCGATCTGCGTTTGCTCAGCCCGGCGGCGGACGGCACTCGCGTGCCGGGCAGCCTGCTGGATAAAGTGGAGGCGGCGATTGACCTGTCGCCCTGGCTCGGCCAGGTCAAGCCGGTCGACAGCCTTGAGCAGGCCCTGGCCCAGCGCGGGCAGTTGGCCGCAGGGCAAAGCCTGATCAGCCGTGATGGCTTTTGGGTCGGCCGGCACTTTTTGCGGGTACGGCGTGCCAGCGAAGCGGAAAGCGGCGTATTGGCCCGTGGCCAGGAAATCGTCAACCTGACCGCCGAGCGCGAAGAGCGCGAAGCCACACTCGAGTCCCTGGAAAACCAGCTGCAAACCCTGCGCGCCACCCAGCGCCAGCAAGAGACCGGCCGCGAACACCTGCGCCGGCTGTTGCAGGACGAAGCGCGCCAGCAGGGCGAATTGAAAGCCCAGCTCTCGGCGAGCAAGGCCAAGGTCGAGCAACTGACCCTGCGCCGCACCCGGCTCGACGAAGAAGTGGCCGAGATGGGCGAGCAACGCGCCCTCGAACACGAACAAGTCGGCGAAGCACGCCTGCAATTGCAGGAAGCCCTCGACAGCATGGCCCTGGACACCGAGCAGCGCGAGTTGCTGCTGGCCCAGCGCGACAGCTTGCGCGAGCGCCTCGATCGGGTGCGCCAGGAAGCTCGCCAGCACAAGGATCACGCCCATCAATTGGCCGTGCGCCTCGGCTCCCTGCGGGCGCAGCACGATTCCACGCGCCAGGCCCTTGAGCGCCTGGAAATGCAGTCCGAACGCCTGACCGAAAAACGCGAGCAACTGAGCCTCAACCTGGAGGAGGGCGAGGCCCCGCTGGAAGAGCTGCGCCTGAAGCTTGAAGAGTTGCTCGACAAGCGCATGACCGTCGACGAAGAGCTCAAGACCGCCCAAATCGCCCTGGAAGACGCCGACCGCGAACTGCGCGACGCAGAAAAACGCCGGACCCAGGCCGAGCAACAGTCGCAACTGATCCGGGGCCAGCTCGAACAGCAGCGCATGGAATGGCAGGCCCTGACGGTGCGCCGCAAAACCCTGCAAGACCAGTTGCTGGAAGACGGCTACGACCTGCACGGCGTGCTCAATACCCTGACCGCCGAGGCCAACGAGAAAGAAGCCGAAGAAGAACTTGAGCGGATTGCCGCGCGCATTCAACGACTCGGCGCGATCAACCTCGCGGCCATCGACGAGTACCAGCAGCAGTCCGAGCGCAAGCGTTATCTGGACGCGCAGAACGCCGATCTTGTCGAAGCGCTGGACACCCTGGAAAACGTGATCCGCAAGATCGACAAGGAAACCCGTAATCGCTTCAAAGATACCTTTGATCAGATTAATGGCGGTTTACAGGCGTTATTCCCGAAAGTTTTCGGTGGTGGCAGCGCTTACTTGGAACTGACGGGCGAAGATCTACTCGATACAGGGGTAACGATCATGGCGCGGCCTCCGGGCAAGAAGAACAGCACCATCCATTTGTTGTCTGGTGGCGAGAAGGCACTGACCGCATTGGCCCTGGTATTTGCGATCTTCAAGTTGAACCCGGCGCCGTTTTGCATGCTCGACGAAGTTGACGCCCCGCTGGATGACGCTAACGTTGGACGGTACGCCCGACTGGTTAAAGAGATGTCCCAGACGGTGCAGTTCATCTATATCACCCACAACAAGATCGCCATGGAAATGGCCGATCAATTGATGGGCGTGACGATGCACGAGCCGGGCTGTTCGCGATTGGTGGCGGTGGATGTCGAAGAGGCGATGGCGCTGGTGGAATCCTGAGCCGCAGGTCGAAGGAGGATTTTCAGCAGGACGTAAGGTGATTTACCGGTCTGGGAAAAGTGGCAAATGGACATATTTGTTCAAGGCATTTTGACAGACGGTGTAAAGTTATCTTTGGTCGTGCTAGTTTAATGTCAAATTTTCGTATGCGTGGGCAAAACGTCATTCAGAACATAGAGTTGGCGCCACGTTTTAAAGCGGTTTGCACGGTGCTAAACCCCTTATTTTTCAGCATTTTTTATTAGAGGCACGGGATTACATGGAAATCGGTCTGCGCGAGTGGCTGATCGTCATCGGCATTATTGTCATTGCCGGTATTCTTTTTGATGGCTGGCGCCGGATGCGTGGCGGCAAGGGCAAGTTGAAATTTCGCCTGGACCGCAACCTGTCCAATTTGCCGGACGACGACGGCAGCGCCGAGCTGCTGGGGCCACCGCGTGTCCTGGACAACCATAAAGAACCGCACCTGGACGAGCACGACCTGCCGTCGATGAGCGCACCGGTGCGTGAAGCCCGTGAACCCAAGCGCGGCAAGCGCAGCGCGGCCAGCGAGCCATCCCAGGGCGACCTGAACCTGGACCTGGAAGAAGGCCCGAGCTTCAGCAGCCGTGATGACGACTTCCCGGATGAGTCCCCGGCCAAGAGCGCCCATAAAGAATCCGTCAAGGACCAGCCGGCTGCCGAAGAGGTGCTGGTGATCAGCGTGATCTGCCGTGACGCCGCCGGCTTCAAGGGCCCGGCCCTGCTGCAGAATATTCTGGAAAGCGGTCTGCGCTTTGGCGAGATGGATATTTTCCATCGCCACGAAAGCATGGCCGGCAACGGCGAAGTCCTGTTCTCCATGGCCAATGCGGTCAAGCCGGGCATCTTCGATCTGGACGACATCGACCATTTCAGCACTCCGGCGGTGAGCTTCTTCCTCGGCTTGCCGGGCCCGCGTCACCCGAAACAAGCGTTCGACGTGATGGTGGCGGCAGCTCGCAAGCTGTCCCAGGAACTCAACGGCGAACTCAAGGACGATCAACGCAGTGTCCTGACCGCCCAGACCATCGAGCATTACCGTCAGCGCATCGTCGAGTTCGAGCGTCGTGCCCTGACACAGAAGCGCTAAGGTCCAAGCTTAAGCGTTGCCTGTAGAATCCATGCACTAACATATTGAGCAGCTTCGGCTGCTCTTTTGCTTTATGAGAGAACACCCATGACCGCCGCCCACACCCGCATCCTCGAACTGCGCGCTGAACTGGATCAGCACAACTACCGTTACCACGTCCTCGACGAGCCGAGCATTCCGGACGCCGAGTACGACCGTTTGTTCCACGAGCTCAAGGCGCTTGAAGCCGAGCACCCGGAGCTGGTAACCCGTGATTCACCGACGCAGCGGGTCGGCAGTGCGGCATTGTCTGCGTTCACTCAGGTACGCCACGAAATCCCGATGCTCAGCCTCGGCAACGCCTTTGATGAAAGCACCATGCTGGAATTCGATCGCCGGGTCACTGAAGGCCTGGACCTGCCCGTGGGCGACCTGTTTGGCGGTGGCGCAGCGGTGGAGTACAGCTGCGAGCCGAAGCTCGATGGCCTGGCGGTCAGCCTGCTGTATCAGGACGGTGAGCTGGTGCGTGGCGCCACCCGTGGCGATGGCACCACTGGCGAAGACATCAGCGTCAACGTGCGTACCGTGCGCAACATTCCTTTGAAACTGCACGGCACCGGCTGGCCGGCGACCCTCGAAGTGCGCGGCGAAGTATTCATGTCCAAGGCCGGTTTCGAGCGGCTGAACGCCACCCAGCTGGAAGTTGGCGGCAAGACTTTCGCCAACCCGCGCAACGCGGCGGCGGGTAGCCTGCGTCAGCTGGACTCGAAGATCACCGCCAGCCGTCCGCTGGAATTCTGCTGCTACGGCGTGACCACGGATATCAGCGACACCCACATTGGCAATCTGCAACAGCTGAAAAAGTGGGGCATGCCCATCAGTCATGAGTTGAAACTGGCCAAGGGGATTCAGGATTGCCTCGACTACTACCGTGATATCGGTGATCGACGGAATGCCTTGCCCTATGAAATCGACGGTGTGGTGTTCAAGGTCAATAGCATTGCCTACCAACGTGAGCTGGGCTTCCGTGCCCGCGAACCGCGTTGGGCAATCGCCCATAAATTCCCGGCGATGGAAGAACTGACCGAACTGCTGGACGTTGAATTCCAAGTGGGTCGCACCGGCGCTGTGACGCCCGTGGCACGCTTGAAACCGGTCAAGGTCGCGGGTGTGACCGTGTCCAACGCCACCTTGCACAACATGGACGAAGTGGCGCGCCTGGGCCTGATGATCGGCGACACCGTGATCATTCGCCGTGCCGGTGATGTGATTCCCCAAGTGGTATCGGTGGTGACCGAGCGCCGCCCGGAAAACGCCCGCGCGGTGCAGATCCCCGAGAGCTGCCCGGTGTGCGGCTCCCACGTTGAGCGCACGCAACTGGTCAAGCGCAGCAAGGGCAAGGAAACCGTCAGCGAAGGCGCGGTATACCGCTGCGTCGGGCGCCTGGCCTGCGGTGCGCAGCTCAAGCAGGCGATCATCCATTTCGTCTCGCGCCGGGCCATGGACATCGATGGCCTGGGCGACAAGACCATCGAGCAACTGGTGGACGAGAAACTGATCGGCTCGCCGGCTGACCTCTACAAGCTCAAGTACGAACAGATCATCGACCTGGAAGGCTTTGCCGATGTCTCCAGCAAGAAGCTGATCACCGCCATCGAAAACAGCAAGACGCCAACCCTTGCACGGTTTATCTACGCCCTCGGCATTCCCGATGTGGGCGAGGAGACCGCCAAAGTGCTGGCGCGCTCCCTGGCGTCCCTGGAGCGCGTGCAGCAGGCGTTGCCGGAAGTGCTGACGTACTTGCCGGATGTAGGTCTGGAAGTGGCCCACGAGATTCACAGTTTCTTTGAAGACAGCCATAACCAGGACGTGATCGGTGCCTTGATCTCCAAGGACGAGTGCGGGCTGGAATTGCAGGAGCAGGGCGACCTGAGCGCCGAGTTTGCGGCCAGCACCACGTTGGGCGGCTTGCTCGACAAGCTGCACGTCCCGTCGGTAGGGCCGGGCGCCGCGCAGAAACTCGCTGACAAATTCGGCTCCCTCGAAGGCGTGATCAATGCCGACTGGCTCGACATGCGCCAGGCGTTGCCCGAGAAGCAGGCCAAGGCCGTCCGGGACTTTTTTGATATTGAAGAAAACGCCCGGCGCGCGCTGGCCATCGAGCAACAGCTCAAGGACTTCGGCATGCACTGGCAGAGTGAGAAGAAAGTCGTCGAAGGCTTGCCCGAGGCCGGTCACACCTGGGTGCTCACCGGCTCCCTGGAACTGATGAGCCGCGATGTTGCCAAGGAAAAACTCGAAAGCCTGGGCGCCAAGGTGGCGGGCTCGGTGTCGGCGAAAACCCATTGCGTGGTCGCCGGGCCGGGCGCGGGTTCGAAGCTCGCCAAGGCCACTGAGCTGGGCTTGAAAGTGCTGGATGAAGAGGCGTTCGTGGCATTTTTGGCCAAGCACAACATCACGGTCTGATGATCGTTCCCACGCTCTGCGTGGGAACGCCGCCCTGGACGCTCTGCGTCCGCTCTGAAAGGTGCGACGCGGAGCGTCACTGGATGCATTCCCACGCAGAGCGTGGGAACGATCTCTCCCGGGCAATGCTCTAGTATTGGCAAGCCTCCCGGAGAGATCGCCATGTACCGCTTCTTCGAACAACTCAGTTCGCGCATCGCCGCACCGTTCATGGCCGAGACCTCGCGCAACAGCAAGGTCTGGCAGTGCCGCTGTGGGCAATCGCTGTTCTTTCGCAACAGCCAGTGCCTGGCCTGCTCGGCGCTGCTGGGCTATCAGCCGGAGCAGAGTCGCCTGTCCTCCCTGCAGCCCGGCCCGTACGCCGATACCTGGCTGCTGGACACCGACCCTGAAGCCGGTGCCTTTCGCCGCTGCGCCAACCTTGACACGCCCGCCGCGTGCAATTGGCTGCTGCCCGCCGACAACGGCCAGGTCTTGTGCGTGGCCTGCAGCCTGAACCGCACCATTCCCGACCTGTCGATCCCCGAAAACCCCGAACGCTGGCGCAAGGTCGAAACCGCCAAGCGTCGTCTGGTGGCCCAACTCATCAGCCTGGGCTTGCAGGTGATTCCCAGGACGGTCGATGAAGACACCGGCCTGGCCTTCGATTTTGTCGGCATCGACCTGGAAGGCAACGCGCCCACCACCGGCCACGCCAATGGCCTGATCACCCTCGACATCAAGGAAGCCGACGACGCCCACCGTGAGAAAATTCGCGTACAGATGCGCGAGCCTTACCGCACCTTGCTCGGTCACTTCCGTCACGAGGTCGGCCATTACTACTGGGACCGCCTGATCGCCAACAGCCATTGGCTGGAGCCGTTCCGCACGCTGTTCGGTGACGAGCGCGCCAGCTACGCCGACGCCCTGGAGCAGCACTACCAGAACGGCCCGCGCCCGGACTGGCAGCAAACCTGCGTCAGCGCCTACGCCACCATGCACCCGTGGGAAGACTGGGCGGAAACCTGGGCGCATTACCTGCACATGATGGACGCCGTCGACACCGCGCTGGGCTTCGGCATGAGCGCCCGGGAGATGGACCTGGATTACCAGCCGTTCCCCCTCAGCACCCTCTACGACCCCGGGCATCCCGGCGGCACGGCGTTCCTGTCATTCGTCAATGCGTGGATCGAACTGGCCGGCATGCTCAACGAACTGTCCCGCAGCATGGGCCAGCCGGATTTCTATCCGTTCGTCCTGCCGCCGGCGGTGATTGCCAAGCTGCACTTCATTCACCTGGTGATCCAGCAAGAGGGCGGTCGGGCGGACGAGGTCGTGCTTTTGTAGGAGCAAGCTTGCTCCTGCAGCCAAGTACTTGAACCATCAGATATTTTTAATCCCGCGCCAACGGTTGTAACTTCCGATGAGATCGGTACAATGGCGCGGCTTGCCGAGAGGCGAGCGTCGTTATGGTGACCCCATCGGTCCCCCCGCAACGATTACCCGTGAACCTGGTCAGAGCCGGAAGGCAGCAGCCACAGCGGGAACATTGTGTGCCGGGGTGTGGCTGGTGGGGTTGCCTCCATAACGCAACCCTCCTTGATTCAAAAAAATACTTTTATGAAGCACTTCGCTGACATTCGTCATCTGCGAAGCGATTTCTGCTGTTCGCTCATCAGGGTTACTGACGGTACAGCGGGAACTCTCCCATGGCCGGAATCACTTCTGCGCGCAACCTCGCCATGTGCCTGGGCAACTCCTGTCGTGCGGCAGGCGTGTCGGACGGGATGTTCTTGGCAAAGTGGAAGCTGATGATTTGGCCGGTCCCGTTGTCCTTGTAGTATTTGAAGATATTGAACTCAAAGAAGCTGCCGTCCTTGCGTGTGGAGGTCGGATAAAACAGCAGCACGTAGATCGCATCGGTTTTCTCGTCTGAAAACATCTCCACCGGAAGGTTGGGGTATTCCTGTTTGTGGGCCTGCGCGGTCAGGTTGGCAAGATCCCGGGGCTCGTTGCCGGTGCTCTGGGGCGGCGCGAGGCGAAAATCCACCAGTTCGCTCCAGGCGTTGACGCTTTCTGGTGCGAGGAAATACTCCCAGAGCGGAACGTTGCCCCGGGCCTGGTATTTCAGGACGTATGTTTTCCCTGCAAACACCACCGACTTTGTCTCGGCGATCGACGGGCGGGACAGGTCCGGCGGCGCCACAGGCGGTTTGGATGCACAGCCGAACAGCAGCAGGACAGTCGATACCACGATTAGCCAACGCATGGGCACCTCCTGTGTCACGGCTTAGTGCTGTTGATGTGGTCGGCGATGCTGGCGAGCGTTGCGCTCCATTGTGCAACGGTTTGTTCTGAAGGCATTTCTCTCCAGGTCCTGGAAACCTTGTACGTGTCGCCCCCCAATTGATAGGCAAAATGCCTCAAGGTCATGACGTTGCCGTTCGCCTGTGTGCAGATCACCGACCAGCCCATATACGGGGTGCTGGTATCTCCCATGTCAGTCTGGCTGATATGTGTTTTGCAGTTCTTCTCGGCGGCCCGGGTATCGGAATCACGGGCCGCGCTTGGCGGTTGATTCTGGCCCGGCAACACAAACAGGGTGATCTCGTCTTTTCCGGTGTCGGCAGACCACTTGTATCGTTTTACCCCGGCATTCGCGAACGCTGATGCCATCTCGTCATCGTTTTTGGTTTGCCATTGCGGACCTTTTGGCGTTACCGCCTTGAGCAAGTAGCCCGCAAAATCTTCTGCGTGGGTGTTTGGCGAGACGAAGAGCAATCCGCTGATGGCACAGGCAATAAAGGTCGATTTCATGTCAGTCCCTGGACGTCATTGTTAGATGTCAGGACGACAATGCATCCTGCGAAACAGACAGTAGCGCAGGTAGTGGCAAAGTGCCCAGTCCGTTTAAAAATTATTCCCAGGGAAGACGTCAGTGAGGGATTGCTCACATCCTTAAAACCTTGCGCTGGACAAGCCAAATTCGCCTTGTTAGTTTGCGCCAGCGACATATTTCTAAATATGTCGGTGGCACATGGATGATATTAAAGTGATGGCGCTTTATGGCTCATCTACTCCAACTCACAAGGATGTCAGTAATGAAAAGCCTGCAAGGGTTGCCCACTCTCATCAGCGCTTCCGTCGGTGCGCCGGGCAAAGCCCGCAACTTGCCCGCCGATGTTCAATGCATCCAGTATTTATTCAACTTGATCATTCCCAAGTTGGGTTTCCCCCTGGCGGAAAATGGCAAATGCGACGGCCAGTTGGTGCAGTGCATCAGCCAGTATCAGTTCCGCCACCTCAAATACGCGCATCCCGATGGTGTTATCGACCCCACCGGGCGCACCTTCAATAGCCTGATCGAAGAGGCGGTGAAGGTGCCGGTCAAGCCGAACCCGACCCTGCGTATTCCGACGTTCCTCAATGTGTTCGGCAACACCGGCGCGGACATGGTCCAGGCCACGGTCGACCACTATCTGGACCGCATGCGGGCAATGATCGAGGCCGAGCGGCGCAACCGGCAGATGATGCTCCAGGCCACGTGCGACGGCGGCACGACGCTGACGGATACGGACTTCCAGAACGCTGCCACGCAGTTGGGTAACGGCATTTCCGTCAATATCATCAAGGCCTTTGCCACGGTGGAGTCGGGCGGGCGCTCCGGGTTCGGCCCGGCCAAGTTGCCGGTGATCGCCTTTGAAGGGCACCATTTTCGCAAGTACACCAAGAGTAAATACGACCAGACCCACCCGCTGTTGTCGTACCCCTACGTGAAGAAGGCCGGGCCCCAGTGGAAGGCCAATAACAAGGACCAGACCAAGGCCTGGGAAACCATGGCCACCGCCTTTGCGTTGGATCAGGAAGCGGCCTTGAAGTCGGCCTCCTGGGGCATGTTTCAGATAATGGGCTCCAACTTCACGGCATGCGGTTATAAAACGGTGTTTGAATTTGTGGTGGCCATGAAGATTAATGCCGGGCATCAACTAAAGGCCTTCCTCGGTTTTTGCAGCCAGAGCCCGGCCCTGGTCAAGGCCATGAAGAACAAGGATTACGCCGCCATGGCGCTGAACTATAACGGCAAGGATTATGGCGACTATGACCAACGCATCAAAAAAGCCTACGAAGCACTTGAAGGGAAAAAATAGAATGCCGTTCAAACGTTGCGTGTCCCGATTGCTGGTTGCCTCTTTCGTGTGTGTTGCTGCAGGTGCGCCGGCGTTTGCCGCTACGCTGCACTCGGGCAAGTACGAAGGGCTGATGCTGGCCGTGACGCCCGAGCATCAGGTGGAGGGGTTTTATGCCGAGGAAATGGGCGAGGGCGTGACCCGCTCGTGCACGTTCTTCCTGCAGGGCAAGGTCGACGGTGCGAAGGCATCGGTGTCGACATGGCTGGATGAGGCCTATCCGGGTACCGTCGCGGCTTCCTCGGACGGTGTGACGCTGACCGTGGAGAAGGGCCGCGAACATCCCGGCTGCATCAACGTGTTGATGCCGGAAATTGCCACCGGCCTGGACCTGACCCAAACCGCTGCCAAGAAATGGATTGGCCTGGTGACCGTTTCGTCCGACAAGGCCTTCCTGCAGAAGACCCCGGACGCCAAGGCCAGCCATCGTGCCTACGTGGTCAAGGACGATGTGGTCGCGGTACTGGCGTTCAAGGATGGCTGGGCCCAGGTCGAGTTCATCAATGGCGAAGGCCGCTCTTCCAAGGGCTGGATCAGCCAGGACCAGTACGCCAGGCTGGTCCCCGCAAAAGGCTGAAGATGCTGCTGCGCCCGCGCGTAGCGGGGCGAAAACCGGTTAGCCGAAAGTCTCCCGCAACAGCCCCGCAAAGGCATCCCGCGCCAGGTGGCGTTGGGTGTCCTTG
Source organism: Pseudomonas sp. IPO3774 (assembly GCF_013386835.1). NCBI lineage: Bacteria > Pseudomonadati > Pseudomonadota > Gammaproteobacteria > Pseudomonadales > Pseudomonadaceae > Pseudomonas > Pseudomonas sp. IPO3774. The sequence goes on from NZ_JACAQY010000014.1 coordinate 35,082, forward strand.
TGCCAGAACAGCAGGTTATCCACCGCCGCCAATTCGTCGAAGCGGTAGGACGTCAATTGGTTGGCCTGCTCGTAGCGCGCCAGGATGCCTTCCGGCGCCAGTGCCACGCCAATCCCCGCGCTGACGCAGCCAATGATCGTGCCCCAACTGGCATAACTTGCGATGGCAGGCTTGATGTCGTGGGGCTTGAGCCAGTTCTCCAGGGCTGCGCGATACGGGCAGCCGGGCGGCCACACCAGCAGCGTGCGGCCGGCCAGGTCCCGGGCGTCCTCGATGGGTGCGCTGGAGGCGCTGGTAATCAGCACCAGGCGCTCGCTGTAGACCACGCTTTGTTCGAGCTTCGGGCGTTTGCCGCCGGCGGCCACCAGCGCGGCGTCGATGCGGTGATGTTGCAGGTCATCGAGTAACTGTGCCCAGGCGCCGGTCACCAGTTCCAGTTCTACCTGTGGATAGCGCCGATGGTATTCGGCCAGCAGCGGCGGCAGGCGGCCACTGGCGCTGGATTCCACTGCACCGATGCGCAGCTTGCCGCGGGGAATCGCGTTGCTGTCGACGGCACGCTTGGACTCTTCCACCAGCGCGAGGATGCGCTCGCAGTAGTCGAGAAACACTTCCCCAGCGGCACTGATCGCCAACCCGCGCCCGGCGCGAATGAACAGCGGGGTACCCAACTCGCTTTCCAGTTGCTTAATGCGTGTGGTGATGTTGGACGGCACGCAGTGCAGTTGCAGGGCGGCCTGGGCCACGCTGCCGGTTTGTGCCACGGCTTTCACCATTTTCAGTTGGGCCAGTTCCATCGCTCAGTTCCAGTGATTACAGAAGTCAGAAACGGTTAATTGTCTTGCGCCTTGCCGGGGCCAAGACTGGCGGCATTCCCACTGCTGGACGCCGTTCATGAAAGCCCCGTCACCTGTAAAGCTTACGCTAGTCACTGCCAGCGTCATCCTCTGTTGGGCGTATTCGCCGATTGGCGTGCATCTGGCCTTGCACAGCTACAGCCCTGGCCAGTTGGCCTTGGGACGGTTCCTGATTGCTTCGGTATTGATGGCCGGCGTGGCGTTGGTCATGAGGATCGAGCGGCCACGTCTGCGAGACCTGCCGTGGTTGCTGGTGCTGGGCTTCTTCGGGATTTTCCTGCATCACCTGACGATCAATTTCGGCCAGCAATTTGTCACGGCCGCTGCCTCCAGTGTGCTGGCGCAGTCGGTTCCGCTATTTACGGTGCTGGTGGCGTTTTTCGGCTTGAAGGAGCGAGTTACCGGCTGGCGCTGGGGTTGCGTGCTGCTGGGCTTGAGCGGGGTGCTGGTGGTGATCTGGGGCGAGCATGGCCTGGGGCAGATTGATCCCCGTGGACTGATGATCCTGCTGGCGGCGCTGTCGTGGAGCCTTTATTTCACCATCCAGAAACACTATTCCCGGCGCTACAGCCCGCTGACCACGGTGTGCTACACCGTGTGGTCGGGCACCTTGCTGCTGTGTGTGTATTTGCCGGGTTTGCCGGCGGTGGTGTCGCAATCATCGACCCAAGCCAACTGGGCGGTGTTGTTGCTCGGCGCCTTTCCCAGCGCCCTGGCGTACCTGGCCTGGGCCTATGTGTTGCGGCATGTCGAGGTCAGCCGCGCGTCAGTGGCGTTGTACCTGGTGCCGCCGGTGGCGATGGTGATGGCCGCCACGCTGCTGGGCGAGCAGGTTTCGCTGCGCGTGGTGCTGGGTGGCCTGATCGTGCTGGCCAGTGTCGGCGCCATCAGCCTCGAAGGGCGCTGGCGCCGCAAGCCGTTACGGGTTCACGGTGAACACCCGCAGGCGGTGACCGTCGGGGTCCTGGGCGACAAAGGTGTAGCCGAAATCCGCCTCGACCGGTGACTGGATGATGCTCATCCCGAGTTGCACCCAGCGCGTGTGCAAATCGTCGACCGTTGCGATATCAGCGACGCAGAAACCCGCCTCGCTACCGCCAACCGAGGCGTGGGCCGCAGGCTCCACGGTGTGGCGCGACCACAGGCCGAGTTTCACCCCGTTGTCGAGGATGAACAGCGCGAAGGTCGGCCCCAGCTCCACCGGCGGCTTGTCCAGCAGCCGGCTGTAGAGGTTGGCGCTGGTGGCCGGGCTGTCGACGTACAACAAAAAGTAATGGGCAATGCTATTCATGATGACTCCGTGGAATGACGTAGCAATGGCGCGGCTCAGTCCCTAGTCTAAGGGGCTGTCCTGTCAGTTCATGTCAGGAGTCATCAAGCAAAGAGCAGACAGTCAATCTGGCTGTCTGCTCTTTTTATTGCGTGCACGTGTGTTGCGAGCTCTAAGGCTTGGACAAGGCCTGGTCTACCGCTGCGATCAGCTTTCCCAGATCCTTCGGGGTGGCTTTGTGAATGACACCGAACAGATAAGCGCGCTGTTCCTCCTCGTCGACTAGGTCTGCGAAAAAGACTTTCAGCTTCACTCCCAGCGCCTCTGCGAACAAGAACAGTGCCTCGACGCTGGGTGTATAGGTGCCGGTTTCGAAGCGGCTGATGGTTTTAGGGTCAAAACCGGTTTTTTCACCTAGTTCAGCCTGAGTAAGCCCTGCGACCTTGCGGTAACGTCTGATGGCTGGACCCAAACTTGAAATGTGCATCGCTCAATTCCCATTTAGAATCAAGAACTTAACGATAAATCTTAAAATTAGACAACCGCATGTACCATCACCTTTTCTTGCAAAATGTGATGTAATTCGTAGAATCGGCATCTAGGACAAGTATTTGGTGGTCTCGTTTCAGAAGGCAGGTTTATGAAACAGGAAATCATTGCTCTCTCCTTACTCTCATAAATGTGCCCATAAAACGGACGCCTGGCAGGGACTGAAATGTCGCTCGTCAGTGCCACGCTTCATTGCGCCTCACGTGCCGGATACCCGAATTCAAGCCTAGTTGATCATCACTGAATGGATGATGAATTGCTGTGCAAATCGTGGGTTTGCGTACCTTTGCGGCCAACCAGCCGATCGACGGCGCAGCCCGACTGGAAATACGAATCCGCCTGTCCTGCCTACCCGGTGGTCGAGAGGGCGATCGAATGCTGTCCATGGAGCTTTAACGTGCGTCTCAATTTGCCGGTCACTGCTGTTGAACAGACTTTTGGGGAGCAGCAACGGCTAATTTCCGCAACTGACGTCAACAGCCATATTACCTACTGCAACGCCGAGTTTGCCGCCATGAGCGGTTTTACCCAGGCCGAGCTGATCGGCAGCACCCACAACCTGGTGCGCCACCCGGACATGCCGCCCGCCGTGTTCCAGCTGATGTGGAGCTACCTCAAGGCCGGGCAGAGCTGGATGGGCGTGGTGAAGAACCGCTGCAAGAACGGCAACTATTATTGGGTCAGCGCCTATGTGACGCCGATTCTCGAAGACGGGCGGCTGACGGGCTACGAGTCGGTGCGGGTCAAGCCCACCCGCGAACAGGTGCGCCGCGCAGAAGCGCTGTACGCGCGGTTGCAGGCCGGTGGTGCGGCGGTCTCGCCGGTGCGGCGCGTGGCGTCTGTGTCCCGGGCCATGGCGTTGCCACTGGCGGCTGCCGTTGCCAGTGTCGCCGCCTTCCAATGGGTTCCGGGTGTATGGGCCCAGGCGTTGACTGTCGGCTTGTTTCTCGGCCTGGGCGTCTGGGGGCATCAACGCTTGGGGCTACAGCTCAAGCAGATTGTGCAGAACACGCCCAATACCTTTTCCGACCCCATCAGCGCCATGACCTACAGCGACGCGCTGGGGCCGACCGCGCAGCTTGAAATGATCCTGATCAGCGAAGAAGCGCGACTTAAAACCGCCCTGACGCGCCTCAGCGACCTGGCCAACCAGATGGCCGAAGCAGCCGCCCATTCCAGCGTGTTGTCGAGCACCACCGAATCGGCGTTGCTGGAACAGCGCGCCGAGACCGACATGACCGCCGCCGCCATGACCGAGATGGCTGCGTCCATCGCCGAAGTGGCAGTGCACGTTCAACAAACCGCCAGTGAAGCCCACACCGCCAACACCCTCGCCGAGCAGGGCAGCCAGGTGGCCGGCACGTCGCGCGAGGCGATCCAGCTGCTGGCCGGCACCGTCACCCAGATCAACCAGGCGGTGGGCAACCTGGCCGGGCAGACCCAGCAAATCCAGGTGGCCGCGAGCATGATCCAGGCAATCGCCGACCAGACCAACCTGCTGGCCCTCAACGCGGCCATTGAAGCGGCCCGCGCCGGCGAGCAGGGCCGTGGCTTTGCCGTGGTGGCCGACGAGGTGCGCGCCCTGGCGGGCAAGACGCGGGAGTCGACCCAGCAGATCCAGGGCATCATCCAGAACCTGCGGGCCGGCGCCGATGAGGCGGTCGAGATCGCGAGCCTGGGCATTCACGAGGCCGAGCAGGGCGTGCAGCAAGTACTTGAGGCGCAGCAGGCGCTGCAAGGTATTCGCCACGCGGTGGAGCGTATTACCGGTATGAGTCAGCAAATGGCTGCTGCCTCACAGGAACAATCCCACGTCGCCGAGGAAGTTTCACAGCAGATCAATAACGTTGCCGCCACGGTGCAAAAGACAGCGGGCAATGCCAACGCTGCAGTCACCCGTGGCCGGGAACTCGAAAGCATCTCTTCCGGGTTGCGCGCCCTGGTCGAGCGGTTCAACCGCTAGCCACAGTGAGCCTGACTCATGGACGAGAAATACCGCAGGGCCGTGGATGCAGCCGCCATTTTCTCCGAGACTGACCTGGCGGGCTGCATCACTTACGTCAATGACCAGTTCTGCGGCATGTCCGGCTACGGGCGTGACGAGTTGCTGGGGCAAAATCACCGCATTCTGAGCTCGGGACTGCACCCTGCGGGGTTCTTCCAGGGCATGTGGCAAGCCATCAGCGAAGGCCGGGTGTGGCGTGGGGAAATCTGCAACCGGGCCAAGGATGGGACGTTGTATTGGGTGGACAGCACCATGGTGCCGCTGCTCGATGAGAAGACCGGGCGCGTGCAGAAGTACGTGTCGATCCGCTTTGATGTCAGCGAAAAGCGCCAGCTGTTGCACACCCTGCAATGGCGGGTCGGCCACGATGTGCTGACCGGCTTGCCGAACCGCGCCTATCTGTCGGAGTTGCTTAACCAGTCCCTGGAGTTCTCCCGCAGCGAAGACATACCGTTGGCGTTGTGCATGCTCGACCTGGACGGCTTCAAGGCGGTCAACGACGGGTATGGGCATGCCTGTGGGGATCTGTTGTTGGTGGAAGTGGCCACTCGGTTGCGGGAGATCATCCGCGGCGAGGACGTGGTCGCCCGGCTCGCCGGTGACGAATTTGTGCTGATCCTGCGTTATGTGCGCGATATCGACGAGCTGAACGGCGCCTTGCTGCGCATCCTCAAGGCGATTTCCGAGCCGTACTCGATCCAGGGGGCGGAGCTGAATGTGTTCGCCAGCATCGGCGTCACGCTGTTCCCCCTGGACGACGAGGACGCCGACACCTTGCTGCGCCATGCCGACCAGGCGATGTATGTGGCCAAGCAGAGCGGGCGCAACCGCTACCAGTTGTTTGATGTATCCCTGGAACAGGAGGTCAAGGCCAGCCATCAGACCGTGGAGCAGATCCGCCAGGCCCTGGCGGCGGGCCAGTTGTGCCTGCATTACCAGCCCAAGGTCAACTTGCGCTGCGGCACGGTGGTGGGGTTCGAAGCGTTGTTACGCTGGCAGCACCCCGAGCGTGGCCTGGTGAAGCCGGGGGATTTCCTGCCACTGATCGAGCAGACCGACCTGATTGTCGATATCGGCGAATGGGTGATCGCCCAGGTGTTGGGCCAGATGCATCGCTGGCAGGTGCATGGGCATTGGTGGTCGGTGAGCGTGAACATCGCGGCGCGGCACTTCCAGCGAGAGGATTTTGTCGAGCGCCTGCAAGACTTGCTGGCGCAATACCCGCAGGTGGAGCCGCACCGGCTGGACCTGGAGATCGCCGAGTCGGTGGCCATCGACAATATCCAGCGTGTCACCCAGCACCTGGAGGCCTGCCAGGCCTTGGGCGTGCAGTTCTCCCTGGATGATTTTGGCACCGGCTATTCCTCCCTGAGCTACCTCAAGCGCCTGCCGACCCAGACCATCAAGATCGACAAGTCGTTCGTGCGCGACATCCTGCACGACAAGGACGACCTGGCGCTGACCAAGGCCGTGATAGGTCTGGCCCGTGCGTTTGGCCGCGAAGTGATTGCCGAAGGCCTGGAAACCCTGGAGCACGGCCAGCTGTTGATGCGCATGGGCTGCGAAGTGGCCCAAGGCTATTTCATCGCCCGGCCGATGCCTGCAGAAGACGTGCCGGGTTGGGTCGAGGAATTTGCACCGCCGCCGCAGTGGCAAAAGCTTGAGTGATGTTTATTGTGGCGAGGGAGCTTGCTGTGGCGAGGGAGCCTG